>NZ_JWMB01000011.1:0-106450 GCF_000812445.1 Cupriavidus sp. SHE | reverse complement strand
CAAGAATGCAGGCTGTCAACAGCAATCTACGAAATCAAAATTGAAATGTAGATGCTGACCTACAACACCGAATCAACAGCCTTTTCCGAATACCCGAAAAATCCTATATAGAAGTGATGCGTAAGGCATAATAAAGGCTTGGGCATCGTCCGAGATGCGGGCCATGTATGCGAGCAGGGCCTGCGCGCCGCCATCGGCAACCGTCATAACAGCAGCGGACTTTAAGCCAGTGAAGCAATTACAGCGATGGATTCGGGGACTTTTCGAGGAGAGGGATGGGCCGACAGGCCGCTCGCGATCCGGTGCGTGGCGTGTAGTGATGGCCGTGATTGCCATTGTGGCAGCCGGTGTAGGGCTTGTGCTTGGCACGCTGACGCCGTCGACCGCGGCGCTGGCGCAGTCACCGGCGCCGGCGCGCGTCGCGCCGAGCGTGGCATTTCACTATGGCGCCCGCCCACCCGTGGACATGCTGCAGGCCTTCGACGTGGCCGTCGTGGAGCCCGATAGCGGCTTCGATCCGCGTAGCGCCAAAACACCAAACACAGCCTGGTTCGCATATGTCAGCGTCGGCGAAGTCCTGCCGAGCCGCGCGTACTTCAAGGACATCCCCAAGGCCTGGCTTTCCGGCAGCAATGACGCATGGAACGCCAGAGTCGTCGATCAGGCCGCCGACGGCTGGCCTGCCTTCTATGTCGACAAGGTAATCACGCCGCTGTGGGAACGCGGCTATCGCGGCTTTTTCCTCGACACGCTCGATTCGTACCATCTCGTGGCCAAGACCGACGCCGACCGCGCGCGTCAGGAAGCCGGCATGGTGCGTGTGCTCCAGGCAATCAAGGCGCGTTATCCAGACGCGAAGCTGCTGTTCAACCGTGGCTTCGAGATTCTGCCCCAGGTGCATTCGCTGGCCTACGGCGTGGTGTTTGAATCGCTGTTCCGCGGCTGGAACCAGGCGCAGGGCACGTACACCGAAGTCAGTCAGCAGGACCGTGACTGGTTGCTTAACCAGGCGCGCATTGTCCGCGAGCAGTACGGCCTGCCCGTGATCTCGATCGACTACTGCCCGCCCACCGACGCCCAATGCCGACGCGACACCGCGCGTCGTATCGGCGCTCTGGGCATCACCCCTTATGTCACCGATTCCGGGCTGCAGACCGTGGGCGTCGGGCCGTTTGAGGTCATGCCGCGCCGCGTGCTGGTGGTGCAGGAAAACGAGCTCGATGTTTCCATCGACGACAGCGTCGGCGTGCGTTTCCTGTCGATGCCGCTCAACTATCTGGGCTATCGCGTCGATTTCGCCGAAACGCGCGACACGTTGCCGGAGATCACCCCCGACCGCTATGCCGGCGTGGTGGTCTGGACCAACGGCAATATCCGCCAGAACCCGGGCCGCTTCTACGCCTGGGCGGAGAAACAGATCCGCCAGGGCATCCCCGTGGTCTTCATGAACGGGTTTGGCGCGCAGCCTGACGGGGCGCTGGCACGGATGCTGGACCTGAAGGTAGTCAAGGGCCGCACCTCGGGCGACGTCCAGATCGTGTCGCAGGACAAGATGATGGGCTTCGAGCAGCAAGTGGCCCCGGACCGTACCGATGCGGTGCCAGTGCAGATACGCGATGGCGCGGCGAACACGCGCACGCTGCTGCGCCTGCGCTCGGGCACGCTGACGTATGACGCCGCCGCGATCACGGCCTGGGGCGGATATGTGATGGGCCCCTACGCGGTGCGGCAGAACACGCCCAAGGGGCAGGACCGCTGGATCGTGCAACCGATCGACTTCCTGCGCGAGGCATTGCGCCTGCCGTCGATGCCCGTGCCGGATTCCACCACCGAAAGCGGCCGCCGGCTGCTGACCATCCATATCGATGGCGATGGGTTTGCCTCGAAGGCTGAGATTCCCGGTGGCGGTTATTCGGGCGAGGTGCTGTTCCGCGAGATCTTCGACCGGTACCGCCTGCCGATGACGATGTCCGTGATCGAAGGCGAGGTCGGCAAGAGCGGCATGTATCCGAAGCTGGCACCGGAACTGGAGCCGATCGCCCGCAAGATCTTCGCGCAGCCGTATGTCGAGGTGGCCAGCCATACCTATTCGCATCCGTTCGAATGGGGCCGGACCGTGCCGGGACAGGAGAGTAACGCCAGGATCATCGAGGGCGATGACACCTATCACCTGGCAATTCCGGGCTACAAGATGGACCTGAACCGTGAAATCGGCGGCTCGATCGATTACATCAACAAGGTGCTGTCACCGAACAAGCCGGTGAAGCTGGTGTTGTGGCCCGGCGACTGCCAGGCCCCGCCCGAGGCGCTCAAGCTGACCGAAGCCGCTGGCGTGCTGAACATGAATGGCGGCGACACGCTGATCACGCGCAGCAATCCGACCTGGACCGCCATCGCTCCGCTGGGCATCCACAAGGCGGATCACACGTTCCAGGTGTTCGCGACCAACCAGAACGAGAACGTCTATACGAACCTGTGGCATGGACCGTACTACGGCTTCGAGCGCGTGATCGAAACGTACGAGATGACGGAGAAGCCGTACCGCTTCAAGGCGGTGAACATCTACTACCACAGCTACTCGGGCACCAAGGTGGCATCGCTGAAGGCGCTGCGCAAGGTCTATGACTACGTGCTGACGCAGAACTTGCTGCCGATGCATTCCACCGACTACGTGCTCAAGGTGATTGACTGGCAGGGGATGGCCGTGGCCCGCGAGTTGGGCGATGGCGCCGACGGCGCGCCGGCCAGTGGCGCGTGGCGCGTGCGGGGCGATGGCAACCTGCGCAATCTGCGCTGGACAGGCGCGGGCGTGCCCGACGTGGCCACCGCAACCGGCGTGACAGGTTCATCGCCGGCGCCGGGCGGCGGCGTCTACGTGCATCTGGATGGTGGCAATGCGCGCTTCCGTTTCGTACCCACGGCCACGCAGTCGGTGCCGGAGCTGCCCGAGGCCAACGGTCTCGTGCGCGACTGGCGCCGCGATGGCAATGTCACCCGTTTTACCTTCGCCGGCTATTACAAGCCGTTCTTCCGGCTCGCCAACGCGGGCCAGTGCAGTGTTTCCATCGATGGCAAGCCAGTAACCGGTGTGCGCGATCGCAATACGCTGCGTTTCGATACCCCGGCGGTCAATGATCCGATCCATGTCCAGCAACAAGTCGAAGTCCGCTGCGGCGCCTGAGCGCGAGCGGCTGTTGCCGCCGGCGCTGGTTCTGACCTTTACCGCGATCGTGGGGGTCGGGCTGGCGCTGATGTTCCCGCGCGAGACCCTGCGTGAGCGCCTGCTTGGTCAGGGGAGGGCCGTCGATGGCCTGACCGTGGCCTATCTCGAGGCGTGGTCGCGCGTAGCGCCCAACGATACGAACTTCATGAGCGTGCTGGCCGAACAGTACGCCCGCAGTGGTCGGCTGGATGATGCCGAGACGATGCTCGAACGCATGTTGGCGGTGAAGGGTCAGGACCTGACGGGCCAGATCCTGCGCACGCGCATCGAGATCGCGCAGCAACGCGCCTATGCGGCCCAGCCGGATTCCCCCGAGCGCGTGGAGCGTCTGGCCATGATGAACGGCCTGCTCAAGGACGCCACCACGCCGGAGATGCTGCGCGCCTGGTCGGTGGCCGATCTGCAGACGCTGGCCACGCAGTCGCGCCAGGTCGGCAATGCGGCGGCCGCCGTGAAGCTCTTCCGCGAACTCAGCGTGCGCGACCCGGCCAACGTGGATTTCTATAATCGCCAGCTTGCCGGCATCGCCCTGGCGGGCGGCAACTATCGCGATTCCGCTCGCGCGTTGTTCGAGGCGCAGGCCCGCGCGAAGAATCTCTACGAGCAGCGCACGCTGTTCCTGCAGGCCCTGCAGACACTGCAGGCCGGCAATCTGCTCGATGAAGCGCTGGCCGAAGCCGAGCGCCATGGTGGAAAGCTGCTCGATGACGCCGAGGTACTGCGCTATCTGACCAGACTGGCGCTGGCGGCGAACAAGCCGGATATCGCGGCGAAGTATGTGGAGCGCCTGCTCAAGCTGTCGGCCAACCGGCCGACGAAGAGCACGCAGCTCGCACAGGCCGAACGGCAGCGGAACCTCCGCCGGGTCTCTGATACCGAGCCGTGGCTCGCGCGCGGCGTTGTGTTCCTCGACGGTCCGCACGGCCTTGCCTTGCGCGAACAGGTGGGCGAATTCGGCCTGCGTCGTGTGGCCGCGGACGCGATCCCGGCGTCTGGCGTGGCGACGAAGCCGGCCACGCGCGACATCACGCAGGCTGAGGCCCAGGAGACGGCGAAGGCAGAAGTGGCCACGGCCGTCGCCAATGGCAAGACGTTCAATCCCGACGATTACGACCTGGCCTACCGCGTGTTCCTGGCCGCGGGCAAGCTCGATCAGGCCCAGCGCGTGGCGCAGACGGCCGTGGACAAGTTGCCCAACGACGCCGTCTGGCGCGAGCGTCTGGCGCAGGTGGCCGAATGGAATCGCCAGCCAATGGTCGCGCTGCAAAGCTGGCTCAAGTATGCGCAGGAGACCAACGACGAACGCGCCTGGAACAACGTGATGCGACTGGCGCCGGGCCTCAACGATGACCGCGCCTATCTGGCGGCGTTGCGGCATCGTGCGGCGGGCGGCGATCTGAAGACGATCGACGAGGTCGTCGCGGCCTACGAGCGGCTCGGCGAGCCGGAGGCCGGCATGGCATTCCTCGACGGGCTCGCCAACGGGCCGAACGGGCGTCAGGTGATGGAGCGCAATGCCGAACTGGCCGAGCGCGCCGGCAAGGACGACCGCGCGTTCGAGCTCTACGGCCAACTGGAGAAGCGCTTCGGCGCGCGCCCGCTCTACGCGCTCAAACGTGCCAACATACTGTTCGTGCGCGGCCGGCTGGATCAGGCGATGGACGCGATGCTGCCCGCGCGCGACAAGGCCGGCACGCAGGACCTGCTCTATTGGCGCACGTACACCCAGCTTGCTCGCCTGACGCAGCGGGACGATCTGCTCAAGTACGGCTATCGCCAGATGATGATCTCGATGGCCAAGAGTCATGACGATCACTGCATGGCGATGCCGCCCGGCGCTGCCCGCAACGACTGCCTGGCCGAAGTTCGCGACACCGAGGACGACGATTTCTCGAACCTGATCGAGTACTACGATCGCTGGCCGATCGACGCCGGCCGCATCGCAGAGGCAGGCTGGCGCAAGAACGGCAAGCTCGATGAGCTTCAGTTGGCGATGTACTACTACACGCGAGCGCACGCTTATATCCGCATCGAGCAGATGCTGGCCAGCCTGACTCCCGAGCAGACGCGACAGGCCGAATCGTCGGCGGGCTTCCTGATGCGTCGCGCCGAGTACTGGCGCGCGACCGGCAACCACGAACGCGCGCTTGCCGACCTGCGTCATGCCATCGGGCAGGCCGATGCCGATAGCGAAACCTACGGGGCATTGCTGTGGGCACTCGTCGACATGGGTACCGACACCGAGGTGCGCGCGGTGATGCTGCGGCTGAAGCCCGAGGCGGAGAATGATCCGAGCCTCTGGGGCGCCTACGCGGCAGGCGCGATGCGCTTCCAGGACGGCCGCACCGCCTTGCACTTCCTGCGAAAGATGCAGCGTGGCAAGAGCGCCGATCCGCTCTGGCTTGGTGTGACCGCCGATGCCTGCGAGGCTATCGGCCAGACCGATCTGGCCTGGCGTATCCGCCGGGAGGCATGGGTCGAACTGCATCGTACGTGGGCCGTGGGTGGCGCGAAGTGGGCCGAGGAAAGCGCCGGCGACGAGTATGCCGATGAAGACGAAGAAGATGCGCAGGGCCGTCCGGCACGCTCGGATCTCCGTCGGCAGATGATCGCGCTCGGGCAGATCTTTGCCTCGGCCGATGTGTCGCGTGGACTCGTCGTCGAGATGCTGCGGCGCGACCGCGAAAGCGTCGCCGCGCGGCAGGCTGCGCCCAGCGATCCAAAATCGCCCTCGCAGCTCGGTAACGTGCCGGGTTTGTCCCCGCTCGAGGTGACGCCGCCGCCGGCGCTGGTGGAACGCGAACGGCGCAGACAGGCGCAGCTCACGGCCGCCAGTCGAGAGGTGGCGCTGGCCTGGGCGATGTCGTCGGAGTCGAACGAACTCGCGCGAGCCTGGCTGGCCCGTCAGTACGCCGAGCGGCTGCAGCGGCCCGCGTATGCCGAGATCGCGATTGCGCTCGACGACAACGACATGGACAAGCTCGACCGGATCATGGAGCGCAAGGCCGGGAAGGTGCCTGTGCTGAGCCAGATCGAGGTCAATCGCCAGCTCGACCGACTTTCCGCTGCCCAGACCCAGGCGTTTGAAACGCAGGAACTGGCGCGCACCGATGACTCGCTGCAGCAGACACTGCAGGACGCACTGTTGTTCAACGCCCAGGCAATCGAGCCGCGCGCGTCGTACCAGCGTCAGAATCCGCTGGAGTTCTACGAGTACAGCCTGGCCGGCGGTGCCCGGCTTTGGGACGGCTATGCGCTGAACCTGCGCGGCGTGTTCCGCGATCAGCGCTCGACCGACCGTACTGCGCTCGACAACGTGCCTGGCAGCGACCGTCGCGCCGAATTGGCGTTGACCTACCGCGACACCCAGAAACTCTGGCTGCTGGGCGTGGGGCGTCGCGACGGCCTGCAGAGCTTCACCACGGCGCGGCTGACTGGCGCGTGGAACCTGGAGGATCGGGTGTCTTTCACTGGCCGGCTCGGCTACAACCAGCAGGCGGATGAATCGGCGCAACTACGTGTGGGCGGCATGAAGGACCTGGTCGAACTGGGCGCGACATGGCGGCTGGGGCTGCGCGAGTTCATTCGCGGACGGATCGAGTACGACCGCTTCTACGGACAGGACCGCAGTTCGCTGGGGCACGGCATGGTCTACGACGTGGAGGCCGGCTATCGCATTCGCACGCAGTATCCCGACTACACGGTCCGCATCGTCGGCACGCGCGGCATTTACAACACCAACGGCGGCGCGCTGACGCCCACGATGCAGCGGCTGGTGCCCGCCGGTGGCGACGCTACGCCTGCGTTCTACATGCCGCAGAACTTCACGCAGGCGGGTGTGCTGTTCGGCTTTGGCACCGAACTGCTCGACGACTACACGCGCAAGTGGCGGCCCTTCCTGGACGTTGGGGCGCTCTACGACTCGCGCGCGGGGCACAACTTCCGCGGCCAGCTTGGCATGGCTGGTTCGGTGTTCGGCAACGACCACATGTCGATGTACGTGCTGCATGAAACCGCGTCCCGCAACGGCGGCACGCCGCTGACGGAAGTGGGTTTGCGATATCGCTGGCTCTACTGATAGTGAATACTGATGATCGAGTTCTTGAGAGTAACGAGGGGGATGGAAAACATGAACAGGATGACGACTCGCATGGGCCGCTTGATGGCCTGGTGTGGCGCGCTCGGCGCGGCACTGTGGCTGGCTGGTTGCGCGGTGACCGACGTGGGCCGCGCGCCGCAGATGTCGCCCGGTGACGTGGTGGCGGTGCTGCCCATCGTCAACAACACCGAAACGCCCCAGGCTGGCCTGCGTGCCGAGGCGATCGCCGAATCGCTGCTGAAGACCGGCGGCGTGGCGAACCTCAAGCGCTACCCGGCCTCGCTGAACCCGGAAACGCTGTTCGAACCGGCCGAGCGCGAGTCGGTGGGCAAGGCGCTCGAGTGGGCCCGTGGCGAGCGCGCGCGTTACGCGCTGACCGGTTCGGTGCAGGAGTGGCGCTACAAGGTCGGCGTCGACGGCGAACCCGCCGTGGGCATCTCGCTGCAGCTGATCGACGTGGCCAGCGGCCAGGTGGTGTGGTCGGCCACCGGCAGCAACGCCGGCTGGAGCCGCGAGTCGCTCTCGGGCGTGGCGCAGAAGCTGCTGCGTCGCCTGCTGGCGCCGCTGATGCAGGGTTGAGCACGGAAGGACGGGGGAGAGACGTGGCCAAGACCGTGGAGACAAGGCGCCAGGGGCAGGGCATCGGCCTGGGCGGGCGCTACGCGCGCTGGCTGGCGCCCGCGGGTGGCGGTGCGGCAGCCGTGATCGAGATGATCGTGATCATGGCGGCGGCAATGGGCATCACCTGGCTAGTGCTGCCGCAGAATCCGCTGCTGCTGGGCATGGGCTTTCCATGGGCCTGGTTGCTGCCGGTGATTCTGGCGCTGCGCTATGGCACGTTGGTGGGCGTTGGTGCGGTGCTGATGCTGCTGGGCGGCTGGTTCTTTTTCGACGAGATCGGCGCGCACAGTGGCGCCTTCCCGCGCATGTTCTTCATGGGCGGGCTGCTGCTCGTGCTGGTGGCGGGGCAGTTCGGGGACGTGTGGAATACGCGCCTGGCGCGAGCGCGGGCCGTGAATCGCTATCTCGACGAACGGCTGGCCGCGCTGACGAAGAACCACTACCTGCTGCGCATCTCTCATGCCCGGCTCGAGAACGATCTGCTGGCGCGCCCGACGACGCTGCGCGACACGTTGTCGCAACTGCGCGCGGTGGCCCTGCAGGACGCGATGAACGGCGGCAATACCGGCCCGCTCGCTGGCGCGCAGCCGATGCTCCAGGTCGTCGCGCAGGCCTGTCAGGTCGAGGGCGCGGCGCTCTATGCCTGCGATGGCGAGCGTGTCGTGCCGAACGCCGTGGCCAGCATCGGCCCGGCCTTCGAGATCGACGTCAACGATCCGCTCGTGCGGCATTGCCTCGAAACACGCGCGCTGGCGCATCTGCGTTCCACGGGGCTCCAGCAGGACGCACAGACGCGATACGTGGCCGTCGCGCCCGTGCTGGCGGGGTCGGACCGGTTGATTGGCGTGCTGGTCGTGGAACGGATGCCGTTCCTGTCGCTGACCTATGAAAACCTGCAGATGCTGATGGTGCTGATGGGCTACTACGCCGATGGCGTGGAACACGCCCGCGCCACGCACGGCATCCAGGAAATGGCACCGGCTATTCCGTATGCGTTCGCGCTCGACTACGCGCGGCTGTCGCGGCTGCGTCACGAGACGGGCATCCAAAGTTCGGTGGTGGCGCTGGTCTTCGACCTCGACGAAGCGCGCGATGCGCTGTTCGAGCAGGTCGTGCGCAGCCGTCGTGCGCTCGATGTGGCCTGGCCGGTGCGCAACGCCCATCACCGGGCCATGCTGACGCTGATGCCACTGTCGGACGCCCAGGCGGTATCCGCCTATCTGGTGCGTATCGAGGACATGCTGCGCGCGCAGTTCGGCACCGATTTCTCGAGCGCGCATATTGGCGTCTACACGCTCTCGGTGCCCGCTGAGGGTGCGGAGGAGGCGCTTATGCGGCTGCTGCACCGCTGCCAGCTCGATGGGGCGTCCACGATCACGGCCGTGCAGGCCGATGGCACGCGCGACGTCAGCGTGGCGGGCGCCGGACCGGCACGGGCAGGCTGACCCATGGGCAAGCTGACCTTCGGAGGCGCCGCCTTCCAGATCTCCGCCCTGGCGCTGCTGTTCAGCGGCGGAACGGGGCTGCCGCTGTTGCTGGGCTTCCTGACGCTGCAAGGCGCGGCTGCGGCGCTGCTGGGGCTGGCATTGTGGCGCCTGTTGCCGCGCCGCTTCCGGACGCCTTTCGTGTGGAGCTACGGCTATCTGGCAGCATTCTGCTTCTTCGTGCCGGCGGGTGGCGTGTTGGTGTGCATGGGCAGCCTGTTGTTCTCGAAACTGTTCCCGCGCCGTGGCAGCAACAGCGGTATTGCATCGGTGGCGCTGCCCGAGTTCGTCACCCACCTGATCCAGCGTGTGACCCATGGCGGGGGCGCGCGGCTGCGCGCGCAACTCGGCAATACGCGCGCGCCATTGCCCGAGCGCATGACTGCGCTGGTAGCCATGCAGTCGATGCCCACGCGAACGGCCAGCCCGGTGCTGCGCGAACTGCTGGCCGACAGCACCGACGATATCCGGCTGCTGGCCTACGGCATGCTCGATGGCGCGGAAAAGCAGCTTACGCAGAAGATCCTGGCCGAGCTGCCCCGTCTGGAGTCGGCTGACAGCCCGCAGGCGCGCGGGGAGATCAACCAGCGGCTGGCTGACCTGTATTGGGAACTGATCTACCAGAACCTGGTGCAGGGCGATGTGTACCGCTACACGGCCAGCCAGGTGGAGCGCTACGCCAGCGCGGCACTGGAGATCGACGGCAACATCGCCGCGCTCTGGTACATGCGCGGCCGGCTGGCGCTGACGCGCAACGCGCCCGCCGAGGCGCGCGAGTTCCTGGCTCGTGCCGAAGCGCTCGGCTTCGCGCGTGATCGCGTGTTGCCGCTGCTTGCCGAGGCGGCTTACCTGGAACGCGACTATGCCACCGTGCGCCGCCTGATGGCGGATTTCGACAGTCCTTCGCCGCTCCCACTGGTGCGGCCCCTGCTGCGGTACTGGCAATCATGAGCGAGATTCTGGTCAAGGGAACGTCCGCGGACGTCATGCTGCTTCTGGAAGGCACGTTTCCTTATGTGAGTGGTGGGGTGTCGAGCTGGGTCAATCAGATGATCCGCGCCTTCCCCGATATCCGGTTCGGCATCGTCTTCATCGGCAGCCGCCGACAGGACTATGGCGAGATGGCCTACGCGCTGCCGGACAACGTGGTGCATCTGGAAACGCACTTCCTCTACGACTTCGCGCCGCCGCCGATGGTGCATGGCACGAAGGGCGACGCGCATGCCTTCGACCGCTCGGACGAACTGCACAAAATGCTGCGCCAGCGCGGCAGGGAAGTGGAGGCGGGTGATCTGATTCGCGAACTGATGCCGGCGCTGGGCGAGGGCGGCGCGCTGTCCGAGGATGCGTTCCTCTACAGCAAGCGGGCGTGGGACACGATCACCGATCAGTACCGACGGTACTGCACCGATCCGTCGTTCACGGACTATTTCTGGACTGTCCGGATCATGCACAAGCCGCTGTGGCAGCTCGTGCGGATCGTGGACGGGCTGATTCCCGCCAAGGTCTATCACACGGTTTCCACCGGATACGCGGGATTCCTCGGTGCAATGCTGCGGCATCGCACTGGGCGTCCGCTGCTGGTCTCGGAGCACGGCATCTATACGAAGGAACGGAAGATCGACCTGTTCCAGAGTCAGTGGATCCGCGATAACCGGAACATCTTCGAGCGCGATATTTCCCAGATCAGCTATTTCCGCGAGCTCTGGGTGCGCTTCTTCGAGACGCTGGGTCGCGTCTGCTATGAGGCCGGTGACGAGATCACGGCGCTGTACGAAGGCAACCGCAGCCGCCAGGTGCTCGATGGCGCGCCGGCCGAGCGCACGCACAATATCCCGAATGGCATCAACCTGCCTCGCCTTTCCGCGCTGCGTGAGCGGCGCGCGCCGGGTGTGCCGCCGGTGCTGTGCCTGATTGGCCGGGTGGTGCCCATCAAGGACATCAAGACGTTCATTCGCGCGATGCTGACTGTGGTGCGTGAGTATCCCGATGCCGAAGGGTGGATTGCCGGCCCCGAGGATGAGGATCCGGATTACGCGACCGAGTGTCGCAGCCTGGCCGAAAGCCTCGGGCTGGGCAGCAAGGTGAAGTTTCTCGGCTTCCAGAAGATCGACGAACTGCTGCCGAAAGTCGGCGTGCTGGTGCTGAGTTCGATTTCCGAGGCGTTGCCGCTGGTGGTGCTCGAAGGGTTCGCGGCGGGTGTGCCGTGCGTGACGACCGACGTCGGCTCGTGCAGCCAGCTCGTCTTCGGGCTGCCCGGCGAGGACGCGGCGCTGGGGGCCGCAGGCGACGTGGTGCGCATCGCGGACCCGGCGGCGCTGGCCGATGCGGCGCTGAAACTGATCAAGGAGCCCGCGCGATGGCAGGCGGCCCAGGCCGCCGGCATCGCGCGGGTGGAACGCTACTACACGCAGGAACAGATGGTGGGCAGCTATCGCACGCTCTATGCATCGATGATGGCGATGCCGGACAACACGCATCACGCACGCGGCGGGGCAAGCCCGGCAAAGTGCCCGGTGCACGGGGGAGGGCGCTGACATGGCCGGCATCGGATTCGAACTGCGCAAGATGCTGCGGCGGGACAGCCTTTCGGGGCTGATCGGCGCCTATGCCTATGCCGGGGTGATCAGCTCCGGTCCGTGGGTGCTGTCGATCGTCGGCATCCTGCTGATTGGCCTGCTATCGGTCGGTTTCGTGATTCCGGGCATGCTGATCACGCAGTTCCAGGTCTCGGTGACGTACCTGATCGCGTGCAGCCTGATACTGACCGGGCCGATGCAGCTCTCGTTCACGCGCTTCACCTCGGACCGGCTGTTCGAGCGTCGCGATGATCTGGTGCTGTCGAACTATCACGCGGTGGCGTTGCTGGCCACGATGCTGGCGGGACTGATTGGCCTGGCGTGCGCGTTCTGGGCCTTTCCGGAGCAGTCGGTGCTGTACCGGCTGTTGATGATCGCGGGCTTCGTGATCATGAGCAACATCTGGATCGCGGCGATCTTCCTGTCCGGCATGAAGCAGTACAAGGCCATCGTGTGGACCTTCCTGATCGGCTATGCCATCACCGTGCTGGCGGCGCTGGCAATGCGCAAGAGCGGGCTCGAAGGGCTGCTCGGCGGCTTTGTGGTCGGCCAGCTATGCCTGCTGGTGGGCATGATTACGCTGATCTACCGGAACTACACCAGTCGCCGCTTCATGTCGTTCGAAGTCTTCCAGAAGCGCTACGCGTATCCGAGCCTGATCGCCATCGGCCTGTTCTACAACCTTGGCATCTGGCTCGACAAGTTCATGTTCTGGTATGCGCCGTCCACTGGCCAGCAGATGATCGGGCCGCTCCATGCGTCGATCATCTACGACATTCCGGTGTTCCTGGCCTATCTGGCGATCATCCCGGGCATGGCGGTGTTCCTGGTGCGGATCGAGACGGACTTTGTCGAGTATTACGACGCGTTCTACAACGCGGTGCGCGGCGGCAGCTCGCTGGAACATATCGAGGACATGCGCAACACGATGGTCCAGACCATCCGCCTGGGCCTGTACGAGATCGTCAAGGTGCAAGCCATCGCGTCGCTGGTGCTGTTCGTGGTGGGCGGATGGGTGCTGCGACTGCTCGGAATTTCTGAGCTGTATCTGCCGCTGCTCTACGTGGACGTGATCGGCGCCAGCCTGCAGGTGGTGCTGCTGGGCGTGCTGAACATCTACTTCTACCTGGATCGCCGCCGCGAGGTGCTGATGCTGACCGGCACGTTCGTCGTGCTGAATTTCGTGCTGACGCGCCTCACGCTCGAGCTTGGGCCGGCCTGGTATGGCTATGGCTTCGCGGTATCGCTGCTGATCGTCGTAGCACTTGCGTTATATCTGCTCGATCGTAAACTTGACCGTCTCGAGTACGAAACCTATATGCTCCAATAAAGGGCGCGATGCGTGGCGATGCTGCATTTTGCGTGCACGAAACCGTTACGCCCGCAATTGGAAACTGAGAGGAAAAGGTAAGGATTGAGGTTGGTCTGCAACACCCGAAGCGCAGAATCCCCTCTAACGTAGCCTCGACGGGCCGTGTTACCGTTCGGTAACATAACACCGCCGTGCCAGACACAGGCCGTAGTTATCAGAGGGAAGTATGAGAATTGCCTCCGTGGAGGACGACACCAGCCAGGCCGAGCAGATTTGCCAGCTGCTGGATGAAGCGGGCTTTGAATGCTCGAGCTTCGCGACCGGTTCCGCGTTCTTGCGAGCATTGCGGGACCAGGCGTTCGACCTGGTCGTCATGGACTGGCAATTGCCGGACGTCAGTGGTTACGAACTCGTGAGCTGGGTCCGCCAGCATTCGGGACGCCTGCCACCGATCCTGTTCCTGACCAGTCGCATCGAAGAATCCGATATCGTCGCGGGCCTGTCCGTGGGCGCCGACGATTACCTTGCCAAGCCGATCCGGCCGGGCGAGTTCGTCGCGCGCGTGCGAGCGTTGCTGCGTCGCGCATATCCCAAGACCCTGCACGAAGACGATCTGATCCGGCAGGGCGCCTATATCGTGGACGCGCGCCGGCGCGTTATCGCGCTGGACGGCCAGAACGTTGACCTGTCGCCGCGCGAGTTCGACCTGGCATTGTTCCTGTTCCGCAATATTGGCCGCCTGCTGGCGCGCGACGTGATTGAACAGGCCGTCTGGGGGCGTGCGATGGATGCCGCCTCGCGCACGCTCGACACGCATATGTCGCGCCTGCGCATCAAGCTGGCCCTGCGCCCCGAGAACGGTGTGCGGCTGGCTTCCGTCTATTCGCATGGCTATCGGTTCGAAGCCACGGCCGCTCATGAGTAGCCGTCCCACGCTGCACCGCGCCACCGTGGGAGGCGCGCTGATGTCCCTGATTCTGTCTGGCAGTGCGCTGGCCGGCCCCGCAGGCACGCAGGGCAAGGATTTCATCTATGAGGTCGAGCGGGGCGACACCCTGATCGGCCTGGCCACGCGTTTCATGACGAGCACGGACGGCTGGCACCTGCTGCAGACGCTCAATCGCGTGGAAGATCCGTACCGGCTGGTGCCCGGCACGCGGATTCGCATTCCCCTGTCGCAGATCCCCGTAGCGCCGTCGACGGCGCGAGTGGTTTTCGTGCGCGGACAGGCAAGCGTCGATGGCAGGCCGATGCAGACCGGCATGGCGCTGGCCGAATCGGCGCGGATCGAGATCGGTCCGAATAGCGCGGCAACGCTCGAACTGAGCGACGGGACCCGTGTGTCGCTGCCAGCGGCGACCAAGTTGCAGGTGCGCCGACTGCGCGCATTCGCGCGCAGCGGTCTGACCGATACGATGATCGGCATCGACAAGGGCGGCGCCGATTCCGTGGTCGCGCCGAAGGGCGGTGGCGTCGGGCGCTATGAGATCAGCACGCCGTTGATGGTGACAGGCGTGCGTGGCACGCGCTATCGCGTCAGCGCCGATGACGGCGGTAGCCGTAGCGAAGTCATCGAAGGCAAGGTCGGTGTGGGGGCAGGCGCGCGGGCGGGCTCGGCCACGCAAGTCGCAGCCGGCTACGGTGTTGGGGTGTCGACTGCGGGCCGACTGTCCAAACCAACGGCGTTGTTGCCTGCCCCGGTCGTTGCCGCGCTGCCGCAGCCGGTTTCCAGCCGTGCCGTCACGGTGCGCTGGCAGGCCGTGCCGGGCGCGGCTGGCTACCGTGCGGGCGTGGCGCGCGATGCCGCGCTGACCGAATGGGTAGCGACGACAGAATCTGCGTCGCCGGAGGCCGTATTCGACGATCTGCCGGACGGTGATCTTTTCCTGGCCGTCAGCGCCCTGTCGCCACAGCGGCTTGCCGGACGGAACGGCGTGCAACCGTTCAAGGTCTGGCGCAATCCGCCAGCGCCGTTCTCGCTGATGCCTGTGCCCGACGCCGTCGAGCATGGCAGCGAGGTGGCGTTCCGCTGGGCTGCCGTGCAGGACGCATCGGGCTACGAGCTTGCGCTGGCCGCCGATCCCGAGTTTTCTCAACGCGCCGAGACGCGCCGTGAAAATGGCGTGGAGGCCGTCCGCACGCTGGCGGTGGGGCAGTGGTGGTGGCGCTTGCGTTCGTTCGATGCGCGGAATCAGCCGGGCCCATGGGGCGACACGCTAAAGGTGACAGTGCAACCGGCCCCGCCAGTGCCGGCGCCGGTCGACAACGGCGAGGAATTGCGCGTGCGCTGGCCTGCCGATGCCGGAGCCGCCGCTGCCACGGGCTATGTGCTCCAGATGGCGTCCGATCCCGCTTTCAGCGGCGATGTGGTCACGTTCCGTACCACGGAGAGCGCGCTTTCGATTCCCCGCCCGGCCTCCGGCACATACTTCGTTCGCGTGGCCCGAGCCACTGGAACGGACGTGCCTCTGGCAAGCGCGTTTTCCGCGCCACAGCGAATCGACCTGCAATCTGTGCTGCGTGATGGACAGGGTGGGGTGATCGTGACGGGCGGCGCGAAGAAAGGCGTGCAACTTGGCGCCCAATAGAACTGACCTGCGCAGCGGCCAGTTCGACGCGGCCGAGCGGGAGGGCGCCCCGGGCGCCATGGGCTTTCGTCGGCGCACGCGACTGGAGTGGGCGCTGCTCACCGCCGCCGTGCTGGTGATCGCCCTGGCCGCGTCAAGTTTCTCCTGGTTCGAGCGCGCGGACCTGGCCGTGTTGGACCTGGCCATCGTTGCCCAGGAGCACCCAGCGCGCAATGACATCGTGATCGTCGCCATCGACGACGAAAGCATCGGGGTGATCGGCCGCTGGCCGTGGCGGCGCACGGTGCTTGCCGCGCTGGTGGACCAGATCGGCGCTGACAAGCCGCGTGCGATCGGCATCGATGTGATCCTGTCCGAGCACGATATCCGTTACCCGTCCGACGACGCCGAACTCGCGCGTTCCGTGGCGCGGGCCGGCAACGTGGTCTTGCCCATGGTCGGCGAGTCAGGATCGAGCGGCGCTCGGCTGCGCGGCCCGATGGATGGCCTGCTGGCGCAGACCGGCCACATCAACATGATTGTGGATACCGATGGCGTGGCCCGGCAGGTGTATCTGCGCGAGGGCGATGGCGAAGGGCCGCCGGTCTGGCACTTCGCGGCCGCTATGGCCGCGCTGGGCCAGCCCACGCCGGTGACAGCGGCGCAGTTCCGCAACGAACGCGCGGTACGCATGGATGGCGCGGGCTGGATCAGTCAGGACCGATTGCGGATTCCGTTCGTCGGCCCCCCGGGGTCGTTCGCGCGCGTCTCGGTGCTGGATGTGCTTTCCGGCGAGGTCAGTCGCGGCTACTTTCGCGACAAGTCGGTGCTGATCGGCACCGTCGCCACCGGACTCGGCGATGTGTTCCCGACGCCGGTATCGCGCGATGGGCGCGCCATGAGCGGTGTCGAAATTCTGGCCAACACGCTGCAGGCGCTGCTCGATGGCACCGGCATCGTTACCGTGCCCAAGCCCGTGGGCTGGCTCGGGACGATCCTGCCGGTGCTGCTGGCGGCCCTGGCGGCGTTGCGGTTCTCGCCGCGCAATGCGCTGCTCGCCACGGTGGCGATCGTTGCGGCGGTCGTCGGCACCAGTCTCTGCCTGCCGGGCAGCATGCATCTGTGGTTCGCGCCGTCGGGTGCGGTGCTTGGCTGCATGATGGTCTACCCGCTCTGGAGTTGGCGGCGTCAGGAAGCCGCGCTTCGCTTCCTGTCCGAAGAACTCGGGCGCCTGGCGCATGAGCCCGGCTTGCTGCCGGCGCCGGCCACGCGCATCGACCACTCGCTCGACGGCCGGATGCAGGCGGTCTACGGCATGACCTCGCGCCTGCGCGACATGCGGCGCTTTCTGTCCGACGGACTGGAGAGCCTGCCGGAGGCGACCGTGATCTGCAATCTGGATGGCGGCATTCTGGTGGCGAACCGGCGCGCGGTGGCGCTGGCGCCAACGATGCTCCAGGGGATCGACGGCGCGTACTATGCCAACGACCTGCGGTACATGCGCGGCAGCAATACGTACGGCGAGCTGGGCCGCCCGGGGTTGCCCGACCTGATCGAGGCGATGTTCGCGGTGGCGGGTCCGGGCCTGGCCTACTGGGACGCGCTGTGCGGCGCGCTCGAAGGTGACGCGCCGGTGATGTCGTCGTCGGATTCGCATGGCGTGGAACTGACCACCGAGGACGGCCGGCGCTATCTGTTGCATGGCGGGCCGCTGCATGGCGAGGCGGGGCGTCCCGCGGGCGTGATCGTCAGCCTGATCGACATTACCGCGATACGTCGCGCCGAACGCCAGCGCGAGCAGACACTGCATTTCCTGTCTCACGACATGCGCTCGCCGCAGGCGTCGATCCTGGCACTGATCGACATGCAGTCACGCCCCGACCGTGCCTTGCCGCAGACCGAACTGCTCGGACGAATCGGCGAACACGCGCACCGCACGCTTGCCCTGGCCGACGATTTCATCCGGATTGCGCAGGCCGAATCGCAGAGCCTGACGTTTGCCGAGACCGACCTGACGCAGATCGTGCTCGACGCAACCGATGAAATGTGGGCGCTGGCCAAGGCGCGTGGGACCGAACTGCGGCTCGACGTCGACGAGCAGGGGCCGAGGTTGCGCGTGGCGCCAGCCCTGCTGGCACGCGCCATCACCAACCTGGTCAACAACGCCATCAAGTACAGCCCGTGCGGCACCGAAGTGACGGTGCGCCTGCGCAGGCTCGGCCCCTATATGGCGATCGAGGTATCCGATCAGGGGCCGGGCATCTCGCAAGACGCCCAGGCACGGCTGTTCCGGCCGTTCAGCCGAGTGCACGCGCATGGCGCCGATGCGCCGTCTGGCAGCGGCCTGGGGCTTGTATTTGTGAAGACCGTGGCGGAGCGCCACGGCGGCCGGGTGATGGTTGCCAGTGAAGTTGGCAAGGGCACGATGTTCTCCATCTGGTTGCCCCTGCGCGGCCGCGCGTCCTGAATGCGGGCCGACACAATTGTTGGCAGTCACATTTTCGGAAATTGCCTACGATCTGGGTGCCGCGGACTCCGCATCCGCGCGCCTTCCGGCCCGCGTCGTATCCCGACGCGGGCAATTTTTTGCGTAGTCGCCGGACAAACGCCCTGACGCTCTCCGCCGGAGAGCGAACCAGCAGCCATTGATATGCCCTTTAGGGGGCGGTGGAGAGGGCAAGCATCTCGATTGCCCCGAGACGCTATTCTGATTCTGGCTACTTTGCTGAATCGGATGGCGGGGCAGCCGGGGTTGCCGGAGTTGCCGGGGCGGCTGGATTAGCCTCTCCAGCAGCGGGCTTGGCCGGAGCAGCCTCCCCAGCAGCAGCGGGCTTGGCCTCCGAGGCCTTGTCCGACTCGTCCACCTCGTCGTATGACGGCAGCGCGTTTTCACCCTGGTTCAGCAGGTACTGGCGCCGCTGCGAATAGGCATCGCGCACGAACGCGTACTTGTCGAGCGCGGCCTGCGAGAGCAGGTCCGTGGCGCCCAGCAGGTTCGAGCGCGTGTTGATCACGTTGACGCCGAACAGCGAGTTGCGCCAGGCCGGATCCAGATAGTGCGCCGGGTCCAGGTAGATGCTGGCGGCCACGCCCATGCTGTCGCGGAACGAACTCGGTCCGTAGATCGGCAGCACCAGGTATGGGCCTGCGGGCACGCCCCAGGTACCGAGGGTCAGCCCGAAATCCTGCGAATGGCGGTTCAGGCCAGCCGCCGTCGCCACGTCGATCAGGCCGCCAATGCCGAGCACCGAATTGATGGCGATACGCATCATCGTTTCGGTGGCATCGACGCCCTTGCCCTGCAGCACGTTGTTGACGAAGTTGCCCACGTCCGACAGGTTCGAGAAGAAATTGGTCACGGCCAGACGGGCCGGCTCCGGCGTTACCGCCTTGTAGCCCTTGGCCAGCGGTTGCGCGCCATAGGTGTCGATCGTGTCGTTGACCTTGAAGATCACCCGGTTCATGGGCTCCAGCGGATCCTGCGGATTGGCTTGAGGACCCGTGGCGCATCCGGTGGCGAGGACAGAGAGCGAGGCGGCAGCCAGCGCGCGGGCAAGCCGGGGCTGGCGCAGTGCTGCGGCGCCCGAAGGCGAAAAGCGGGATAGCATCGGGAAACGGTCTTGGCTTTGGTTTCTTGTAAGGGTGCGGCGCCTACCTTCCTGGGTGGCGTTGATCCGGCCCCGCTGTGTTATCGGCAGATTGTGACATGGACGCGGCTACCGAGAGCGGGGGCAGCGACGGGCCGAGCGGTTCGGCGCGTCCCGACGGCTGACGGCGCGGGCGTCCCATCAGGATCGGCTGGAAGAACACCGCGCCAGCCAGCGTGCACGCCAGCGCCAGCGCCAGCAGTTTGCCCATGCTCGCGGTGCCCGGGTGGTGCGACAGCCAGAGGCTGCCGAACGCCGTCGCCGTGGTGGCGGCGCTGAACAGCACGGCGTGGGTCAGGCTCGACTGCAGAAGCTTGGTCTTGCCATGGCGCCAGGCAATCACGTAGTAGATCTTGAAGGCCACGCCAATGCCCAGCAGCAGCGGCAGCGCGATGATATTGGCGAAGTTCAGCGCGATGCCGAACACCACGCAGAGTTCGAGCGTCACGAGGCCGGAAACCAGCAGCGGGATCAGCGTCCGCAGCACATCGCCGACGCTCCGCAGCGTGATCCACAGCAGCACCGTGATCGAGATCACCGCCAACACGCCGGCGTGCAGGAACGCGGTCATGATCGTGTCGGCCGATCCGCGGATCGCGATCGGGCCGCCGGTGGCGTCCGGCTGCACGCGCGCCATCACGTCGATAAACTGGTTCAGCGCCGCTTCGCGGGCGTCATCGTTCTTCGCGCCGGGCGGGGGCAGCTTCGGGCTGACGCTGACCAGTGCCTGACCATCGGGCGCGAGCCAGTCGCGGACCAGTTCGGGCGGCAGCGTCTGCTGCGAGATCGGCTCGGGCTGCAGCGCGTTCTGCAGCGAGGCCAGTGCCAGTTGCAGCGGCAGCGCAATGGCCTGTTCCGCGCGGTCGCGCGTGGCGGCCGGCGCATCGGCCAGCTTCTTGAGCGCTTGCGACAGATGGTCGGCTGCAGCCGCGCCCGGGCCGGGGTGATCCTCGGCAGCCAGCGCGAGCTGGCGCGAAGCGTTGCGCAGCGATGCCACGCGGCGCACGTCCTCGGCCGGTTGCGAGCGCGTTTGCGTCAGCACGGGCATCAGGCTTTTCGCCATGCCGGCGACAATGGCCAGCTTGGCGGGCTGGTCATCCGGAATGAACGTCTTCAGCGTGACCACGCGCTCGACTTCCGGCAGCGTCTTGAGCCGCGTGGCGATCTGCTGAGCCGCCGCCACGGACGGGGCGAGCACGCTGACGTTGTCGGTACCGGCCTGCGGCGCATCCTTGAGCGCGAGCAGCGTCGACATCGATTCGGAGTCAGGGTCCTTCAGGTGCAGCGGGTCGAAATCGAAACGCAGGTGCGGCAGCAGCGGCGCGCCCGCGATCAGCACCGCCAGCACGCCGACCAGCGTGCCCTTGCGATGGCGTTCGAAGAAGGAATCGGCCGGGGCCAGCCAGGCAAAGCCGGGCACTTCGTCCTCGCCCGGCGGGGCCAGCACGCGGATCATTGCCGGCAGCAGCGTGAAGGTGGTGCCGAAGGCGATGAACATGCCGACGCCGGCGATCTTGCCAAGCTCGGCCACGCCACGGTAGTCGGTGGGCAGGAAACAGAAGAATGCCGCTGCGGTGGCGGCTGCGGCCAGCGTGAGCGGGCCTGCAACGTCGCGGGCCGCCAGCTCCAGCGCCTTGTTGATGTCGTCATGCTCGTGCCGCTCTGCTCGGTAACGCACGCCGAACTGGATGCCGAAGTCGACACCCAGGCCGACGAAAAGCACCGCGAACGCCACGGAAATCATGTTCAGCGCGCCAACCATCAGCAGGCCCAGTGCGGCAGTGATGATGAGCCCGGAGATCAGGCTGACAAGGACAGCCGTGATCAGCCGCGCGGAACGCAGCGCCATCCACAGGATGCCGATCACGACGACCAGCGTGAGGATGCCATTGAGCGCGGCGCCTTCGCTGACCGACGAGAATTCGTCGTCGGCCAGGGGCTGCGGGCCGGTCAGTCGCACAACGGCGCTGTAGCGTTCGGCAAGCTTGAGTTCGGTGGCCGCGGTGCGGATCGCTTCGCTGGCGCCAGAGCCCGCTTGCAGGTCGCTGAAATCGAGCACCGGCGACAGCGTCACGAAACTGTACGCGTTGCCGTCGGCGTTGGCCTTGAGGCTGTCGTCGACCAATCCGGCCCACGACAGGGCCACCGTATGGTCGGCCAGCACGCCGTCGACGGTATTCGCGCTCGCCTGGAGCAGCTTTTCCATGTCGCCCAGCTTGATCTGTCCGAGCTGCAAGGGGAGCGCCAGCGTGGTGGTCAGCAGGTCCGACAGGCCGCGCAACGTGGGATCGTGCGCGAGGTTGTTGAGCAGCGGCCGGGCCTGCGTGAGTTTCTCGGCCATGTCGTTGACGCTCGCGGTATCGGCGAACAACAGGCCGTTGCGTTCGAAGAACGGGCCCGAACCGGGCTGCCCGACCGCGCGGAAGCGCTTGGGCTGCTTGCGCAGGGCATCGGCCAGCTCATTGGCGGCCGCATCGGCAAGCTCCTTGGCCGGGGCCTGCACCACGGCGAGGATCATCTTGTCGCGCTGCGGAAAGGCGTCGCTGATGGCCTGGTCGTGCTTCGCCCAGGGGGCGTCGGATTCAAGCAGCCGGCTGATATCGGTGTTGATGGCGAAGTTGCGGGCCGCGTAGATGCCTGCGGCAACGGTCAGCAACAAGGAAATGCCAATTACCAGCCAGGCGTGGGCGGTAGCGAATTTGACGGTGCGAACGAGCAGCGGTCTGATCATGTGTTTGAAATCTTCATCGCCCGGTTGCGGAGGGGCGCGTGGGCGGCACCCGGAGTATAGCGGGTGACGGTGGCGTTGCAGGTCCGGAGCGCCTTGCGCGCCATGCAGTCCGGCCTCGCGGCGATCCGCTATATACTGGCCCGACTGGCCAGCCGGCCGATACCTTGAGCATCAGATTGTCATGAACCGTTACGGATTCCTTCCCGCCGCCATCATTGCGCCGATCGCCGCCGTGGCCGTCGTCAGTACCGCCCACGCACAGGTCAATACCAGCGCTTCGCCGGACAAGCTCGTGCAGTCCGCCGTCGAGGGCGTGATCACGAAGATCAAGGCCGATCCGGAAACCCGCGCGGGCGATCTCGGGAAGATCACGGCGGTGGTCCAGCGCGAGTTCCTGCCCTATACCGACTTTGGCCGCACCACGCGCCTCGCGGTGGGCGGTGCCTGGAAACAGGCGACGCCGGAGCAGCAGAAGGTCCTGCAGGAGCAGTTCACGGCGCTGCTGGTGCGCAGCTACGCGGTGTCGCTTTCGCAACTGCGCGAGCAGAGCCCGAAATTCTCGTACAAGCCGGCCAAAACCGGCAGCAATGCCAATGACGTGGTGGTGGCCACGCGGGTGATGAACAACGGCGACGAGATGCTGATCGATTATCGGCTGGAGCGCGGCGCGGAAGGCTGGCGCATCTATGACATCAACATGATGGGGGCGTGGCTGATCGAGGTGTACCGCAAGCAGTTTGCGGACATCGTCGCTCGTGACGGCGTGGATGGATTGGTGAAGTACCTGACGAATCACAACGCGCGGACTTGATGCCTGTGTGGGCCTGAATGGCCTGAGTGGTCCGGAAAAGCAATCGGGGTCGGCAATGCCGACCCCGATTGCTTTCACGTCACCAGAACCAGGCTTAGTGCACCTGGGCGGCCTGAGCGGCCTCGGCGCGGCTACCCTGCGCCTTCTTCAGGTTGCCGATCTCGGCCAGCTTGATTTCCACGTGGCGCGAGAAGACGTATTCGGCGGGACGCTGCTTGTCCAGCGGGATGTCCGGGGCCATCGGGCCATCGGTCTTCACGCCGCGCAGGCTCACGCCCAGCGCCTTGATCGGGTGCGCGAACGTATCGGCCACAGCCGTGGCTTCAAAGCCGCTGTGGACCATGCAGTTGGCGCACTTCTCGTAGTTGCCGACACCGTAGGCGTCCCAGTCGGTGTCTTCCATCAGTTCCTTGAAGGTCTTCACATAGCCTTCGCCGACCAGGTAGCACGGACGCTGCCAGCCGAACACGGTACGCGCCGGGTTGCCCCACGGCGTGCACTTGTAGGTCTGGTTGCCGGCCAGGAAGTCCAGGAACATCGTCGACTGGCTGAACGCCCAGTTCTTGCCGGCGTTGCCGCGCGACAGGATGTCGCGGAACAGCTGCTTGGTCTTGCCGCGGTGCAGGAAGTGCTGCTGGTCCGGGGCACGCTCGTAGGCGTAGCCGGGCGAGACCGTGATGCCGTCCACGCCCATCGCCTTGACCGAGTCGAAGAACTTGGCCACGCGGTCAGGCTTGGCATCGTTGAACAGCGTGCAGTTGATGTTGACGCGGAAGCCACGTTCCTTGGCCATGCGGATCGCTTCCACACAGCGGTCGTACACGCCTTCCTGGTTCACCGAATGGTCGTGCATTTCGCGGTCGCCATCCAGGTGGATCGACCACACGAAGTACGGGCTCGGCTCGTACTGGTCGATCTTCTTTTCCATCAGCAGCGCGTTCGTGCACAGGTAGACGAAACGCTTGCGGGCGATGATGCCGCGCACGATCTCGGGCATATCCTTGTGCAGCAGCGGCTCGCCGCCGGCGATCGAGACCACCGGGGCGCCGCACTCGTCCACGGCCTCCAGGCATTCCTGCACCGACAGGCGCTGGTTCAGGATGGGGTCCGGATAGTCGATCTTGCCGCAGCCCGAGCAGGCGAGGTTGCAGCGGAACAAGGGCTCGAGCATCAGGGCGAGCGGGTAGCGCTTCTGCCCGGAAAGATGCTTGCGTGCGATGTAGGCGCCTACGCGGGCGACCTGCAGAAAGGGAATGGCCAAGGGGGTGCTTCCTGTTAGGTTCGTTGCTTCAGCCTGCCGCCGTCTGGTCGGCAAGGCGTGCGTCGCTGGGTTCAGTGGTACTACTGGCCGCCGGGGCCTGCTTCACATTTTCCAGCTCGGCCGGCAGGCGGAATTCGGCATGTTCCTCGATCCCTTCCATGGTCGAAACTTCGACCGGACCAAGGCGGCGCAAGGCCGCAATGACGTCTTCCACCATTTCTTCGGGTGCCGAGGCACCCGCGGTAATGCCGACGACGGCGGCGTCGCGGACCCACGTGGGGTCCAGCTCGCTGCCATCGGCGATCAGGTAACTCGGTACGCCGCTCTCGGTGCCGATTTCGCGCAGGCGATTCGAGTTGGAACTGTTGGTGGCGCCAATCACGAGGATGACGTCCACGCGGGTGGACAACTCGCGCACCGCGCTCTGCCGGTTCTGAGTGGCGTAGCAGATATCGCGTGTACTCGGGCCAACCAGATTGGTAAATCGCGCGCCGAGCGCCGCAATGATATTACGGGTGTCGTCCACGGACAACGTGGTCTGTGTGATGTAAGCGACCGGTGCGTCATTCGGCAGGTCCAGCGTGGCGACATCGGCCTCGTTCTGGACCAGGATGACCTTGCCCGGAATCTGCCCCATCGTGCCTTCCACCTCGGGGTGGCCGGCATGGCCGATCAGGACGACGTGGCGGCCCGCTGCCGCGTACTGGCGTCCCTGATTGTGAACCTTGATGACGAGCGGGCAGGTCGCGTCGATCGCGTGCAGTTCGCGGCGGGCGGCCTCGCTGACCACGTCCCGCGACACGCCATGCGCGCTGAAGATCGTCACCGCATTGCCAGGCACCTCGTCGAGTTCCTCGACAAAGCGCGCGCCTTTCTGGCGCAGGCTTTCCACCACATGCTTGTTGTGTACGATTTCGTGTCGCACATAGACGGGGGCGCCATGCTTGACGAGGGCTCGATCGACGATTTCGATCGCGCGGACGACACCTGCGCAAAATCCGCGAGGTTGAGCAAGTATCACCTGCATCGAAATGGCCCCCCGACCCTCTTGTGAAGATTAGAAGACATTTATATTTTGGTATTCCCGGGATCACATTTCCGGACTACGGTGGTTACTATATACCGGTGTCAGTTTTCGTGTCGCCGCGTGGGAATTTGCCAACAGGGCGTTTCCGGCGAGAATGCTGCACCGCAATCCGGCTGTGGGCGGGCTTCTGCGGGGCAGAAAAGCCTGCTGCGCCGGCAGCATTGTCAGGGGATTTGAAATTAACAATTGCATTCTTGTTACAGGTGCGTCGGGATTCCTAGGCTCGTCTGTGATGCGACAGGCACTCGACCGTGGCTTCCAGGTGCGCGTGCTTGTGCGCTCGACCAGCCCGCGCGCCAATCTGGCCGGCTTGCCCGTGGAGATTGTCGAAGGTGACATGCGGGATGCCGCGTCGATGACCCGCGCCATGGCCGGCGTGCGCTACCTGTTCCATGTGGCAGCCGATTACCGGCTCTGGGCGCCTGATCCCGAGGAAATCGTGCGTTCGAACGTCGAGGGCACGGTCACGGTCATGAACGCCGCCCGCGCAGCTGGCGTGGAGCGTGTCATCTATACGAGCAGCGTGGCCACCCTGCGTGTGGCGGGCGCCACGGCGCCGGTCGACGAGACGGCGGCAATGGCCGGCCATGAGGCGATCGGCGCCTACAAGCGCAGCAAGGTGTTGGCCGAGCGCGAGGTGGAGCGTCTGGTGGCGGAAGGCCTGCCGGCGGTCATCGTGAATCCCTCCACGCCGATTGGCCCGCGCGACGTGCGTCCGACCCCGACCGGCCGGATCATTGTCGAGGCGGCCACCGGCAAGATCCCGGCCTTCGTCGATACCGGCCTGAATCTGGTCCACGTGGACGACGTGGCGAACGGTCATTTCCTGGCGCTGGACAAGGGGCGCATCGGCGAGCGCTATATCCTGGGCGGCCAGGACGTGCTGCTGCGGCAGATGCTGGCCGACATCGCGGGCATGGCCGGCCGCAAGGCGCCAACCATCGAGTTGCCGCGCTGGCCGCTCTATCCGGTCGCGCGCGTGGCCGAGACCATCGCACGCTTCACCGGCAAGGAGCCGTTCGTGACCGTGGATGGGCTGAAGATGTCGCAATACCGGATGTTCTTCACTTCCGCCAAGGCCCAGCGTGAGCTTGGATACGCGCCGCGCCCCTATCAGGAAGGGCTGCGCGACGCGCTCACGTGGTTCCGGGAAGCCGGCTATCTGAAGTAGCCGATCGGCATGGCGGGTGGCCCCGCCATCTGGACGTTACGACCGTACGGGCGCCTGCGAGCGCCCTTTCCACTGGCCGCCGCGACGCAGGTAATAGCGCCGCGCGGAATCCAGCGTGGCGCCCAGGTAGAACAGGGCGGTCAGCGGCAACAGCGGCGCCATCCACACGGGTTGACGATACTCACGCAGCATCGGCCGGTAGCTGATGGCCATCAGGAGCCAGGCCAGCCAGGCTGGCCAGGTCCCCGCGCCGCCGGCCAGCGCCAGGACCGGCGGTGCCAGATAGGTCAGGATCATGCCCAGCGTGGCCCCGATCAGCATCCACGGCGAGTAGTGCAACTGCGTGTAGGCACTGCGGGCGATCATGTTCCAGAGGCTCTGCCAGTCGTCGTAGGGGCGGAGCGAAATGCTGTCATCCGCCAGATCGAGCCGGATCGACCCACCGGCCTTGATCTTCGCCGCAAGGCTGCAATCGTCGATCAACTCGCCGCGAATGGCTTCGAACCCGCCGATACGGGCTAGCGCCGAGCGCCGCGCCAGCATGCAGCCGCCCGCCGCGCCGGCCACACGGCTGCGCGGGTTTGCAATGCTCGCGAACGGGTAGAGTTTGGCGAAATAGAAGACAAATGCCGGCACGATCATGCGTTCCCACGCGGAATCGCAGCGCAGGCGCACCATCAGCGAGACCAGGTCACGCTGCTCGTTCTCGGCGCGGGCCACCAGTTCGGCCAGCGCATTCGGACCGTGCCAGATATCGGCATCGGTCAGCCAGACATACCTGGCCTCTGGCGCGGCCTTGTCCGCGGCGGCCAGACCTTCGGATTGCGCCCAGACCTTGCCACTCCAGCCGGCGGGCAGGTCGCGTGCCCCGATCACGGTCAGCGCGTCGCCTTTGCCGATGGACAGGGCCGCGGCACGCGCGATGTCCGCCGTGCCATCGGTACTGTGATCGTCCACCACCACCAGATGGAGCCGGCCGGCGTAGCGCTGGCTCAGCACACCGGTCACGGCGCGGCCAATCACATCCGCTTCATTGCGGGCCGGGATCACGGTGACCACGGTGGGCCATTCGGCCGGGGCGGGAGAGGGCGCGGGCTTGCGCACGCGCCAGAAACCGGCGCGGGCGAAGACCAGCACGCACCAGACCGCGAGGGTCAGCAGGGACAATCCAAACAGCATGGCGAATTATTTGACGAAGCGTCGTGCGAAGCGCGCCAGCTTGGGCACCGTGGTCGGACGCAGAAGCCGCGCATCATACCCCGCCATGCGCCGATCGTTCTCCATCAGGCAGAGATCGATCATCGAGCCGGGCGTGAGCGAGTCGGCCAATGTTTCGGCGGCGTTCATTGGGAAGTTGGCGTCCTGGGCGCCGCCATGCTCGTCTACTTCGATCTGGCGAGCCAGGCCGATCCGCTCCCGAATCAGGAACAGCCAGACGCGGAACACCTTGAAGGCGAACGCGGGGCGGCGCCACCAGGGCAGGCTGGCGCGATACCAGGCCACCCAGTTGACGAAAAACAGGATGTGGCGGCCTTCTTCCTGAATCACCGGCTCGAAAGTCTCGACGAGTTCGGCCGGGAAGTAGCCCGAATCCTTGGCGGCCGCGAACAGGCCGAACGCGGCAAAGCTGTCGATGCACTCGCTGTAGCCGGTAACCAGCCAGCCCCATTCGATGTCGGACGGCGGCAGATATTCGGGCTCGGGTTCCAGCTGGATGCCGTAGGCCTCGACGAGCTTGGCCAGCACCACCTTGTGCCGCGCCTCCTCGTCGCCATCCATTTCCAGCGCGCTGCGCAACAGCGGGTCGCGCTGAAGCCGGGCAAAGCTGTGCACGCGGATCGACGCGCGGCCTTCAGTCTGCACGGCGATGTCCCAGATCGGCAGCGAGGTCACGCGCTCGAGCGCTTCCGGCGAGAGCTTCGGCCAGTCGATGACGGCGGGTTTGTAGGGGTTGTGGGTCTGCAGAAGCATGTTGCAGAACATGCGCAGATGCTCGGGGGACCCGGCACGCACCGGACCCTCTACCGGGTCGGTCCAGTTGCGCATCGCGTAATCGGCCTGGTCGATGGCCGCTCGGGCAACGGTGGCAGCCACTTCGGCGGCACGCGCCGCCGGGCTCGGTGTGGTGCTGGCCGACTGTGATCCGGTTTCGGGGACCAACGGGTCGACGGTCATGCCATCCGCTTCGAAATTTCTCTTCATCGGCGCTCCGGGCAGGGGATTGCGGAGCCATTGTATCCAGCCGGAGCGATCAGCGCAGGATTGTGTCGTTCAAGGCAGTCGAAATCAATCCGGCGGGCCAAAGCCCGCCGGATCGTGACTGTCAATCGACCGCTAACGCGCGCGGTGTTCGTGCGCGGGCGGGTTCGGGCGAGGGCGCCAGTCCCGTGCGATGTCGGGGAAGACGTCGCACTCGCCACGCACGATGGCCTCGATCGTCGTGCAGACGCATTCGGTCCCCCGCGGGCCTACGCAGACGAGGCTGTGCGGATGCTCCGAATGGGGCGGGATGGCGTACACGTGCATGCCCTCGCGGTAGAGGGGATGCCGGGTGAGCCGCTCGTTCAGGATCTCGACGAAGCGGCGGGGGCTTACGGTGGGCTTGTCCATCGCTAGTTCGTCCTTTGAAGGAAACCCCGGCCCAGGCCGGGAGCGTTTGCAGGCGCGCAGGCTTAGTGGAGCGTTTGCGAGTCAGTGACTTCGCCGGCCGCGCGCGGCGTGTCCAACATGCTGTTGCCGGCAGCCCAGCAGGCCGCTTCCGCTTCGGCGTGCGAGGGGTAGTCGGCCGCTGCTTCGATCATGCTGTCGCATTCAGCGCCGCCGCACTTCTCTTCCACCACGATTCGCCACGTATAGCGTCCGGGAGGGTCTTCAAGCACATGCATGACCAGCGTGCGGCGGTGGTCGGTCAGGGTCATGGGATGGGTGGTGGGCATGGCGATTCTCCCTTGCCGACGGGCCATGACAGGAACGACAACCCGGCGGACTTTCAACATAGTCAGCGTCGCGGGGCATTGCCACCCCGAAATGATGCGGTGCGGCGTCGGCGGCCTTTCCTCGTATCTCCGGGCCTGCTATCTTGTCTGGCTTCGGTCTTGCGGGTCGACTATCCGGCCCACCCGAACCCAATCCGACATGCCAGTCTCGCCGCCGACCCTTACCGCCCGGATCTCCGCGCTGCTCGCCCATTTCGATACGGCCGTCCTGCCGCCCTGGACCGGCGCGGGATGGAATCCGGCGATGCAACTGGCGCATGAGGCACTGGATGGCGCCACCGGCCAGCCGTTGCCGGACAAACGCTACCGGGCGATGGCGTGCGCGCGCCAGCTCTATGTCTTTGCGACGGCCGGCAACCTGACACATGCCGATACGCTGTTTGCAGCGCTGCAACGTCACTTCGGCGATGGAGCGGGCGGATGGATCTACAGCATCGACGCCGACGGCCAGCCGCTCGATACGACGCGAGATCTCTATACCCACGCCTTCGTGGTCTTCGCCTGCGCGCATTACCACCGCGCTGGCGGCAGTGCCGCGGCGCTGGACCTGCTGCGTCGCACAGTCGATGTCATCGAAAGCCGCTTTGCCGATGGCAGCGGGCTGTATCACGCGGCCCTGGCCGAGGATTTCACGCCCAATGGGAGCGGCGTGCTGCAGAACCCGGTCATGCACCTGACCGAGGCCTATCTCGCCGCGCTGGAAGCCACTGGCGACACATGGTTCGCCAACCGGCTCCGTGACCTGGCCGATGCGGTGCACGCACGCTTTGTCGATGCCGCCGATGGCTGCGTGGCCGAACTGCCCCAGGGCAGCGCCGGCAATCGGATCGAGCCGGGACATCAATTCGAGTGGTATTCGCTGGTCATGACGGCCCCGGCATTGTTCGCCGATGCGGCACTGTCATCGGCATTGCGCCGGGCGTTCGATTTCGCGCGCCGCCACGGCGTGGCGGACGACACGCTGGGTGTCTGCGCGGCGCTGGATGGGGCGGGGGGCGTACTGGATGGCACCGAGCGCATCTGGGCGCAGACCGAATTCGCCCGGGCGCTGGCGGTCAAGGCATCCGTCGATCATGATGGCGAAGCGTTGGATACGCTCGCGGTCTGGACTGACCGCTTCCGCACGCGCTTTCTCCACGTCGGTGGCTGGCACGAATGCCTGGCGCCAGATGGTGTGGTCGTGCGGGCGGAGATGCCTTCCACCACGCCTTATCACCTGCTGACCGCCTATCAGGCGCTGGACGCGTTGCCAGGCTAAGCAGGCATCAATCGACCCGCGCGGCGCGCAGGTCGCTCTTGCGAATCAGTTGCAGCAGCGTGTCGGCCGGCTCGGTGAGCCGGCGTGCGGCCAGCGTGATGAACTCCACGTCCGGCAGTGCTGGCAGGGCATCGAAATTGACCGGTGGCACCAGACCGCCGCCGGTCAGATTCTCGGCCCGCACGGTGATGCCGAGCCCGCCGCGCGCCGCTGCGATGCATCCGGAATGGCTGCTGCTGGTGCACACGACGCGCCAGCGCCAGCCGTTCTTGGCCAGCGTGTCCAGCACCACGGAGCGCGTCACGCTCGGTTCGTTCACGAGGATCAGCGGTAGAGGCTGACGCACATCCACAACCGTACCGGGCCGCGCCAGCCATTCGAGCCGGCCACGGAAAAGGGGCACGCCGCGCCGCTCGCCTTCGCGCCGCTTGCCGACGATGAGGTCCAGGGTGCCCGCTTCCATCCACTCGTACAGCTTGCTGGTCATGCCGATGGTGATCTCGAGCTCCACGTCCGGATGCGTTGCGCGGAATGCAGCCAGCACATTCGGCAGGGGACCCTGCGCCAAGTCTTCGGAGGTGCCAAGGCGCACGCGCCCCTGCAGGCGCGGTCCGCTGAACTGGGATTCGGCACGGGCCAGGGATTCGAGAATCAGCCGGGCATGAACGAGCAGGGCTTCGCCATCGGGTGTCAGCGCCAGCGAGTGGGTATCGCGCACAAACAGCCGCCGGTTCACGCTGCCTTCGAGCCGGCGGATATGGTCGCTGACCGACGATTGCGACAGGCCAAGCTGACGCCCCGCGTCGGTAAAGCTGCGCGCGGTGGCCACCGTCGCGAAAGTCTGGATCCAAACGGGATTGAGCATCGGCGCATTGTCATCGGTAAATCCGATCGCAGTCAACAAAGCCAGAGGGGTTCCCGATGGGGTGTCCGCTAGGTACCATGCTCGAACGTCTCCGGGATTACCCGGAGTGACGCCGCCCCATCAAGAATTTCCTATGCGTACCGCCTCTGCTTCCGCCACCGATCAGGCCTTCTCCCAGAAGGCCATGCTGTGGATCGTCTTCGCCGGCTTTTTCATGCAGACGCTGGACACCACCATCGTCAACACCGCGCTGCCCGCCATGGCGCGCAGCCTGGGCGAGAAACCACTCGATCTCAAGCCTGTGGTGGTGGCCTATACGCTGACCATGGCGATGCTGACCCCGGCGTCTGGCTGGCTGGCCGACAGGTTCGGCACACGGCGCGTCTACTTCAGCGCGATCCTGATCTTCGTGATTGGTTCGGTGTTCTGCGCCACCGCGCACACGCTGACCCAACTGGTGATCGCGCGGGTGCTGCAGGGCATTGGCGGATCGATGCTGTTGCCGATCGGCAGGCTTGCGGTGCTGCGCAACATACCCGGCGAGCAGTACATTGCCGCACTGGCCTTTGTCTCAATCGCGGGGCAGGTCGGGCCGATCTTTGGCCCGGTGCTCGGCGGATGGCTGGTGCAGAGTGCGTCGTGGCACTGGATTTTCCTGATCAATGTCCCGGTGGGGCTGGTCGGCCTGTTCGCCGTGCATCGTTACCTGCCGGCTGGCGAAGTGGATGCCGCGCCGCCGTTCGACTGGATAGGCTGTGGCCTGCTGTCGCTGTGCATGGTCACGTTCTCGCTCGCGCTTGAGCGTGGTTCGGTCAGTAGCCTGAGCGCCGCGCTGATGGCCGCAAGCATTGCCAGCGCGCTGCTCTACATTCCGCATGCGCGTCGCCATCGCACGCCGCTGTTCCGTCTCGCGCTGTTTCGGGAGCCCAACTTCACCGTTGGGCTGGTCGGCAACCTGGTCTGCCGCATCGGCTCGGGCGCCGTGCCGTTCCTGCTGCCGCTGCTGTTTCAGCTTCAGCTCGGCTACTCCCCGTTTCATTCGGGCCTGATGTTGTTGCCGGTAGCCATTTCAGGGACCATCTCGAAGCGCTGGATCGTGCCGCTGGTGAACCGCTTCGGCTATGACATATTCCTGCTCGTCAATACGGTGATCGTCGGGGCTTCGATCGCTTCGTTCGCGGCGATCTCGCCGGGCTGGCCGCTCGGGCTGTCGATCGTGCAGTTGGCGATCTTCGGCGCCGCCAACTCCATGCAGTTTGCCGCGATGAACGGCGTCACACTCAAGGGTTTGTCGCGAGAAGACGCGGGCAGCGGCAACAGCCTGTTTTCGATGGTGCAGATGCTCGCGATCGGCCTTGGCGTGACCATTGGCGGTGGACTCGTGAGTCTGTTCTCGGCCAAGCTTGGCGTGGCCGCTCCGGCCTATCGGCTGGCCTTCCTCAGTGTGGGCATGATCACGCTGGCATCGGCCATGGTGTTCCGGCGGCTCGATGCGGACCTGCTGAACCCGAAGCGGACTGCGGTGGAAGCGCGGTAGCGCGCATCAGGGTTGCGGTAAGCGCACGGCTGGGCCGCTCATTCATCGACGGGCGGCCATTTTCCTTGCTGTGCCAGTTCCTGATACCACGCGTGCATGGCGCCGTCGTGCGCCGAATACTCGCCGCGCGCGGACTTCCACACTAATGCGGGCGAGCGGTCGCGCAGGTTTTCCAGCGCGGCCTGTACTTTCTGCGCCGATACGGTGAGGCCGGGGCATTGTTCCCGATAGAACGCGAGCGCTTCAGCGTCGTAGGGCCGATAGGCAGGGCCCAGTGCGAGGATGCGCCAGAGTACCGCCCGATCAAGCGGCTTCAATCCAAGAAAATCCGATTGCATTTGCGCGGCGTCCTGATCGCGCCGGCTGCGCGCGGCCGCCAGCACCCGCTGCTCGAATCGCTCGCCGTCGAGGGCTTCCAGCGGGTTCAGCGCATGGCCGATGGCCGCGTGAAAGAACTGTGGGCGATGGCCAAAAAGCTGGAAGGCTTCGAGCAGCGCCGGATGATCCACCGGTTTGAGGTCAGGACGCTGCGTCTCGATCAGTGCGACGACGTGATCGATATAGTTCTTGCCCAACGTGGGCATCTGGTGGATGGTCGAGCCAAAGAACGCGGCGCCGTTCGCGTTGACCAACCGGAGTAGCTTGTCGCGATCCGACCCTGACATCACCAGCATCAGCGCCACCCTGTCGGGGGTATTCATCTGATCGCGCGCCGATTTCAGCGCGGCCATTGCGGCTTCGCCGGCCACGCTGGTCAGCGCGTGCTGGGCCTCGTCGATGATCAGGGCGATGGGTTTGCCGGCGGCGTCGTGCAGGGCCTGCAGCGCCTGCGCCAGCGTGGCCCCATCCGGCTTGCCGATCAGGGAGGTATCGAGCTTGAGCGCGCCGGCAATGGTGATGCTTTGCAGGCCGGCCTTCCGGGCGGTCTTTGCTACCAGGCCCATGTGCTGGCCCAGCGCCAGCGCAATGGCTTCGGCGATGTGCTCGCCGGGATCGCGCCGCTGGTCCGCCCAGAGATCCACATAGATGACCAGCACGCCCCGTTCCGACAGCGCGGGGCGGAGATCGTGCTGGAGGAACATGGATTTGCCCGTACGCCGTGGCGCGGCCAGGAACAGTCCATTGTGGGCATCGCCGAACACGGCTTGCCCTTGTAACTGGCTCGCCAGTTCCGTGGCGAGGCTCGGTCGAGCGAAGTAGCTCATCGAATTATCCAGAATTATTTAGATCTAGATAATTTATGGAAACGTGGATAAAAGTCAATAATTGCTCGGCGCCCCCAGGCAATAAAGTGCCTTTTGGTGCTCAGTCTTCCTCGACGCCAGCCTCCCGCAGCATCCGCTCGCACTCATCGAGCATGTCGTGCGCGAATGCGGACTGGTAGTTCGGATCGAGGGCTTCCATCATCTCGTGCGAGGCGTAGAGGCCGGCTTCACGAGACAGCGTTTCGGCCAGTTGCCGCGCGAGTTGATCGCTCAGGTCGGACAGCACACGCCGTTCCGACAGCGCCAATTGCAGTTTCGAGCGTGACAGCCAGTTGGCCGCGAGCGTGGCGCCCTGGCCCTCGGTCATCCACTGGCCGTGTTCGTAGAAGGCTGACAGCCGTTCGGCGGTCAGCGCGAACATCAGGGCCTTGCGGGTGTTGAAGTCGATGCGGGGCGGGGGAGCGGCGGGGATCATGCGTGGATATCGGGGGTGGGGCACAAGAGGCGGATGAAGGACGGCCGCCATGTTAGCGCGGCAATCGTCGCGGCACTCACACAAAGCGCTCCTGCAGCCACTGGCCGATATCGACAATTTCCTCGATGCAGACCGAATGCGGCATCCGGTAGGTCAGCCATGTGACCGGATGGCCCGCGGCGGCCACCCAGTCGCGCGCGCGGGTGCCGAGCATCAGCGGCACGACATCGTCCTCGGTGCCGTGGGCGGCAAGGATCGGCGTGGCGGCGTTGGCCGGTGCAACCTCGGATGCGATCAGGTCGGTCGAGGGGATATACGTCGATAGCGCAATTACCCCGGCGAGTGTTTCGGGATGGGTCAGGGCCGTGGTGTACGCGATCGCGCCACCTTGCGAGAACCCTGCCAGGACGATGCGATTGGTTGGCACGCCGCGCGCGTTTTCGCGTGCGATCAGCGTGCGGATGGCATCGCGGGATTGCAGGATGCCCCGTTCGTCGGCACGGCGGCCCGCTTCATCGAGCGAGTAGATGTCATACCAGGCCGGCATGACGTAGCCGCCGTTGCAGGTCACGGGTATCGCCGGGGCGTTCGGGAAGATGAACCGGACGGCAAGGGTTTCAGGCAATCCGAGTTCCGGGACAACTGGAACGAAGTCGCTGCCATCGGCGCCCAGCCCGTGCATCCAGATCACGGAGAACGCCGGGTTCGGCGCGGTTTCAATTTCGATGGCGGGCAGCGGTTCGCTCATGGCCGGTTCCAGTGCAACAGCACGAAGCTAGGGAAGGCGGCCAGTATCGCACAGGCCCGAACGAGCCCATGCGGGTGTTGCCACGCCAGCGCGGCGTCAGGCGGCGTCAGGCGGCAGAGGGCACGATCGGCACCGTGGTCAGGCCCGGTGCGGCACGTGCGGGTGTTGCGGTGGCGTCCGTGCCGGCATGGGTGATCGCATAGCGCCGGTCGGCCACACCTTCCACGCCGCTCGTTCCCACTTCTTCCAGGAAAGCGATCATGTTCCGGTAGTAGTCGACTTGCATCTGCGCTTCCAGCAGGCGGCGTTCTGCCTGGAAAAGCGTCAGCCTCATGTCTTGCAGTTCCTTCTCGGCGATTTTCTCGGGCGTCGGCGGACTGAACAAGTTTGCAAGCGAACGCATGGCATTTACCTCCAGGGGCTGTCTACGGCGGTGAGTCGTGAACGGATGTGAGCGCCATTGCGGTCAAATATAGACGATCCGGCGCAAGGTACACGATGGGTCACCATGGTTCATGTGGGGTCGCCCACAAGAATGATTGCGGTACGCCGCACGCAGGAGTAGATTGTTTGCCCATTGGCCGGGATGCCGCGAACTGCGCGTCCCGGCTTTGTCGTTTCTGGGGCGCTGGCCCGGGCGATTCCACCGATTGTGGCGAAGGTGCCACTGCCGGCCTCCGACGCGATCCGCGCCGTCAAATCCTGCCATCGGCAAAAAAACGACATCCCGTCTGCCGCACGCAACATCGGTCAACTGCAGGCATTTCTCCCGCATGACAACGGCATGACGCGCCGATGACCAAATGGTGGCGCGAATGCCACGCCCGATTGTTCCTGTCCCGGTTTTGTCTTTTCGCGACCCACTCTTTCGGAGGGGTAAAGGTTGCTTGGCTGGCTCCGTTAGTCCATCGATAGCCCCGGACAACGCGGGGCACGAAAGAGGAGCGGATAAAAAATGGCGTGGGATAACTTGAGCATGCGCATCCGGCTGGGCGCGGCATTTGGGGTGGTGGTGGTGCTGGTGGCCGTCATGATGACGCTGGCGTTGGGCCAGATCACCGATGAGGGCACGCGAGGTTGGCTCTATGGGCTGGGCACTGCCGTGGCGGTGTTCTGCGTAGTGTGCTGGGCCCGTCTGGCCAGTGCGATCGAGGCGCCGCTCAAGGAGGCCGAATTCATTGCGGAGACGGTGGCTGCCGGCGATCTGAGCAAGGATTTCGAAACCGAGCGCGGTGGCGATTTCGGTCGTCTGCTCGGCGGCCTGGGAGAGATGGAAGACATGCTGACCGACCTGGTCACGCGCATCAAGTCCGCCAGCGATTCGATTTCTTCGGCATCGCAGCAAATCGCCGTGGGCAACACCGATCTGTCGCAGCGGACCGAGGAGCAGGCGGCCACGCTGCAGGAAACCGCGTCAAGCATGGGCGAACTGACTGCGATGGTCCGGCAGAACACCGAACGCGCGCGCACCGCCAACGGGCTTGCGGCTTCGGCGTCCGGCATCGCCGAGCGCGGTGGCGCGATCGTCGGCAATGTCGTGGAAACGATGGATGCCATCAGCGTCAGTTCGCGCAAGGTGACTGACATCATCGCCGTCATCGAGGGCATCGCATTCCAGACCAATATCCTGGCCCTGAATGCCGCCGTGGAAGCGGCGCGCGCGGGCGAGCAGGGTCGCGGTTTCGCCGTGGTGGCCGGCGAGGTGCGCACGCTGGCCCAGCGCAGTGCTGCGGCTGCCAAGGAAATCAACGTGCTGATCAACGACTCGGCGCGTCAGGTGGAAAGCGGTTCGGCGCTGGTCGGCCAGGCTGGGCAGACCATGGAGGAAATTGTCCAGGCGGTGCGTCGTGTGACGCAGATCCTTGGCGAGATCGCGACGGCTTCCGAGCACCAGAGCGACGGCATCGAGCAGGTGAACGTAGCGGTGACCCAAATGGACGATGTGACGCAGCAGAACGCCGCGTTGGTCGAACAGGCGGCTGCGGCTTCGTCGGCGCTGGCCGAGCAGGCGCAGGAGCTTCAGAAGGTGGTGGGCGAGTTCAAGCTGTAGCCTGTCGCTGATCGCCGTCAGAGCTTCCCGCTCTTCAGATAGGCGATCACTGGCGCCCAGAAACGGGTCATGTAGGAGGGCTCGATCGCCGCGTCATGCGGAAGATCCTCGAAGGCTTCCAGCCGCCGGGGCCCGTGCGCGGCCCGGGCCAGGCATTCGGCATCCCGGAACGGGATCGTCTCATCCCGCTTGCTGTGCAGCAGCAGGATGGGCAGGGTCAGATTCCGGATTTGCCGGATGTTATTCCATGGGTCCGGCAACATCCAGGCGAGCCAGCGCGGCACCCGGCCAGTGACGACTGCGGCGGCACGCGCCGAGCGGAATCCGGCGCCGATGACCATGCCGTCGGGTGCCGGCGCCAGATCGCCCACAACATCCAGCAATACGCCACTACCGAGCGAGTGCGCCATGACATAGTGCCGCGACGCCTCCGGCGTAACGGCGCGGAACTGGGCATAGGCAGCCAGGGCGTCCTGGTGCAGGTGGCGAACGGAAGGCCGGCCCGTGCTGGCGCCATAGCCGCTGTAATCGAAGACGAAGGAACTGATGCCTGCCGCGTGCAATAGCGCCTGGACGGGAGCCCAGTCGGCCAGGCATTCCTCGTCACCATGGAATACGGACAGTGCGGGCGCGTCGGGGGAGGCCGCGACGTATGAGCCACGCAACATGCGGTTACCGCTTGCGAATGCAAACTGGCGCGATGCAACGCCGAAATCGTCTGGCCTTGCCGTGCCGCCCGGGGCCGGAACGAACGCTTCACGTTCGATTGCGCGAAACAGTATTAGCCGTCCGACGCCGGCCAGCAGCGCTACGCCAGCCAGCCCTGCGGCGCCAACCAGCCAGCGCCGGTACGGATTGGGGGCGGGGGACGCTTTTGGGGGCGGCATTGCGATGCTCGACTGTCGGCAGGGGTGAGTAACCCTATCACCTGCAAGGCCCGTCGGGGAAGCACCGGCAGGCTTCAGCAGAGGATTTACCTCAACTTTATCTCGTAAAATCAATTACTTATCTTCGTGATTGATGATTTCGATCGGGGCAATAGAAAAGTTTTTGAGTGGCATTCCAAGTTTCCCCTTGCTTATCTATCTATAGGTAGATAGTATTCACGCCATGGACGAACACGTTGCAGCGCAAACAACCAGCGCAGCGGGCAATCCAAGCAACACCAGACAGTGACGCAGTACCGGAAACGGTTCTTTTTTTAAGTCTTTGAATCTATCTAGTAGTAGATAGCAATCAGCAAAGAAGACGAAAAAGAGCGCCGCGAATTTGCAGCACAGACTTCGGCCCCGCAATCCACAACATGAACCGGATTGCCCGGCCCCTTGAAGAAGGAGAGCATCATGAACGCCAAGACCATCCTGACCGCCGCCGCCCTTGCCGCCGCTTTCGTGACGGGCGCCGCCCAAGCCTCCACCTCGCACGGCGAGGTCTACGGTTATACGTATCGCGTGAACGACCAGCGCAGTGCCTTTACCGATGGCGCCCGCCAAGGCAAGTTTGATAGCTTCAGCGAAGGCGCTCGCATCAGCAATCGCGACGGCTTTACCGAAGGCGCGCATATCGGCAACCGTGACGCCTACACGGATGGCGCCCGCATCAGCAACCGTGACGGCCTGACAGCCAGCATCAGCAACCGTGATGGCCTGGTTGAACGCACCATCGACCCGTATCTGGATGGCGCGCGTTTCGTAGCCGGCCTTGACCGCAGTGGCGTTTCCGCCAGCCCGGCTCGCAAGGCCGATCCGTATCTGGACGGCGCCCGTGGCAATGAAGCACGCAACCCGTACTTCGACGGTGCCCGGACCCCGGACGTCTACACCGACGGCGCCCTTGCCTGACCAGCGCCATGGCCGCCCCGAACCGGCGGTTGTCGGCTGAAGCCCGGCGCCCTCGACAGGGCGCCGGGCTTTCACGGTGCGATACGCACGCTAAGATGAAATCGTCCGGGCCGAATGCCCGGATTCCCGGCGGCCGGAAAGTGGCGTGGTTTCGCAATCGCCACCTCCGTCGCGGGTTCCCGGCCTGAATGGCCGCTGGTTGGCTCCGGGAAAATCCCGGTTGTGTATCTATCTTCGTGTAGATAAAGTGGCGACCATGAAAACGCAACCTGTCCGCGAGCAACTGCTCGAACACACGCTGATCCTGATCCGCCAACGCGGATGCAACGGCTTCAGCTATCGCGACCTGGCCGAGCTGGTGGGCGTCAAGACCTCCAGCATTCACTACTACTTCCCGTCGAAGGACGATCTGATCCTGGAAGCGGTCAAGGAGTACAGCCGGCGGATCAGCGAGCGGCTTGCTGGCATCAGCGGCGACCTGCCCGTGCTGGACCAGGCGCGTCAGTACCTGGAGCCGTTGCGCCAGACCTGCGGGTCGAACCAGATTTGTCTGGCGGGGATGCTGTCGACCGAGATCCTGAGCCTGCCGGAGTCGGTGCACTCGGTGCTCAAGGACTTCTATCACGTCAACGAAAACTGGCTGGCGAAGCTGCTTGAGCGCGGCCAGAAAGAGCGTGACACGCCGTACCCGGTGCCGCCCGCCATGCTGGCGCAGGTGATCTACGGGGCGCTGCAGAGCGGTCTGATTGCCGCGCGCCTGTTCGGCACCCAGGATCGACTGGAATCGGCGGCCGAAACGCTGCTTGGCGCGCTGTGCAACAAGCGCGCCGCGGCGCTGCTCGAAGCGCACGCCTGAGTCGCGTACCGAACTATCTGCAGGACATATCATCCGCCGGAGGGCATCAGCCGTCCGGCGGTATTTTTTTGTCCGGCTTCCAGGCGGCCACTGTGTCGCACAGCCACAGTGGATCGTCGTGCGGCAGATCGTGTCCTGCCCATGGATGACGGATATGGCTGACGCCATCCGAGCGCCACGCTGCCGCCAGGTGCGCCGAGCAGGCCGGATTGACCAGCCGGTCGGCATCGGATGAGAGGATCAGCGTCGGACATGGCGGCGCGGCGGTCATGGCGCGAAATCGTGCGGCGGCCAGCAACTGCAGCCATGCCGCCTTGCGCGAGACCGGCGCGCTTTGTGCGATCTCGACCCAGCCGGCGATGTCGGCGTCGCGGGTATCGAGCCGCTCGCAGGTGAGCCGGTGCACGGTCCGTTCGCAGCGCACGCGATCTTGCCAGTGGTGCGCCATGCCGAGCAGCGCGGGCCAGTTCAGCGGCTGCAGGCGCTCCGTTATCGCGCTGAAGGGCCTCATGCTCGTATTGATCAGCACCAGTCCCTCCAGTTCATCGGGCCATGCCTGAACCCATCGGGTAGCCACCATCGCTCCGAGCGACATCGCCAGCACGCGCCATGGTCCCGGCACGCCCGATGCATACGCAGCGGCCCGTACCGCTTCCATCATGCCGTCGACGCTGGCCGGCACCGTGGCTTCGTGGGCCGTGCCGTTGCCGGGCAGGTCGATCAGCAGCGGCTGCCCAAGCCCACGCGATGTCCATAACGCCGGCAGGTTGCCCCAATGGCGTGATTCACGGGTCAGGCCGCGCAGGAAGATCCAGGCGCTCATGGCATGGGCGGTCCATATTGCCAGTGCGCGCGCGCCTGCTCCAGCAGGTGATCCCGCTGCGCTCCGTTCGGCAGCCAGCGATTGGGCGCCACGGCTACCCGGCCGAGAAAGTCGAACAGGCTTACATGCCGGCGCAGGACCCGTGCAGTGCGGTGTGCCTTGATGGGATTGAAAATGCCGGCACGAGAGAAAATCTGACGCGGATTCTTCTTGATCCACAGCCACGAGCCCAGTTCGAGCGTCATCGGCAAGAACAGGTTCTGCGGCGGCGCGCGGTCATACGCGAAGTCCCACAGATCGCCGTGCAGCAGGTACTGATGGCTCTGCGGCTCGAATGCGTAGCCGTGATGCGGATGGGCCTGTTCGAACATGGTCTTGAGCAGGTACATCTCAGGGAAGTGGGACATTGGTGCGTGCGTGCGCGCGTACGGGAACCAGATGCTGTCGCGCCAGCCGTAGCCCGAATGACAATCGACGGCGAAGCTCAGTGGGCGCGGCAGCAGTTCGGTTTCCACCACGTGAAGCATCGCGCGGCTTTCCGCTTCCATTGGCGCGCCCGCCCGGCCGCGATACCACGGTAGCCAGGCGCCGATACGCTGCCCACCGGCCAGGAACGGCACGGCGGCATCGGCATCCTGCGGCGCGTTGCGCATCAGATCGACACCATTCGGATTGGCGCGCGTTGCCGCATACATCCCACCTGGATTGACGATCGGCATGAAGATCAGCCGCACCGTCTGCAACTGGCGATGCAGCAGGTCGTCCCAGGCAAGACGACACAGCAATGAGCGCATGTAATCGAGCACAAGCTGCGTGCCGATGCGTTCCAGCCCGTGAATGCCGCCAAAGATGCCGATGGCCGGGGCGTCTGGTGCGTCGGTGCCCAGACTGGCCACGTGCACGGCAAACGAGTGGCCTTGCACGGTCACCTCGCAGGCGATTTTCGAACGAAACCATGGCGCGCCGAGTTCCAGCAGCGCGAGTAGCTGGTCGTACTCGGGAAAGCTGGAGCGGCCCGTGTCGGTCATCGATGGGAGGCGTTTGGGGCGGAGGGCGCTTGGAAGACGGGCGGATCAGTTCAATATAGGCGCTGGCGGCGGCACTTCGCAATGGCGGCCGGAGGCGGCGCCAGGCAGTACCAGGCTGTCCAGCAGCGCGCTGAGCAGCCTTGTCTCGCGCCGGCTGTTGAGGCAGTACAGGTATTCGTGGATCACCGGTGCGCGGCTGGCGAACGGCACCACCGTCAAGGCCGGGTCGCGTGGCACTTCACCCATCGGCATCACGCTTGCGCCGAGGTTGTGGCGGATGGCCTCGCAGATGGCCTCGCGGCTCCCGATCACAGTGTGCGCCGGTAGTTCTTCTCCGACGGCACGGAGCGCGCTTTCCGTGGCCTCTCGCGTCATCGAGCCCTGTTCGCGCACGAGCAGGTGACAGGCGGCGAGTTCGGAAACTTCCACGCGCGGCCGGCGTGCGAACGGGTGCGCGGGATGCGTTACCAGCACCATCGGGTCCGCCGCCAGCCTGACTCGGTGCAGGCGATCGTCATTGACTACATGCGACGACACGGCGGCATCGATGCGGTACTCGAAAAGCGCATCGAGCATTTGCCGGGAGTTGCCGATCTGGATGCTGACGCCGATGGCCGGATAACGCTGCCGGAACGCCGCCACGCTGCGCAGTATGTAATAGGGGCCAGTTGCGCCGATCCGCAGGTTGCCCATACGGAGGTTTCCGGCATTGCGCAGCAGGAAGTCGGCATTGCTCTCCTGCTGCACGATCTGTTCGGCCAGCGGCATCAGCGCGACGCCGGTATCGCTCAGGTCCACGCGGCTGGCCCGCCGATGAAACAACTCCACGCCGTAGAGCTCCTCAAGCTGGCGGATGCGCCCGGTGACCGTGGGCTGGCTGACTCGCAACTGGCGAGCGGCGGTGGTGATGCTGCCTTGTCGCGCCACCTCGTAGAAGGTCATCAGCAGATCGCCAAGCATGGGGTTCCAAACGGAAACGGGAGAGCTGCCGACTATAAGGCGGAAATATGACAGCGTGACGAAGGCCTGTGCGTGGCCAATCCGGTGCCGGGGGGGTGGCTGGCCATCATGCAGCTTCACGGCGCGAGGGAGGTGATGACAGCGCCGACGTCGAGGGGCATCGTTACTTCAACATGGAATCGGGCCCGGGGATGCCGTGGGCATCCCCGGATGAGCGACTACCTGGCCGGGCGGCTCACCGGCCCGGCAACTGCGAGGCTGCCGGACCAGTTGCCGTGAGCCGTTGTCAGGCGCCCATGGCCGGGTCGGAGACCGTATGCGTGCCGTTCTCCAGCCGGCCGGCGAAGCGGCGCATGAAACCACCCTGCTGCGTGGTGACCGTGAAGTCGTACCAGTTGCCTTGCGACCCCACGGGCCAGTGTTGATCGACCTCCTTGCCGGCCGGGACCTCGAACGTCCAGGGGCCGTCGTTCCGATAGGCGTTCGGCTTGACCGTGAACGTGCACGTCGCGCTGCCGCGGTTGATCAGCGTGAGCCAGACCTGGGCGTTGGCCTCGTCGTAGCACACACGAATCTCGGGCGCGGCACCGCCGCCGGCAGCCTTCTGCGCGCTGATATCGCCGACGAACGCGCGGTGATAGCCATTCGGGCCAAGCACCCAGAGGTTGTAGCGGCCACTGTCGCGGCTCACGTCGAGCTTCGCGTCGTAGGACTTGCCCGCCTCGATCGCATAGCGGCGCGGCACATCGCCCAGATGCAGGTGGTCGTACACGTGGAATACCGCAGCCTGGGTGCCGTCGTTCTTGAAACGCAGCCAGACCGTGTTCGTGGACGGGTCCTCGAAGCCGCTGGTATGCAGCGTGTAGGGCAGCGCGCGCGACGGGCGCGTGCCGCTCTTCTGGGTGGGCATCGACTGGGCGGCAACCGTCGGCGCGGGAATCTGCGCCTTGGCATCCTGCGCGGCGCGCAGCGTGTCGGCATCGGTCTTCTGCAGCGGCGTGAAGGCCAGGGCCGTGTTGCTATTCGGATTGACGAAGTCGAACGCCGACATCAGATCGCCCATGATCGCGCGGCGGTAGGCACTGATGTTGGTTTCCGCCACACCGAAGCGCTGCTCGATGAAGCGCAGGATCGAGGTGTGATCGAAGGCCTGGGAGTTGACCCAGCCACCACGGCTCCACGGCGACACAACGTACATCGGCACGCGCGGGCCGGGACCAAACGGCGTCTTGTCGACGCTGTAGTACTCGGTCGATGCATCCATCGTCGTGTAGCCGACGGGGTTGCCCGTAGCGTCGAGCGCGGGGGCGCACGGCGGCGGCACGTGGTCGAAGAAGCCGTCGTTCTCGTCGAAGTTGATCAGCAGGACCGTGCGGCTCCAGATCGCGGGGTTGGCAGTCAGCACGTCGAGCAACTGCTGCGTGTACCACGCGCCCTGCACCGGGCTCGACGGCCCCGGGTGTTCCGAGTACGTCGCCGGCGCGACGATCCACGACACCTGCGGCAGCGTGCCGGCGGCGATGTCATCGCGCAGTGCCTGCAGGAAGCCGCCATCGGGCATGGTGTTGCCGATGCCCTTGAAGAGCGGGTTCACCGTGTCGTTGGCCGGCGTGTACGGCGTGTACGGCGAGCCGTTGGCGGCATTGCCCAGCGCCGCGTTGGCCGCGCGGTACTGCTTGAAGCCAGCCAGCGGATTGTCGGTGAAATTGTCCGGCATGTTCTGGTAGACCTTCCAGGTCACGCCGGCGGCCTGCAGGCGTTCCGGATAGGTGGTCCAGGTGTAGTTGACGCCGGTGGCGTCGAGCGAGTCGCCGCTGTTGTCGATCACCGGGCCGCCGTTCTTGCCAAACGGATCATTGGTGCCGGTCCACTGGAACAGCCGGTTCGTGTTGGTGCCACCGTGGAAGCCGCAGTGGTAGGCGTCGCACAGCGTGAAGGCATTGGCCAGCGCGTACTGGAAGCCCAGTTCCTGCTCGGTGTAGTAGCCCATTGACTGGGTCTTCTTGGCGGTGGGCCACGCGCTCATGCGGCCGAGATCCCACGCGGCCTGCGCGTCGGGCTGGCTGTGAGGCGTGCCGCTCACGCGCTGGGCGTTGCCGGCGGTCTGGTCCAGGTGATACGGCAGTACCACGCGGTTGATGTTGTTGCTGGCGTAGGTCTGCTGGAATGCGTTGCGGCCGCCCGGCAGCGGGATCGGGAAGCGGTCGCTGAAGCCGCGCACGCCGTTCATGGTGCCGAAGTAGTGATCGAACGAGCGGTTCTCCTGCGTCAGGATCACCACGTACTCGACGTCGCGGATCGATTTGGTGGCGTTGTTGGCCGGAATGGCCAGCGCGCGGCGGATGGCCGGCGGGAATGCGGCAAGCGCGGCGGTGGCGGCGGCACTGCTGCCGGCCATCTTCAGGAAATTGCGTCGGCTGCTGGAGTTCATAGCGGTTCTGCCCTGGTCAAGCGTGTCGTTGTTGGTGGCGTCCATCGGTGCTCAGGGCGCGCATTTCATGAGCGGCTTGGCGGAATCGGGAGTATCGCCGCCGGGCGTGGTGCCGGTGGGGGGCGTAGTGCCGGTGGGTGGCGTGGTGCCGGAGTTTCCGGTGCTGCCGTCGCCATCGCCGCCACAGGCGGCAAGGGTCGCACACAGCAGCAGGGCCGCCAGGCACCCGCGGGTGCGGGCCCGGGTGATGGTGCGGATTGCGTCGATCATGGTCGGTGTCTCGTGCGGGGTATGGCCGGCCGCTGCTGTCTTGCAGCGGCGCGTCGCGTGACTCGCGATGCGCTTTGCAGCGTAAGCAGCCAGGTTGTCCTCGCAGTGACATCGGGCCCAAGAATTCCGATGACGGCATCGGTCTTTTTTGCGCTTTGGGCCAGTCGGGCAAGCTGTCAAATTATCTGAATCATCAGAATATTGTGCTGCGATGCACCAAACCGTGTGCTATGGTTTTAGACGCTTCCCTCGAATTTTGACGCAGCGGCTCGGCTTTCAATTTGGCGATGTTTCCCTGAAAGCCGTGCCAGTCCTGGGCTGCAGGGAGGTGGCACCCGTGCTGGACGCGTCTGACCCCATTCTTGTTGCGGGTGCAACAAGCCGTGACCTTGCTTGTGATCAGGGCTTCCCGCCCCCAGTCTGGTAACTGAGCAGGGCGCTTGGAGGAGTTGCATCATGAACAACCAACCCGACTATGTCTGGCACTACACGGTGGGCACGCCACTGGCCGCGATCGCGCGCGCCGGGCGTCTCGTGCCGGCTGCCGCATTGATGCGGGAGCCGCGCCTGGGCAAGCAGGAGATTCTCTGGTTCTCACGCAACCAGCAGTGGGATCCGTCGGCGAGCAAGGACGACGGGCTGGGTCAGGCGCGTCACACGTTGACGCGCGGGGCGCTGCATACCCGATTTGGTCTTTACCGATTCGGCCTGTCGGCGCTGGACGTGCGCCTGGTGCCGTGGCCGACCGTCACGCGTGTGGCGGAAATCGACGTGCCCGAGGCCATGACGATGGTGGCCAACGGACTGCGCTGCGGCGCGGCGCCGACCGACTGGCTTGGCACGCTGATGCCGATTCCCTTGTCGGAACTCCGTTTCGAGGCCTGGACCGGCGCGATCTGGGTGCGGGCCGATCTGAACGAAATCGCCGCCCAACTCGCGTAGCGGGCGGGCGCTCCAGTTCCGGTGATCAGCGGCTCAGCCCTCGCGCGCTGATCGGCCAGACACATTCCACCACGCCGGCCCGGACGCCGATGATCTCGTCATAAAGATTCAGGGTCGGGTCGCAATGGCCCGGCACCAGCATGACGCGGCTGCCCAGTGCGGGCAACGCCTCGGGGGTGTCGGCGCGACGTGGCTTCACGATGCCGTGCTCATCGTTGGCCGCCACGTAGTCCAGCGTCGTCGACGCCGCGCCATCGGCCCAGATCCACGGCAGCCCGGAATCGACCGCCATCGACTTCAGTCCCGCATCCAGAATCACGCGATCTCCCGCCGCCACGCTCATGACCGTGGTAGCGATGAAGAGGCTATGTTCGAAGCGCAGCGTGCCGGTATAGGCATTGCTGCCGTAGTCCGCGTCCATGAACACATAGGAACCTGGCTGGATTTCGGTATAGACCCCACTGTTCAGGTCGAACTCCACGCTGCCGCTGCCGCCGCCCGTCACCACGTCACAGCGCACGCCGACTGCGCCGAGGCGTGCGATGACACTACCGGTGCGCTCGGCAGCCCGTGCGGTGGCGTCACGACGCTCGGCCCAGCCGCGCAGATGCTGGACGCCCCCGTGATATGCCTGCAGGCCCCGAAATTTCAGTGGCGCGTGTTTCGCGATGCGCTCCGCGAGCCGCAGCGCCTCGGATGCATCCCGCACACCGCAGCGACCCTGGCCGACATCGATCTCGACGAAGACATCGACCGCGCTGCCCGCCGCCGAGGCAGCACTGGCCAGTGCGTCAATCTGCGCGACGTCGTCGACGCACACGCTCACGCGCGCATGCCGGGCCAGTTCGGCCAGCAGCGCCGCCTTGGCCGGGCTGGCGAGTTCATTGCTGATGTGGATATCGTGGACACCGGCGCGCGCGAACGGCACGGCCTCACTTACCTTCTGGCAGCAGATGCCCACTGCGCCCTGGGCGATCTGTGCAACTGAAACGTCTGGGCACTTGTGTGCCTTGGCGTGAGGACGCAGCTTGACGCCGGCCGCGTCGGCCGCGGTCTGCATCCGACTGATGTTGCGGGCGAAGACTTCCAGGTCGACAACGAGCGAAGGTGTGTCGATGGCGTCTACGGGCTGGCCGGGACGCGCGGCGGGAGGCAGGTCAAAGGCGATGGACATGGCGAGATGGCGGTTGACTGGGGGACAGGACCGGCGATACGTACCACACGATGCGCGAGACAGCGTAGCACGGTCCGCCATACCGTCGCCGGGGAGTGCTGCAAAAGCCTCTCGCAAGCCCCGCATTTGATCTATCGCAAATGAAGACCATGGATAGGCTCAAGCTTCAGGCGAGGACGTCGTTAAGGCGGGCTTGCACCCTTATCTGTTGAGCCCCATGAATAACCTGAGCATCCGCCACGGCCTGCTGGCGACCCTGGTGATTTTCGGCCTGATGATCGTGTTTGGCGCCGCGCTGGGCGTGACCCAGTTGTACGCAGCCAGCGAGTCCGCGGAGGACATGCATCAGGTATCGGCGCACGTGCAGTTGCTTAACAGCGCCTACAAGGACATGACACGCGCGCGCGCTGCGCTGACGCGTGCGTACAACTCGGCCAAAGCCGGTGGCGGCGTCAACGCCGAGGCAATCGGCAATGCGGAGGGTTCGATCCGCAAGTCCACCGATGCGCTGGAACGCTTTGCCAGCGCGCCTGTCCTGGAGGGGCTGGATGCCTCGGCACGCGACGGCATGGTTGCTGTCGCACGGGCACACAATGACGCTGTGCAACGGGGACTCGAAGCATTGCGTAAGGATGATCCCGATGGCTTCGTGGCGATCAATGACAAGGACATCACCGCGACAGGTATGAAGTATTCAGCTGATGTCGAGCGTTTCGAGGCGCTCGCCACGCAGCACACTGAAGCCGTGATCGCCAGGATCAGCACCCGTTTCAACCGGGTGCTGATCCTGGTGTGTGTCGGCATGGTGGCGTCGGTGCTGCTGATCGTGGTCGTGCATCTGGCGCTGCGCAAGCTGGTTGTGGCGCCGCTGCACCAGGCGTGCGACCTGATCATGCGCGTGGCGGACGGCGATCTGACGATCAAGGTGCCCGAAGCCGGTCGCAATGAAATCGGACAGTTGCTGCGCGCGCTGTCGCGAATGCAGCATGGGCTGACGGACACCGTGGCGAAGGTGCGGGCGGGCTCCGATGCGGTGACAACCGGCGCGAAGGAGATTGCCGCGGGCAATACCGACCTGTCGTCGCGTACCGAGCAGCAGTCGTCGGCGCTGGAGCAGACTGCCGCCAGCATGGAGGAATTGACGTCGACGGTGGCCAATAACGCGGAGAGCGCCACGCGCGCCAGCGGCCTGGCCCGCGACGCGGCGGATCTGGCGTCGCGCGGTGGCGAGGTGGTGCGCGGCGTGGTGCAGACGATGAGCGAGATCAACGCCAGCTCGCAGAAGATCGTGGACATCATCGGCGTGATCGACGGCATCGCATTCCAGACCAACATCCTTGCGCTCAATGCCGCCGTGGAAGCGGCACGTGCTGGCGAGCAGGGTCGCGGCTTCGCGGTGGTGGCTGGCGAGGTGCGCGCGCTGGCTCAGCGCAGCGCAGGGGCCGCCAAGGAGATCAAGTCGTTGATCGATTCGTCCGTCGACAAGGTGGGCGCTGGCAGCGCGCAGGTAGAGCAGGCCGGCAGCACAATCGAGGACATCGTGGTGGCCGTGCGGCGACTGGCCGATACCGTCAACGAGATCTCGGCGGCTTCGATCGAACAGTCTTCAGGTATCTCGCAGGTCAGCGAGGCGGTGTCGCAGATGGAGCAGGTGAACCAGCAGAACGCTGCATTGGTGGAGCAGGCTGCTGCCGCCGCAGATTCGCTCGAATCCCAGGCCAACCAGCTTGCCGCCGCCGTGACAACGTTCAAGCTGGCGGCTTGATGGTTCGCCTGAGGGGCCGCCCGAGGGGGATTTACCCGGGCGGGTGGCATTAGCCGGCGAGCTGTTCCTCGACGAACGTCAGCCGGTCGTTGCCCCAGAACAATTCGCCATCGACGATGAAGCTTGGCGCGCCGAAGATACCGCGTGCCACGGCTTCCTCGGTCACCTGCTTGAGTTCGGCCTTGACCTCGGGGTCGTCGAGCATCGCCAGTGCCTCGCGCGGGTCGAATCCCGCCGCCACCAGCACCTTGCCGATCTCGTTCGGGTCGTTGAGGTTCTTGCCGTGTTCCCACATCGCGCTGAAGATCGCGTCGACATAGCGGTGGAACTCGGCGTCACCCTTGCGCTGGTAGCCGATCGCGCCACGCATCAGGGCCAGTGTGTTCACCGGAAAGAACGGGTTGTGCCGGAACGGTGCATCGTAGCGCCGGGCCCAGCGTTCGGTATCGCCGGACGACCACTTGCTCTTGGCCGGAATCTCGGCCGGGCTATGGTTGCCGGTGGCCTTGAACACGCCACCCAGCAGCATCGGCCGCCACACGATCGTGGCGCCGGTACGCGCCGCCACGCGAGGCAGTTCCTTGTACGCCAGGTACGAGTAAGGACTGCCGAAATCGAAGAAAAATTCCACCTGCTTCGTCATTGCATGTCTCCTTTGTGTCCGGCTTTGTGCTTCTTGGCAATGCTGGCTTGAGGGCGATTACCAGTGTTCGATCCAGGGACGCAGATCGAGTTCGTGGGTCCAGGCATCGCGTGGCTGTTGATGCAGCATCCAGTAAGTGTCCGCGATATGGTCCGGATTGACGATGCCGTCCTGTGCCCTGGTGGCGTAGCGGTCGGGGAAATTGTCGCGGATAAAGGCGGTGTCGATGGCGGCGTCGATGATCAGGTGGGCGACGTGGAGGTTCTTCGGGCCAAGTTCACGTGCCATGCTTTGCGCCAGCGCGCGCAGCGCGTGCTTCGCGCCCGAGAATGCCGACATGCCCTCGCGGCCGCGCGTGCTTGCAGTGGCGCCGGTGAAGAAAATCGACCCGCGCTGCCGGGGCACCATGACGCGCGCGGCTTCGCGGCCCATCAGGAAGCCTGCGAAACAGGCCATCTCCCAGACCTTGAAGTAGACGCGCGAGGTGGTTTCCAGAATCGGGAAATTCACGTTCGCGCCGATATTGAACACCGCGACTTCCAGTTGCCCGATATCGCGCTCGATGCGCTCGATCATGGCAACCGTCTCTTCTTCCTTGCGCGCGTCGCAGCCAAAGGCATGGGCCTCGCCGCCTTCGGCTCGAATCTGCTCGACCAGTGGCGCGAGTTTGTCGACATCGCGTCGGGTGACGCAGGCGACATAACCCTCGCGGGCAAAGCGGCGGGCGATGGCGCCCCCGGTGGCGTCGCCGGCGCCGACGACGAGGATGGCTTTCTTCTCAGGCACGGTGTCTCCTCCTGCCAAGTTGAATTGCGGAAAGGGTGCTGCGTGGAATGCCTTGGGTGTCCTGGGTGTTTGCGTAGTGGCTTGCATTATGACAGGAACGTTCCCGTATCGTGCGCCCGAGAATTCGTCCTTGACTTTATATCGTACGATATATATCGTAAGATGCATCGTAAGACTTGTTGGAGTGCAATCATGAGGGACTGCTTTGGTTCTGATGGTAGGGGCGAAGGTCGCCAAGGTCATCAAGGGCGGCACGGTGGGCATGGGCATGGGCGCGGGCAGCGTCACGCTGGCTTGCGCGTGCTGATCCATGCGATGGGCCGAGGCGGCAGCTTCTGGTCTGGTGGCGGCGGTGGCGATTGGGACGGCTCCGATGGCTTCGATGGCGAAAGCCTGCGCCGTGGCCGCAAGTTCAGCGCCGAGGATCTGCAACTGCTGTTGCTGTCGCTGCTAGAGGAAAAGCCGTCGCACGGCTATGAGCTGATCAAGGCGCTGGAGGCGCGCACGGGCGGGTTCTACAAGCCGAGCCCGGGCGTGGTCTACCCCGCGCTGACCTTCCTGGAGGATCTCGGCTACGCAACGGTCGATACCGAGGGCAACAAGAAGCGCTACCAGTTGGCAGACGCCGGCCGCGCCTATCTGGAAGAGAACCGTGAGCGGCTGGAGCAGATGCTGGCACGGCTGCAGCACGTGGCGCGCAAGATGGACTGGATGCGCCGGGCCATGCGCGGCGAGCCGCAGCGCGAGCCCGAGCAGGGCGGATGGGTGCCCGAGTTCGTGGCGTCGCGGATGCGCCTCAAGCAGGCGCTGGCGCTTCGCAGCGGTGCGTCTCCCGACGAGCAGCGCCGGATTGCCGCCATCCTGAACCGCGCGGCGGATGACATCGAATCGGGAGACCAGAACGCATGAATGACGACCGCAATCTGACAGTCGATCGCGTCCGCCATCCGCTCAAGATGCGCCTGCTCAAGGTGTTGCGCACGCACCGGGTATCGCCGCAGTTGCTGCGCGTGACACTGGGCGGCGAAGACCTCGCGGACTTCGTCTCCGGCTCGTTCGACGATCACATCAAGGTGTTTTTCCCGCCCGCGGGTGCGGAAAAGCCTGCGTTGCCAGAAGTGGGGGCTGACGGCATCCGTTTTCCGGAAGGGCAGCCCCGGCCAGAGACACGCGACTACACGCCCCGCGGATACGACAACGCAGCCCGCGAGCTCGACATCGAGTTCGTGCTGCATGGCGACGGGCCAGCTTCCACCTGGGCGGCGCAAGCGCAGCCGGGCCAGTATCTCGGCGTGGGCGGCCCACGCGGTTCGTTCGTGATCCCGCACGGGTTTGACTGGCATCTGCTGATTGGCGACGACACCGCGCTGCCAGCCATGGCTCGTCGTATCGAGGAACTGGGCCCGGACGCCCGTGTGATCGTGGTGGCGGAAGTGTCGGATGCCTCGGCGCAGATACCGCTCGCGACCGGGCCGAATGCGCAAGTGCACTGGGTCCACCGCGAAGGCCGGCCCGAGGGCAGCCAGCTTGCGCCGACGCTTCGCTGGCTCAGTTTGCCGCAGGGCGAAGGCTACGTCTGGGCTGCTGGCGAGGCCGCCGCGATGCGCGAGGTGCGCCAGTATCTGGTGGGCGAGCGCGGCATCGACAAGTCGCGTATTCGCGCATCGGCTTACTGGAAACGCGGCAATGCGGCGGTGCATGAAACGATCGATGACTGAAGAGTTGAATCGCGACATCTGAAATTTTTCGTCGCAGGCTCCGGCAGGGGCGTGGCGCGGATACACTAATCGCCACGCTCATCGACACAGGGATCTGCCATGCCGCGCCTTCGCCTGTCGCCATTGTTCGCCGTTGCCGCCGCCATCGTCGCCACTGTTGGCACCGCGGCGTGCGCCCCCGACTCCGTGCGTAACTACGAGGCCCATGGCCTCAACAAATATCTGAACACGATCCAGGATGCGTGCGCCGACACGCGGCTTGGCAACCACAACCTGGGTGAGTGGCTGCGCAGCGGCACCACCGATAGCGACAGCGACTACGTCTACTGGCTCGACCAGACCTCCAGGCTTTACTACAGCCGCATCGATGTGCCGCAGTATCGCGACGCGATTGCCGGGTCGATGGGGGGTACCAAGTCCAATGCCGATGCGCTCGATTGCATCGTGCGCCATCTTCCTCCGGATCGTCCGACGCAGCCGCCCAGCGGCATGTTCCAGTAACGCAGCGCGACGCGCGTTGATCGACGCTTGCCATTTATTGGTTGTGCGATTGCGCGCGTCTTGCTAAATTCAGTCCCCAGCGGCCGAGACAACGGTCGCGACGTCGCTCGGACGGTTCCGGGCGCTTACGTAAAGGACTCCACATGACTGCCGATTCCGGCAAGCGCCGCTTTGCGCGCATCGATCGTCTTCCCCCGTACGTTTTCAATATCACCGCCGAGCTCAAGATGGCCGCCCGCCGCCGTGGCGAGGACATCATCGACATGAGCATGGGCAACCCCGATGGCGCCACGCCGCCGCATATCGTGGCCAAGCTCGTCGACGCCGCGCAGCGGCCGGACACGCACGGGTATTCGGCGTCGAAGGGCATCCCGCGCTTGCGTCGCGCGATCTCGCACTGGTACCGCGAACGCTATGACGTCGATATCGATCCGGACAAGGAAGCGATTGTCACGATCGGCTCGAAGGAAGGCCTTGCGCACCTGATGCTGGCCACGCTGGACCGTGGCGACACCGTGCTGGTGCCGGACCCCAGCTACCCGATCCATATCTATGGCGCGGTGATCGCGGGGGCAGACATCCGTTCAGTGCCGCTGACGCCGGGCATCGACTTCTTCGCCGAACTGGAACGCGCGATTCGCGGCAGCTACCCGAAGCCGAAGATGATCGTGCTGGGTTTCCCGTCCAATCCGACGGCGGCCTGCGTGGAGCTCGATTTCTTCGAACGTGTGATTGCGCTGGCGCGCAAGCACGACATCTTCGTGGTGCACGACCTGGCTTATGCCGATATCGTCTTCGATGGCTGGAAGGCGCCGTCGATCATGCAGGTGCCGGGCGCGAAGGACATCGCGGTGGAGTTCTTCACGCTGTCCAAGAGCTACAACATGGCGGGATGGCGGATCGGATTCATGGTCGGCAATCCCGACCTCGTGGCCGCGCTGACGCGTATCAAGAGCTATCACGACTACGGTACGTTCACCCCGCTGCAGGTGGCGGCGATCGCCGCGCTCGAGGGCGACCAGCAGTGCGTGAAGGAAATTGCCGCCCAGTACCAGTCGCGCCGCGACGTGCTGGCACGCGGGCTGATCGAGTCGGGCTGGCCAGTCGATATTCCGAAGGCTTCGATGTACATCTGGGCCCGTATCCCGGAACCCTATCGCGCGCTCGGGTCGCTAGAGTTTGCCAAGCAACTGCTGGCCAAGGCCAAGGTATCGGTATCCCCCGGTATCGGGTTTGGTGACTACGGCGATGAGTACGTGCGATTCGCGCTGATCGAGAACGAATCGCGTATCCGTCAGGCCGTGCGCGGGATCAAGGCGATGTTCCGCGCGGATGGGCTGGTGACGGCGCCAGGCGGCTGATCTGCAGTTGGTTTTTTCCCCTCTTCCGCGAGCGGAAGAGGGGAGCCAGCAATCGGCAACTCCCAACCTCAGAAATACCCCACGAACCGTTTCATGATCGGCGATAGCGCATCCGCGCGATGCGCCATCAGGATGCGGCTGCCTGCGTCGGGCCCGGCGATGGCGCGGTATGCCACGCCGGGGATGCCCGTGCGCGCGTATATCGCCGGTAGCACCGACACCCCGGCACCACTGGCTACCAGTCCGATGATCGTGGTGGCCTCGCGCGCTTCCTGCGCGACATTCGGCGCGAATCCGGCGCGATTGCACAGTGTGGTCACGTGGTCGAACAGGCCGCAGCCGAGTCCGCGGGGAAATAGCAGGAACTTCTCGCCGGACAGTTCACTGATGTCGATCTCTGTCTGCTCATTCGATCGCGCCAACGGGTGGCCGACCGGTAGCACCGCCACCAGACGGTCCGCCAGGACTTCCCGCACTTCAATACGCGCCGGTGGCCGGAACTGCGGTGAGGGACGCAGGAATCCAATGTCGACTTCGCCACTTTCGAGTTGCTGGAGTTGCTGGCCGGTGGACATGTGGACCAGTTCAAGCCGGGCATGGCGATGTGCCTCGCGGAAGGCGTGCACGGCGCGCGGAAAGACATCCTGCATCGGCACGGACGCCGTGAATCCCACGCGTATCTCTCCTGCCTCGCCGGAGGCCACCTGCCTGACCACGTCACGCGCTTCGTCGAGATTGGCCAGTGCCGCCCGTGCCTTGTCCAGGAACAGTTCTCCGGCCGGCGTCAGCGCCACGTGATGGCGCGACCGTTCCAGCAGCGGGCTGCCCAGTTCATCTTCCAGTGCCTTGATCTGGATGCTGAGCGGCGGTTGGCTGACATGCAGCCGGCGGGCGGCCTCGCTGAAGCTCAGCGCCTCGGCCACGGCCACGAAATAGCGAAGTTGGCGAAAGTCCATTGATACGAATTCGAAATAACGAGCCACCTGAAAACATATTGGACAGTATCACGACCCGCGCCGAGAATGTGCCAGGAGATTAATAACATCTGGAGACATCATGCTGCGCGGGCTCGCTCGTATTCATGTTTTGCAGGGCGGGAGCCGCCCGATTCTGGCCGCAATGCTGGCCACCGCGCTGGCAATCGGCGCCCAGACGGCCCGTGCCGACGCGTATCCCGACCATCCGATCCGGCTGGTCGTGCCGTATGCGGCGGGTGGCGCGGTCGATATCGTGGCTCGCTCGGTTGGCCAGCGTATGAGCCAGCAACTCAAGCAGCCGGTCATCGTCGATAACCGCCCCGGCGCCAGCACCAATATCGGCATGGATTTCGTGGCCAAGGCCCCGGCCGACGGCTATACGATCATGATGGCATCGAACAGCCTGGCGACGAACGCGGCGCTGTTCAACAAACTCAGCTTCAACCCGGCCACGGATTTCGCGCCAGTGGCGCGGATTGGCGAGGCATCGCTGGTGGTCGTCGTGCCGGCCAAGTCGAGCATCACGTCGATGAAGGGGCTGATCGCCCAGGCCAAGGCGGAACCGGGCAAGCTCAGCTTCGGTTCGGCCGGTAATGGCAGCTCGGGCCACCTTGCAGGCGAAATGCTCAAGGAGTCCGCTGGCATCGATGTGCTGCACGTTCCATACAAAGGCGGCGCGCCCGCCATTACTGACCTGATCGGCGAACGCCTGACGTTCATGCCGATCAATCCGCTTGAAGTGATCAGCCATATCAAGTCCGGCACGTTGCGGCCGCTGGCGGTGGCCAGCGCCAGCCGTTCGGCGTTGCTGCCCAATGTCCCGACCTCGAAGGAGGAAGGGCTGCCCGCCTTCACCGCCTCGGTCTGGTGGGGACTCGTTGCGCCCGCCAAGACGCCCGCGCCGGTCGTCAAGGCGCTGAACACGGCGGCCAACGCCGCGTTGAACGATGCCGACGTGCGCAAGCAGCTTGGTCAGCTCGGTGTGACGATCGTCTCGGGCACGTCCGAGCAGTTCGGCCAGTTCATCCGCTCGGAAACCACGACCTGGACCGGGGTGATCCGCAAGGCCGGGATTACCGCCGACTGAGCGGCCGAATGAGCGCTCAACCGAGTGTCGAATTGAGCGGCCAACTGAGCGGCTGATCGAGGCCGCATCCGGGCGCCCGACTGCGCCCATTTTCTCGAAAACGTCTTTCGTATTGCCATGTCCGTACAACAAGCCTCGGCTGCAAAGCCTTCCATCCTGGTGGTCAGCGCCCACGCCGCTGATTTTGTCTGGCGCGCGGGCGGTGCCATCGCGCTTTACGCCGAGCGTGGTTATCACGTGCGCATCGTGTGCCTGTCGTTCGGCGAGCGTGGCGAGTCCGCGAAGATGTGGCGGCAGCCGGGCATGACGATGGACCGGGTCAAGGTCGCGCGTCGCGAGGAAGCCGAACGCGCCGCCGAGATCCTGGGCGGCACGCTCGAATGCTTCGATCTGGGCGACTATCCGCTGCGCGTGCCCGACGAGGCGCTGCTGCGACTCGCCGACATCTATCGCGACATTCGCCCGGAACTGGTGCTGACGCACTCGCGTGAAGACATCTATAACTTCGATCATCCACTGGCCACTCACGTGGCGCAGGAAGCGCGCATCATCGCCCAGGCGCATGGCTACAAGCCCGAGGTGCCGGTGATCGGCGCGCCGCCCGTGTTCCTGTTCGAGCCGCACCAGCCGGAGCAGTGCAACTGGAAGCCGGACGTGCTGCTCGATATCTCCGCGGTCTGGGAGAAGAAGCAGCGCGCGTTCACGACCATGGCCGCGCAGGAACACCTGTGGGAGTACTACACCCGCGTCGCGCTTCAGCGGGGCGCGCAGGCAACGCGCAATTCCGATCGCAAGATTACCCATGGTGAGGGCTATGCCCGCATTTTCCCGCAAGTCTCGGAGGTCCTGGCATGAGAACCGTCGCTTATCGCAATATCCTGCGCGCCGAGTCGCGTGATGTCGAAGCGCTTGGCAAGTTCGGCGTGGCGACGGTGCATGAGGCCCAGCGCCGTACCGGGCTGATGAAGCCATATCTGCGGCCGATCCAGTCCGGTTCGGCAATCTCGGGCTGTGCCGTCACCGCGCTGATGCATCCCGGCGACAACTGGATGATCCACGTGGCCGTGGAAATGGTTCAGCCCGGCGATGTGCTGGTGGTGGGCCTGGTGAGCGACTGCACAGACGGCGTGTTTGGCGATCTGCTGGCAACATCGCTGAAGGCGCGCGGCGCGCGCGGGCTGATCATCGACTGCGGTGTGCGCGACGTGTCGACGCTGAACGCCATGGGCTTCCCGGTCTGGTCCCGCGCGATCTCCGCGCAGGGCGCGGTCAAGGAGACCGTGGGCGCGGTCAACGTACCGGTGGTCTGTGCCGGCGCGCTGGTACGCCCTGGGGACGTGATTGTCGCGGACGATGACGGTGTGGTCGTCGTGGCGCGACCGCAAGCGGCGGACATCGCCGCGAAGGCGGCCGAGCGGGAGGCGCTGGAAGCTGGCAAGCGCGCGAAGCTGGCCTCGGGCGTGCTGGGCGTCGACATGTACAACATGCGTCCGGGTCTGGCTGAGAAGGGTCTCGTTTACCTCGATCAGACTGTCGACTGGTACAGCGGCGCCAACGAAGCCTGAGACCCCGGAGCCGGCATCTCGGTCCGCCGCGTTTCGCATCTGGTATAAGACGTCCCACGAGATGACGATCGTTGCCGCCGGAATCGGCGGTAGCGATGCCAGGGGACACAGATGGAATTGCGCCAGCTTCAATACTTCGTGCGGGTGGTCGAACTCGGCAGCATGAGCCGGGCGGCGCTTGAGCTCGACATGGTGCAATCGGCCGTCAGCCAGCAGATCAGCCGGCTCGAGAGCGAACTGGCCACGCGCCTGCTGCGCCGGACGCCACACGGCGTGACGCCGACCGAAGCGGGCCTTGCGTTCTTTCACGAGGCCCAGCTTACCCTGCGGCACGCGGAGCAGGCGCGCCGCGCTGCGCATCAGGCGCGGCTGACCGGCACGGTCAGTGTCGGGCTGGCGCCGACCACGGCCTCGGTGATCGGTGTGCCGCTGATTCGCGCGATGCGCGAGCGCTATCCCGACGTGCGACTGCATATCGTTGAGAGCCTGTCGGGACACCTGACCGCGATGCTCAATGCGCGCCAGCTCGATCTGGCCGTGTTGTTCGATACGCATGCCGCGCGGCGCTGGACGGTCATGCCGCTGCTCGAGGAAACGCTCTTCCTGATTCAGTCCCGCAATGCCCTGCCGCAGGGCAAGGCCGAGCCGCCCACGCGTCTGACCATGGCCGATCTGTCCGAGGTGCCGCTGATCATGCCAACCGGTGTTCATGGTCTGCGCAGCACGCTCGATGCGGCATTCTCCCGGGCCAAGGTTGTACCGCATGTCACGCAGGAGATCGATTCGCTGGCGATGCTGATGGATGCCGTCGACATGGGCTTTGGCACCACGCTGCAGCCATGGGCCGCAGTGGGGCGCTATCCCGATGCGGAAACGCGCTTTCACCTGGCGCATATCGACGATCCGCAGGTAGGTCGCCAGAACCTGCTTTGCAGTCTGTCGGACGATGAGTTGTCACCCGCTGCGCTGGCGCTGCGGGTGGTGCTGGCCGATACGGCGCGTGGTCTTGTGCGATCGGGAGGTTGGCGCGGGGCACGGCTGCTAGAGGCGCTATAAAAATGATTCTGGCGTCGTTGCGCGGCCTTGGCCAGTCCACTTGTACTGTCTGCGGCCGCCCCCTTGCAGGGCGCGCATGTGCTCGCAGGCACATGCCGTTCCGCAGGCGGCTCGCATACGAGCCGAAACCCCTGCTTCACCCTAGCCAGAACCGCTTCGCTTCATTTTGATAGCGCCTCTTAGTGGAGGGATAGCGGGTACGGATGGCGCCCGATATCGCGAAACCCGGGCATGTGGCGGGCGGCGCGATCGAACGTGGCGACGTATTCGCAGCCCACAGCGTGCGCGGCACGGTCGATCAGGCAATCGGCGAAACCGATGCCCCCCGAGGCGAACATCGACAACGCGCGATAGACGACCGGAGCGGACTCGACCCGCAGCGCCCGGCTCCTGAGCAGGCGATAGATGGCCCGGATGATCTCGGGCCGCGAGCGGCGCCGCTGCATCAGCCATGCCAGTTCCAGGATGACCGCCGTCGACACGTAGCCGGGGCGTTGGCAGGTCAGACTGGCGACCAGACCGGCGGCGATCGGCGACTGCACGGCATCGTCGTCCAGGATCAGCCGCGCTAGCACGCAGGTGTCCAGCCCGATCATCCCTGACTCCTTCCGGGTTGGCCAGCGGCCAGTGGTCGGAAGAAATCCGTGTTCGGCACATAGAACTCCACGCCCTGCTTGCGGTAGGTCTGGGCCAGGCAGCCGAACAGCGGGTTCGCCGATCCTCCGGCGTACGGCATGTCCTCAAGAGCCGGCCAGTCTCCCGCATTGACGACGGTGGCAGGGTCCCATCCCATGCTGAACATGAATTCCTCCATGACGGAGGCTTCGATCAACAGGTCGATCTGCCCGGGTGTCAGCGACGGGCCGTCGTGCCGCATACAGCCCCGCAATGCCAGCAGATGGGGGCAGGGGCTTTCCGTGCCGGTCTGGCTGGCTGGCCTGGAAGTACGGAATTCGATGGTGTCATCCATGATGTGAACGGCTCCTTGAGCGTTGAGAGAGCGGCACCGTGGGTGCCTTGTTCGATACTCTGGGCTAGCGCCGCCGGGATGGATATGAGACGGATCTGAAAGGCCGCCCCTGCTGCCTCATCGCGAACCTCCGCCCTCTGTTTCCCGCCTCGGGCCCAGCTTGGTTGCCCCATCACAAATCGTGATACCCCCATGCCAGTCAACGGGTTAGCAGGCCCGGAGCGGGCGGCTACAGTCCCGGACAGACTCCAGGAAGGCTCAGAAAGGCGTGTCAATTTCCACCCCCACCCCCAATCCCCGCACTCAGGACGCCCGGTCATGATCGACGTCCTGGTGATCGGCGGCGGCAATGCCGCCCTTTGCGCCGCGCTGATGGCCCGTGAAGCGGGCGCCAGCGTGATGTTGCTGGAAGCCGCGCCACGCGAATGGCGCGGCGGTAACTCATCGCACACACGCAACTTGCGCTGCATGCATGACGCTCCGCAGGACGTGCTGGTCGACGCGTACCCCGAAGAAGAGTACTGGCAGGATCTGCTGAAAGTGACCGGCGGCCTGACCGACGAGAAGCTGGCGCGGCTTGCGATCCGCGCGTCGTCGTCGTGCCGGGACTGGATGCGCAGCCATGGCGTGCATTTCCAGCCACCGTTGTCTGGCGCGCTCCACGTGGCTCGCACCAATGCGTTCTTCATGGGCGGCGGCAAGGCGCTCGTCAATGCGTACTACCGCAGCGCCGAGGCGCTCGGCGTGCAGATTCGCTACAACGCCCCAGTCGACGCCATCGAGCTCGATGGCAGCCGTTTCGTGGCCGCGCGTATCGGCGCCGAGCGGATTGAAGCACGCGCCTGCGTGCTGGCGGCGGGCGGATTCGAATCGAACCGCGAGTGGCTGCGGGAGGCCTGGGGCCAGAACGAGCGGGGCGAATGGCCCGCCGACAACTTCCTGATCCGCGGCACCCGCTTCAACATGGGCGTGCTGCTCAAGCACATGATCGCCGCGGGCGCCGACGCAATCGGTGACCCGTCACAGTCGCACTGCGTGGCTATCGACGCGCGCGCGCCGCTCTACGACGGTGGCATCTGTACGCGAATCGATTGCGTCTCGCTCGGGGTCGTGCTCAACGCCAACGCGGAGCGGTTCTACGATGAAGGCGAGGACTTCTGGCCCAAGCGCTATGCGATCTGGGGCCGTCTGGTCGCGCAGCAGCCACAGCAGATCGGTTACTCGATCATCGACGCAAAGGCCGTCGGACGCTTCATGCCGCCGGTGTTCCCGGGCGTGAAGGCCGATACGTTGCCGGAACTCGCGCGCAAGCTCGGGCTCGACGAAACCACGTTCATGCGGACGATCAACGCGTACAACGCCGCGTGCCGGGTCGGCAAGTTCGACCACACGGTGCTGGACGATTGCCACACCGAAGGCGTGACGCCGTCCAAGACTCACTGGGCGCGGCCGATCGACACCGCGCCGTTCTTCGGCTACGCGCTTCGCCCAGGCATCACGTTCACGTACCTGGGACTGAAGGTCAACGAAGAGTCGGCCGTGCATTTTGACGGCAAGCCGAGTGACAACCTGTTCGTGGCCGGCGAGATGATGGCTGGCAACGTGCTCGGCAAGGGCTATACCGCTGGCGTCGGCATGGCAATCGGGACCGCGTTCGGCCGGATTGCCGGCACGCAGGCCGCCAAGGCGGCAAAGGGCATGGCCAAGCGTGCCTCACAGGCATCCACGGAAAAGGAATATGCAACATCTTGAAGCGCTGACGCGCGAGGCCGCGGCATTGGCGCGCGGCGCGCTACCGCTGACTGCGGACGAAGGCGAAGTGGCCCGCACCCTGCAGATCTGCAACGCCTGCCGCTATTGCGAGGGCTTCTGCGCGGTGTTCCCGGCAATGACGCGCCGGCTGGAGTTTCCCAAGGCCGATATCCACTATCTGGCCAATCTGTGCCACAACTGTGGCGCCTGCTATCACGCCTGCCAGTACGCGCCGCCGCACGAGTTCGCAGTCAATATTCCGCAGGCAATGGCCAAGGTGCGTGTGCAGACCTACGGCGACTACGCATTTCCCGCCGCGCTCGGCGGTTTGTACAGGCGCGCAGGGCTGACTACGGCGCTGGCGCTGGCCGGCGGCCTGGCGTTGTTCCTGCTGATGGTGCTGGCGATGCGCGGCAGCCTGCTGCACGCGCCGCTGGCCGGCAACTTCTACGCGATCTTCCCGCACAATCTGTTGGCCGTGATGTTCGGCGTGGTGTTCGTCTTCGCCATCTTCGCGCTGGGCATCGGGGTGACACGGTTCTGGCGGCAGGTAACGCCCGGCACGCGAGCCAGTGATGATGGCGGTGCGGCTGCGGGCGGCGCCGCGCATGATGCGCTGCGCCTCAAGTATCTCGGCGGTGGGCACGGCGAAGGTTGCAACAACGAGGACGACGCGTTCACGCTGCTGCGCCGGCGCTTCCACCATTTCACGTTCTACGGCTTCATGCTGTGCTTTGCCGCGACGACGGTGGCCACGCTGTATCACTACCTGCTGGATCTGCACGCACCTTATGCGCTGACGAGCCTGCCGGTGCTGCTTGGCACGGTGGGCGGCATCGGCCTGCTGATCGGCACCGCCGGTCTGTTCTGGCTCAATGTGCGGCGCGACCCGCGCACCGGCGATCCGGATCAGAAGCCGATGGACCGTGGATTCATCGCGCTGCTGTTCCTGACCAGCGTGAGCGGGCTGGCGTTGCTGGCCTTGCGTGATACCGGCGCGATGGCCACCTCGCTGGCAGTTCACCTCGGCATCGTCATGGCGCTGTTCCTGACGCTGCCGTACGGCAAGTTCGCGCATGGCATCTACCGCTGCGCGGCGCTACTGAAGTACAACATCGAAAAGCGCCGGCCGAGCGATCTCGCGCTGGGCGCCGACTAAGACATCGAATCGAATCAAGAAACCGAAAAGGGAGACAGGATCATGACGAAACCGGGTGTGCTGAACATCCCCTCGATGCGCGGCCAGTGCAGCGACACGGAGTGGCAAGCGCGCGTCGATCTCGCCGCGTGCTACAGGCTGGTCGAGCTCTATGGCATGGCCGACATGATGGCCAACCACATCTCGGTGCGCGTGCCGGATGAAGAGGATGCGTTTCTGATCAACCCGTACGGCATGATGTACGAGGAGATCACCGCATCGTGCCTGATCAAGGTGGACCACGCGGGCAACATCCTGTCGAAGCCTGACTTCGGTTCGCTGAACTACGGCATCAACAAGGCCGGCTACGTGATTCACAGCGCGGTGCATCACGCGCGGCCCGAGGTGGCGTGTGTGATCCATACCCATAGCTGGGCGTCGATGGCGGTGTCGTCCCTGGCGTGCGGCCTGCTGCCGGTCACGCAGACAGCGATGCGCTTCCTGAAGATCGGCTATCACGACTATCAGGGCGTGGTGCTCGATACCGCCGAACAGGCGTCGCTACTCGAAGACCTGGGCAAGGGCGAGGCGCTGATCCTGCGCAATCACGGCGCCCTGACCGTTGGCAATACTGTGGGCGAGGCGTTCAACTGGATGCATCGGCTCGAACTGGCCTGCCGCTCGCAAGTGGCGGCGATGTCGTGCAACACGCCGCTGCAGCAGGTGCCGGCGGACGTGCTGGAAGCCACGTGGAACAACTATCAGCCGGGCACGCGCCGTCCGTATGGCGTCATGGAATGGCCGGCGCTGCTGCGCAAGCTTGATCGCCTGGACCCGAGCTTCCGCGACTAGGAAGCCGAAGCTACGCATTCCCGTATCCCCGATTTGTGGCCTTACTGATTTACCGTTTTACCGCATCACCGTTGCACTTGAAGAAGAAAGCCTGAATGCCATCCAACGCCCGCAGAGGCGTGGATGGCTTGGGGCGAACCGGCGGGATCCGTGCCCCGATTCGCGGGTCCCGACTGGTGACATGGCACCGGGCGCGCGCAAGACCGTCCCGGTGCGCAGAAGAACTATATAAACAAGAGAGACAAGACATGCATCGATTCGCCCCCGTTCTATGGCTGGCTACTGCATTGGCCGCCACTGGCTTCACGTTCGCCGCGCAGGCGTCGGCGCAAGGCACTCCGTATCCGGCCAAGCCCGTGCGTGTGGTGGTGGCCTTCACCGCAGGCGGCACCACCGACATGCTGGCGCGTAGCGTCAGCCAGCAACTTGCCCAGCGCTTCAAGCAATCCTTCGTGGTGGACAACCGTCCCGGCGCGGGCGGAAATATCGGCACCGAGTACGTCGTCCGATCGCCGGCCGATGGCTACACCCTGCTGGTCAACTCGGTGGGGCCGATCTCGATCAACCAGACACTCTACAAGCGCCTGAACTACGACCCGCTGGCCGATCTGGTGCCGGTAGTGCAGATCGCCGACGTGCCGAACGTGCTCGTCGTGCCGGCCGCGCTGCCGGTAAAGAACTTCGACGAGTTCGTGGCCTATGCCAAGGCGAACTCGGGCAAGCTCAACTACAGCTCGACCGGGGTGGGGACGTCGTCGCATCTGTCGGGCTTCATGTTTAGTGAACGCATCGGTGCCCAGGCCACTCATGTGCCTTACAAGGGCGCCGATGCGCTGAATGACCTGCTCTCGGGGCGCGTCCAGTTCATGTTCGCCACGATTCCATCGGTGATCTCGCAGATCCAGGCTGGCAAGCTGCGCGCGCTGGCGGTGACTAGCGCGAAGCGTTCCCGCTCGCTGCCGGATCTGCCGACGGTGGCGGAGAAGGGCTTCCCCGGTTTCGAGGCTGGCTCGTGGTTCGGCTTCTTCGCACCGAAGGGCACGCCGGCCGAGGTTGTCACCCGGGTCAATCAGGCCGTGAATGAGATCCTGCCGTCGCTGCAGGCGCAGATGGTTCGTGAGGGCGCCGATCCGGTCGGCGGCTCGCCGCAGCAGTTCGGTGATTTCGCGCACAAGGAATACGAGAAATGGAAGGTCGTGGTCAAGGCCTCCGGTGCCACTGTCGATTGAAATTCAGACATGTCTCAAACTCAGCCGAAGTCCCAAGAAGCCGTCCAGCCATTGCGCATCCTGTTGTCCGAACCGACGTTGAGGGAGCATCGCGCGGCGATCGATCTGGCTGTGGGCGGCACCCCGTGGCTGCCGGTGCTGGCGCCTGCCACCGATGATCAAAAGGGTGTCGATGCTGATATCGCCTTCGTGTCGCGCGACGTGACCGGGCTATCGACCAAGCATCAGATCCTGCCGCCCACGCAGCGCTTCTATTCGGCGATGCTCGAGGCGCCCGCGCTGCGATGGGTGCATGTGCATTCGGCCGGCGCCGATCGCGCCGTGTTCGGCCAGTTGCGGCAGCGCGGGGTGACGGTCACCACGTCTTCCGGCGCCAATGCGGGAGTGGTGGCGCAAACCGCGCTGGCGGGATTGCTGGCGCTGGCGAGGCATTTCCCGCTACTGCTCGCTGCGCAGCGCGAGCAACGCTGGGCCCCGTTGCTAGGCACGGGATTGCCGCGTGACGTGCGGGGGCAGACCGCAACCATTGTGGGGTGGGGCCCGATCGGGCAGCAGCTCGGCGCCATGTTGCGCCTGCTCGGCATGTCGGTGGCCGTGGTCCGGCAACAGCCGACGCCGGCTGGCGAAGGGTTCGAGACCTTTACGTTCGATACCCTGCACGAGGTGCTTCCCCGTACGGACTGGTTGATACTGGCCTGCCCGCTGACGGAACGGACGCGTGGACTGGTTGACGGCGCGGCCCTGCGGCGATTGCCGACGGGTGCGCGGCTGATCAATGTGGCGCGTGGAGAAGTGGTGGACGAGCCAGCGTTGATCGAAGCACTGACAGAAGGAAGGGTGGCCGGCGCCTACCTCGATGTGTTCGCGCATGAACCATTGCCGGCGACGTCGCCGCTATGGTCGTTGCCGAACGTCATTGCCACGCCGCATAGCGCCGGCTTCTCGGACGGCAATGCGGCGCGTGTGGTCGACATCTTCCTGGACAATCTTCGCCGTCGGCTGGCGGGTCAGGCAATGCGAAACGTGTCAGCCTAGCGGCAAATGGGAAGGGGGTTGCAGAAAAGGCTGCAAACTGAAGCGGGAAGTTGCGGAGTCTTCAGCAACCTCGCCGCGGCGTCGACATGCACAATATCGACAGCCGAATTTCTGTTGCCACGTACCGTGTCCAAGCCTGCTAATAACCTGCCGTTGCCGCGCGTCATCGTCGCGGAGGATCATCCCGTATGCCTGCTCGTGCTGGAGGACCAGCTCAAGGGCATTGGTGGCTGCGAGGTGGTGCTCTGCGAGAACGGTGCCGACGCGCTCAGGGCGCTGGAAAGCGGCCCGGCCGCGCTGTTGCTGACGGACCTCAGCCTGCCCGGCATCGAAGGACTGGCGCTCGCGCGCAGAATTCGCACGGGCAAGGCGGGGCAGGTGGCCCCCGACCTGCCCATCGTCGCCATCACGGCCACCGCTGGACCCGAGGAGCGACTCGCATGCCTGGAGGCGGGCATCGGCATGGTGCTGACGAAACCCGTCAGCTACGAGACGCTCCAGTCGGTCCTGGGTCGCTACCTTGGGAAAGACGACCAGTACGACCAGTACGACCAGTACGACCAATACGATCAATAGCACCAACTACATATTGAGCGCCCGCTTTCGCACCGCCAGCGCAGCCTCGCGCATGACCTCAGACAGTGATGGGTGCGGGTGGCAGATCATGCCGATGTCCTCCGAGGCCGCCTTGAACTCCATGGCGACCACGGCTTCGGCGATCAGATCCGAGGCATTGGCGGAGATGATGTGCACGCCCAGGATTTCGTCGGTCTTTGCGTCCGCGATCATCTTGATGAAGCCATCCGGATGTCCGATCCCAAGCGCGCGGCCGTTGGCCATCATCGGGAACTGGCCGGAACGGAACTCGCGGCCTTCCGCCTTCAACTGCGCTTCTGACTTGCCCACCCAGGCAATTTCGGGCTCGGTGTAGATCACCCACGGAATGCAGTTGTAGTCGATGTGCGGCTTCTGGCCGTCGATGACCTCGGCGGCCATGACGCCTTCGTCCTCGGCCTTGTGGGCGAGCATCGGGCCGCGCACGACATCGCCGATCGCGTAGATGCCCGCCACCGGGGTGCGGCACTGGTCGTCCACGGGGATGAAGCCACGCGCGTCGGCGGCCAGGCCCACGGCATCCAGACCCAGATTGTCGGTGTTCGGCACGCGCCCGATCGACACGATCAACCGGTCCGCGACGAGCTTCTGTTCGGCGCCGTCCTTGTCCTTGTAGGCGATGCTGACGCCCTTGGCGGTGGCTTCGATATTGCCGATGTCGACACCCAGGTGAATCGTGAGCCCCTGCTTGCCGAACTGTTTGGCGGCTTCCCTGGCCACGGCTTCGTCAAGCGCGCCAAGGAATGTGGGCAGCGCCTCCAGCAGCGTGACTTCGGACCCGAGCCGTCGCCATACCGAGCCGAGTTCGAGACCGATCACCCCGGCGCCGATCACCGCGAGTTTTTTCGGCACCGAATCGAAGGACAGCGCGCCCTCGTTGTCGGAGACGATTTTGTTGTCGACCGGCACGCCCGAAAGATGGCGGGCCTTCGAGCCCGTTGCGATGATGACGTTGCGTGCCGTATGCGACGTCGTCTCGCCGCCGTTGCTAGCCTCCACGGTGATCACGCCATCCGCGGCCCGCCCCTTGAACTTGCCATGGCCCTTGATCCAGGTGACCTTGTTCTTACGGAACAAGAACTCCACGCCACCGGTGAACTTGTCAACGATCGCGGCCTTGCGCTGGATCATCTGCGGCAGATCGAGCGTGACGCCCTTGACCTGCACGCCATGTTCGGCCAGCCCATGCTTCGCTTGCTCGAAGTACTCGGACGAGGCGAGCAGCGCCTTGCTTGGAATGCAGCCGACGTTCAGGCAGGTACCGCCGAGCCGTGGCTTGCCAGCGTCGTCTTTCCATTCCTCGATGCAGGCTACCGTCTTGCCTAGCTGGGCCGCACGGATGGCGGCGATATATCCACCCGGGCCGGAGCCGATCACGATCACGTCGAAGTCGGCCTTGGCCGATGCCGGGGCACCAGCGCCACCTGATGCCACGGCGGCTACCGGAGCAGGGGCAGGTGCGGGCGCTGGGGCGGATGCCGGCGCTGCAGCCGCCACGGGAGAGGCTGCAGCGACTGCTTTGCCCTCGGTGTCGACCACCGCGAGCACGTCGTCCGTATGGACCGTGGCGCCATCGGGCTGGACGATCTTTGCCAGCACGCCGTCGGCCGGACTCGGCACCTCCAGCGTGACCTTGTCGGTTTCCAGTTCCACCAGGATCTCGTCGCGTTTGACGGCCTCGCCGGCTTGCTTCTTCCACTGCATCAGCGTGGCTTCCGAGACGGATTCGGACAACTGCGGCACCTTCACTTCGATCGCGGCCATGGTTTTTCCTTGCGGGTCTCTTGTGACGAAAGCTTCCAGTCTAGGAGAGCACGCCAAGGATGCCAGCCGAGTGGCGCAGCGGATACTTCGACGAGCGCAAATGATGCGCCAGCGGCACTCACTGGCTGGATCAATCCGGAGGACGCTATCCCCCGCGATGCCGCGCCGCTCCTATCGACAAAATGACCCGGCAGGAAGGCGTTGGGCTTCCTAAGCTATGGGAAGGATTCGAAGAACAAGATGTACCGGGAGGTCGCCATGACTCCAGATTTCAATGTGCAGGTCCGGCGCGTCGCGTCGGCCATGCTGCTCCCGTGGTGCGCGGCCTGCGCGTATCCGGAAGTTCATTCCCAGGCCTGCCTCTCGGGCGTCGATGTGTACGAGGACGTGGCCTATGACACGGGCGCCAGCCGCGTGACGTTCTCGGGATCGGACACCGGTACCGGTGAACCGTGCAGCGATACGATTGCCGGCCACGGCGGATTCTGGGTTGCCAGCTTCGACCGCACGGCGCCGCCGCCAGCCGAGCCGGGTGCCCTGGTCGATACGAGTACCGTGGTGGAGGCTACCGTCATCGGGGGCGAATGGCACTGGTGGCAAGCCGATGGCACCCTGCAGAGCGGCGACGTGATGGGCGGGCAGGTGATACGTCCTGCAGAGCCGGGCGGCAGCGTCGGCATCTGCACCAATGGCGCGGCCATGATCGCTGTCACGCTCTCGGTCCATCAGCAGTATCCCGGCAGCGGCACCTTCGAGGGCTGCCTGGACGATACGGGGGTGGATACCACGATGCCGTGGATCGTCCATCCGCCGTCGATCCGGGGAAGTTTGCGGATGAACTCGCCGTAAGCGGGCGATCATTCCACTCGCCTGACGGGCGATGGCGCTACGACAGCGCCGGCCAGTGCGCGGCTTCCAGCGCCATCCTCGCCCCGAGCAGCAGAAGCACGCCGCCCGCCACAAGGCGCTGCGCCAGCAGCCAGCGTGGGTGGCTTCCCATCATTGCCGCGGCGCGGCCCGACGATATGGCGACGAGCGCGTTGACCGATGCGAAAGCGGCGGTCAGGGCCAGCCCCAGGACCAACGATTGCCTGAGGACGCCACCCGCCTGATAGTCGATGAATTGCGGCAGTATCGACAGGAAGACCAGCGCAAGCTTGGGATTGAGCAGGCTGGTCATCGCGCCCATCGTGAACAGGCGACGCGGCCGTTCGGCCCGGGTTGCCTGGACCTGCAGCGGGGACCGGCCGCCTGGCTTGAGCATCTGCCAGGCCATGTAGAGCAGGTAGGCTGCACCGGCGATGGCAAGCAGGCGCGCGGCGCCAGGAATCGCCAGGAACAGCGCACTGATGCCAAATGCCGCGCTGAGCATGTAGGTCATGTAACCGAGCATGACGCCCGCCAGTGAAGTCAGCCCAGCCCGGGTGCCTTGCGAGACCGAGCGCGCCATCACGTAGACCATATTGGGGCCCGGCGTGATCGCCAGCAGGCCGCCCACGGCCATGAATTCGTACATCGTTCTCATGCGCTGCACCTGGTCCAGAACCATCCTTGATCGGGAATGCTGGCAGTATCGGATCACGAGATAGCTAAGTAAAACGGATTATACTGATCCGATTGTTCAGATTTTCTGATGACATGAAGAAGCTCGATCTCGACGTGATGGAGATGATTGTTGCCGTGGCCGATGCCGGGTCGTTCGCGCGCGCGGCGGAGACCCTGCATCGCTCGCCATCGGCCGTGAGCATGCAGATCAAGGCGATCGAGGACGTGCTCGGCAAACCACTCTTCACGCGCACCACGCGCAACGTCGCCCTGACCGAGGACGGCAGGACGCTCCTGGATTACGGACGGCGAATGCTGGCCTTGCGGGAGGAGGCATGGTCGGCGGTGGTTCGCCCGGAGATTCGCGGGCGCGTCACGATCGGCGTTCCTGACGATTACGCGTCGTCGCTGCTGCCTTCGGTCCTGCGCCGATTCGCGGCGGCCCATCCGCGCGTGGAGATCCGTGTCATCGGGCTGCCCAGCCACGCGCTGATTCCATTGCTGAAGGACAACACGCTGGATCTGGCCTGCATCACGAAGGCGCGCGGCGTCACCGGGGATTTCATCCGCCATGAGCCGATGGTTTGGGTCTCGGCCCGCGGTGGCCGACCCATCTGGCGGGAGCGTCCGCTCCCGATCGCCGTCTTCGCCCACGGCAGCGCCGCGAGAGCCGGCGCCATCGAAGCGCTGCAGCAGGCCGATATTCAGTATCGGATGTCGTATGAAAGCCCCAGTCTGCTTGGATTGATCAGCATGGTCGAGGCTGGACTGGCGGTGGCGCCGCTGGCGCGATGCAGCGTACCGGCGCATCTCGCCGTGCTGGGGGAGTCCGAAGGACTGCCGCCGCTCGCGCCGCTGGAGGTCGTGCTGGCGCGTAGCGCGAAATCGGCGCGGCCACCGTGCGACTTTCTGGCGGAACAGATGCTGGCGGACTTGAAGGTCTGAGGTCCCGACTGGCTGACGCCCGGCGTGATCAGATGATGGGTCAGCGAAGAGAGGGGATAAGGGCGGCACTCACATACGCGAATCGAGGCGATTTTTTCTCGTCCATGACTTGCTTCGGGCACGCCGTGCGTGGTCAGATACAGCGCTTCATTTCCCACGTCCCCACGTATTTGCGATATGACGAGCCCGATATCTACAACGACCCCACGGCCCGCGACGCCGGACGAGATGCTTGAGCGGCTCAGCGCAAGGGCAGTCGTCCACCGGGACCGATCCGGTCCCACAGAGATGGTCTGGCGCGAGATCGGTCGTGGCTCCCCCCTGGTACTGATCCATGGCGGTCATGGAAACTGGATGCACTGGGTGCGCAATATCGAGGCGCTGAGCCAGCAGCACACGCTATGGCTGCCTGACCTGCCCGGTTTCGGTGAATCTGGCACGCTCGACGGCGATCCTCACGCGGATGACCGGCTGGATCGGCTGGTCGATACGGTGGCAGCCAGTCTGAGACAGCGGTTCGGCGCGTCGGATGGATTCGCGCTGGCGGGCTTCTCTTTCGGTGGTGTAGTCGCGGCCCGCCTGGCAGCCGCCCTGCCGAATGTCGAGAAGCTTGCGCTGCTGGGCTCCGCCGGGCATGGCGGTGAACGGCGCCAGCGACTCGATATGGTCAACTGGCGCACGGAGGACCGCAAGCAGATGTTGCAAGGGTTGAGGCACAACCTCAAAGCACTGATGCTTCACGATCCGGCCAGCATCGACGCGCTGGCCATGGCCGTGCACGAACGGGCTTGCATGGCCACGCGCTTCCGCAGCAAGTCCATTTCGCGCGGCAGCCCGGTGCTCGGACAGGCGCTCGACAGCTATGGCGGAAAGACGCTGCTGATTTGGGGCGAGCATGACGTGACGGCTGACCCGGTGGAAGCGGCACCGCGCATCGCTGGAAATCTGCCGACTCGGCGATGGCACCTGGTTCCCGGCGGCGGGCATTGGGTGCAATACGAACGAGCAGACGAAATCAATCAGTTGCTGCTGCAGTGGTTCGCCAGCGGCGATGGCGAATTGCACGCTCGATAAGGCGCGCATTCGCCCGATTCTCCTTATCGCTGCTCTCCCCATATCGGTTCTCCGGGTTCGTTTCAAATACCGAAACGGTGGTCTGGTAATGCGTGGTCAAGTGTTTGATACTCGCCGCTGGTGCGTGTTCTGGTCGACGGAGATCGACAACGCGCACTCATGCAATGGTTAGCCGAGTACTGGGTTCGTCAGCGCCCACCGAGCCGCTTCACGTGATTGGCCATCCATGCAGTTGATCAAACAAGGAGACAAGGATGGCAACTCGCAACCTCGCGACCTCGGGTCGCGCATCGTCACGACGGCGGATACTTCGCGCACCACAGCCGCAGCACGGGGCTCAGTCCGCTATGGCTGGCAGCCCCGGTATCGCGCGCTTTGCCTGCATCGGCGGTAACGCCGTCACCCTGATCGATAAACAAGCCGAACAATATCGGAAGGCCGCAAGCATTCTGGTTACGGGCAATCCGTAGCCGCGCGCTCCGAACTCGATCACCTATCCACGAGCAACGTACCGTTCGCCGACGACAGCCGGCAGGGCGGAGCTTTGTCCAGCGCTTTGATGCGCCACGAAATCAATAAGGCGTGAAGCGTTCCCGCTCAAGCGGGCGCGTCCACACGCCATGACCTGGCCAGCCTCAGCCGGAAATTGAGGCATTTTCAACTTGGAGGAAAAGAATGAAGGCGAGAATGACAGTTCCCGCACTCGCAGCATTGCTGTGCTGCGTTTCGGTGGAATCCCGGGCAAACGTGACCCTGTACGGCGTCGTGGACGCAGGCGTGAGCTTCACCAACAACCAGGTGGGTGGGGGCAGCGTGGTCAGGCAGACGTCGGGCAGCCTTTCCAGTTCGCGCTGGGGCGTACGTGGATCCGAGGACCTTGGTCAAGGGCTGAAAGCGGTGTTCGTGCTCGAAAGTGGCTTTGATGTCGACACTGGCAAATCAGCGCAGGGCGGACGGCTGTTCGGGCGATCGGCATATGTGGGGTTGGAGAGCCAATGGGGCAGCATCCTGTTTGGGCGTCAGCAGAGCGCGTTGTTCGACATGATCGGCGCGTTCGACCCGATGGCGCTGTCGCCGAGGTGGTCCATCTTCAATCAGGATCTTGCCTTCGTCGCCCGGCCGGACAACACCGTGAAGTATGTGGGGAAGTTCGGCGGCTTGACGGCCACGGCCATGTACAGCTTTGGCGCGGAAAGCACCACGGTGGATGGCAGCGAGGTGCCTGGGAATGCCAAACTAGGTCGGGAGTTCGGCTTTCGCCTGAGCTACAACAATGGCCCGTTCAGCATTGGCACGGCCTATGACGAGGTCAACACTGGCACATTGACCACGAACCGCGACGCCACGTCGCGTCGGGCCACGCTGGCCGGTACCTACGCGCTCTCCACCCTCAAGGTGTTCGCCGGCTACCGATGGGCAAAGGCCTACGATGGAGCGATGCTCGTGGGCGCGCTGCCAGGTGTGTCGAATCAGGCGTCGAACCTGTGGTGGACGGGCGTGATGTGGCAGGCGGGGCCGGCGGTGACGCTTAGCGCGGCCGCTTATTACCAGGATTTCCGCAACACCGGTGGTGACCCGTGGCTGTTCGTTGCCACGGGTCGGTACGCATTCTCGAAGCGTACCGAGGCCTACCTGACGCTGGGCTACGCACTGAATCAGGAAAACTCGAACATGGGTCTTGGTAACGGCGCGGCCGGCTTCGGTCATACGCCGCCGGGCAGCAATCAGTTCGGCACGACCCTCGGGATAAAGCACATTTTCTGACATAGATCATTGTGTGGACGGGGCCTTCAACGACATGGACTTGGTGCCCCGTCACCATTGCCAAATGGGATGTCCTTGTCCACGCGCAAATCATCGGGCAGGCCGGGTATCGCAGTCTGGAACCGGATCGGAATCAAGGCAACGTGAGTGCGGCACGACGTTTCCTACTGATTGGGAATCAATGAAATGGTCGCGGGATATCGAGCATTGACCGCGTAGAGAGGGGGCCGCAGTATGGTCGTTTCGACAGTTGAAACGACCGGAGCGACCGAAGCCGGCAGGAAGCCATGCTTGAACCGACGCACGAGAGCGAGCCTTTCTCGCGCACCACACCGGGCAGCCAGACGTTGCTGCGCGGACTCAACTTACTGCGCGCATTCGTCAGCGGCGCGCCTGTGCTGAGCAACGCTCAGCTCGCCGAACGCAGTGGCCTGCCGAGGCCCACGGTCAGTCGCCTCACCCATTCGCTGGTGGAAGGCGGTTATCTCGAATACGACGGTGTGTCGAAGGGCTATCGCCTCGCGCCGGTATGCCTGAGCCTGGCGCGCTCGTTCCATATCGGGCGCTCGGAGCTGGATGCCGTGTTGCCGCTGATGGGCCAGGTGGCGACGGCGGAGCAGATCAACGTCACGCTATCCGCCGCCGATGGATTCTGGATGGTCTATCTCCACACGATTCGCAAAGGCCGTGGGCTGATGAGTCGTGCCGCAATGACCGGAACGCGATTCGGGATGGTAAGAAGCTCGACCGGGCACGCTTATCTTGCCGGCCTGCCGGAATCGCGGCGGCAACTGCTGATGGGCAGGCTGGCGAGCCACTACGGCGAGAAGTGGCCGAAGTACAGGGAGCGCATCGACACATCGAGGGCGAAGTACGCGAAGGACGGCTATTGCCGCTCGCGCGTCGTGCTCGGCATGGAGGGCATCGCGACGGCAGTGATGGGCCCGGATGGTGTGCTCTATACCCTGAGTGTCTCGTACGCGGTAGGGGACGATGACGATGGTCCGCTGGAGGCGCGATATGCGCCTGTGCTGCTCTCACTGCGTGACGCCATCGAGATTGCGTGGTCCGAGTTTGGCGGCGTGTAGGCGGGCGGTTCGTGGGTTCAGGAGCTCATCTGCTTCAGTTGCGGAATGAGTTCTCCAAGAAACTGGCGTGTCGCGAGCGTGGGGCGTCCCAGCCGACGCCGGATCAGCGAGATGCGATGCGCGTCGTGCGGAATATCGGCGATGGGTATCGTTCGCATTCCCCATTCCTCAGCGATGTCCGCCGCGATCAACACACCCGCTCCTCGCTTGATCAAGCCAAGTGCGCCGCGCCAGTTTGGCAGGCCGACTGGCCTGCATCAGGCGATCAAGCAGCATCGATGCCTGGTCCCCTGCCAACATATTCCATCCGATGATAAATCTATGAAGACAATTCGCTTGTTTGCATGAATGGATCGGAACAACATGGCGGTCATCAGACAGAGGAGACACTCATGAAGACACGTATTGCCGCCTTGATGGCCGCCGTCATCGTTGCGCCACACGCTTTTGCGCAAGGCGACGGCTATCCGAACAAGCCGATCAAGCTGGTTGTTCCTTTCACGGCCGGCAGTGCCTCCGACACGGCGGCGCGTATTGTTGCCGAGGAGGTGCGTTCGTCGATTGGCACGATCATCGTGGACAATCGGCCGGGCGCCAACGGCATCATCGGCTCGAGTTATGTGGCGAAGTCGCCGGCGGATGGCTATACGCTGTTGTTGACGAGCAGTTCCACACATTCCGGCATCGAGGCGCTGTTCAAGCATCCCGGCTACGACCCGATCAGGGACTTTGTTCATATTTCCCGCATCGCCACGATCCCCATGGTGCTGGTCACGCGTCCGGATGCGCCATACAAGACGGCAAAGGACATGGCCCTGTACGCGCAGAAGAACCATCTGCGTTATGGCTACGGCAGCGGCTCGGCGCAGATCGCGGCCGCCACGTTCTCGCAGATGGCGAACGTGCCATCCGACGCCATTCCCTACAAAAGTCAGCCTCCTGCGGTGACCGATCTGCTTGGCGGGCAGATCGACTACATGGTGGCGGATACATCGGTCGTCATGAGCTTCTTGCACGGTGGCAAGCTCAATGGCCTGGCGATCACAAGTCCCAGGCGTTTGCCTGAGCTTCCGAGCGTGCCGACGATGGCGGAGGCCGGATACAAGAACTTCGATCTGGTCGTATGGGTGGGGCTGGCCGCGCCGGCGGGCACGCCGACGGCCGTCGTGGAGAGATGGAACAAAGCCGTGAACGATGCTGTGGCACGTCCCCCCGTCGTGGAGAAGCTTGCGAAGCTCGGCATGGTTGCGGCTCCGGCCAGCACGCGTGACTTCGCGGCATTCACTGTCGCTCAGCGCGGCATCTGGACGTCCAGGGCCACCAAGGCGGGTGTGGAGCAGCAATGACGCATTGCGCACCGGATACGACGGGGCCGCTTGCGGGCGTCCGTGTGCTGGATCTGACGTCGGTCATCATGGGTCCCGTCTGCACGCAGATTCTGGCCGACTATGGGGCGACGGTCGTAAAGATCGAGCCGCCTGATGGTGACGTGATGCGCCATGCCGGCAACAAGCGCGCGCCTGGCATGGGAAGCATGTTCCTTCATGCGAACCAGGGAAAATCGTCGGTCGTGCTGGATCTCAAGCGAGAGGACGATGTCCGAACGCTCAGAGAGATGCTACCGGGCTTTGACGTGCTGGTGCACAACGTGCGACCGCAAGCCATGCGCCGGTTGGGACTCGATGAAGCGGCCGTGCGCGGCCTGAATCCGTCGATCATCTATGTTGAACTGACCGGGTATGCAGAGGGTGGGCCGCTGCACGGACGTGCGGCGTATGACGACGTCATTCAGGCGCAGACGGGGCTGGCCGAACTGTTTGCCCGCCAGACGGGCGGCGCGCCTCAGTATGTGCCGACGCTGATAGCAGACAGGGTGACCGGCCTGACCGCCGCGCACGCCACCATTGCGGCACTGTTCGCGCGTAAGAGCACGGGTCGCGGTGATACGGTCCGTGTATCGATGTTCGAGACGATGGCGGCGTTTGTCCTTGCGGATCACCTCGGCGGAGCGTCGTTCGAACCATCGGCTGGCGCCATGGGATACAGCCGCCTGCTGACACCGCACAGGAAGCCATATCGAACGCGCGATGGCTACATCGCGGCGGTTGTCTACAACGACAAGCACTGGAGGTCGTTCTTCGAGGCGATTGATGATCTCGCGACGTTCGAGCGCGACAGCCGGTTTCAAACTGCGCCCGCGCGGGCCGAGAACTACGACGTCATTTATGGTCACCTCTCGCAGGTCATGCTGACTCGCACCACCGACGCGTGGGTGGCGCTGCTGGAAGCCGCGGATATTCCGTGCGCGCGTGTCAATCGGGTGGAAGACCTGCTGGAAGATGCGCAGCTTCGCGCGGTTGGATTCTTTGATCAGCGCGATTTCGGCGACGGTGGGCAACGGCGTATCGTTTCCCGCTTTCGCTCGCCAGCCGCGCGAAATGATCTGGCAACGCCGGCGCCGAAGCTTGGTCAGCAGGCAGGGGAACAGGAAGAGTGAATCAGGAAACGGTGAATATGGTGAACACGGAAGAGATCAAACATCTGGCGCTCGATGTCTCGGAGCAGGGCGTGGCGACGCTGCGTATTGCCAATGGCACCAGTCTGAATATTCTGGACTCGGACACGATCGTCGAATTCACGCAGACGCTGCGTCGGCTAGCTCGTCGCCCTGACGTCCGAGTACTGGTGCTGCGCGGGACGGGGGAGAAGGCATTCGTTGGTGGCGCGAACATCAAGGAGCTGGCCAGGCTCGATCCAGAGACGGCGGTGGCGTTCATCACGCGATTGCACGATCTGTGCGAGGCGGTCCGCGATTTCCCGGTGCCGACGATCGCTCGTTTGTCGGGCTGGTGCATGGGGGGCGGCATGGAGTTCGCCGCCGCTTGCGATATCCGCATCGCTGACGAGCATGCCAACTTCGCCATGCCGGAAGTCAGGATCGGCATTCCATCGGTCATTCATGCAAACATCCTTTCTCGCCTGATCGGTGAGGGGAACACGCGCTGGATGTTGCTGACTGGGTCCTCGATCAATGCGGCGCGCGCCCATGCCTGGGGATTCGTTCACGAGGTTGTCGCCAACGACGCGCTGGATGCCGCAGTTGCGCATACGGTATCCGAGATACTGGAGTGCGGGCCGGCGGCCGTACGTGCGCAGAAGTCGCTGCTGCGCGCGTGGGAAGATCCTGCGATCGAGCGGGGGCTGAAGCACAGCATTGCTGTGTTTGGCGACGTCTACGCTGGGCCAGAGCCGGATGCGTACATGGCCCGGTTCCTTGAGCGCAAGAAGAAAAGCTGACAGGCACTGGTAATCGGACGGATCGGTCATGTACCATCGACCGCTCCGTCCAAATGCCAGCGCCATGAACTTCACACTCAGGGAGTTCCGAGTATTCCGCGTCGTGTACGAACTCCGCAGTTTCAGCGGAGCTTCCCAGGCCATTCACATGACGCAGTCGGCGGTGAGCAAGGTGTGCCAGGAGATGGAGGCCAAGGTCGGGCAGCGGCTCTTCGAACGGTCGACTCGCAAGGTGACACCCACTCAGTTGGCGCACCAGCTGTATGGCCATGTATGTGAAGTGCTCGGGACCATGGATGCCGCCGAGCGCAGTATGCAGAGCCTGCTGAATCTGGAAGCCGGCGAAGTCAGTGTTGCGTCGTCGCCAATGATGTGCGTGGGATTGTTGCGTGGGGCGGTTTCGACGTTCCACGAAACCTATCCGGCGATCCGGATCGGCATGCATGAGTTGTCGACGGACGAGACGATCGAGTACGTGGTCAATGGAAAGGCCGACTTCGGACTGGTTTCGATGGAAGAAGCGCATCCCAAGCTCTCGATCGAGCACCTGTACAACGAATCCATGTTCGTGATCTGCGCCAGCGACCACGAACTGGCACGCAAGCGCAAGGTTAGCTGGGAGTTGCTTGCCGACTATCCGCAAATCTCCTTGCATTCAACGTTCAGCACGCGGCGGACCATCGATCGCGTTTTTGCGTCGAGACATCTGACGTACTCAACTTCCGTCGAAGTCGGGACGGTGCTGTCGGCAATCAGCTTTGCGAAGGCGCGGCTCGGGGTTACAGTGTTGCCCGGCTACGTTCGGGAGTTCGTCTCGGAACTGGGCCTGGTAGCGAGGGCATTGCCCTGCGAGGGAGTCGAACACCCCATCTCGCTCATAACACGTTGGAATGCGCGGCTTTCGACGCCAGCAGAATGCCTGCTTGACAGCGTCAGGAAGCGACTGGCCGCCGCACGAGCCTAGCAGCTTAAGGAGACAGCGTCCCGGCACTGTCGTGTCCGAGGGCCGGTGCTCTGAACCGAATGATCCACTCGCCCATCGCGTGGCGATTGTGGTAGTTCGGGGCGTTACACGAGGTGCTGTGGTTATAGCCTGCACGGTTGCGCATCGATTGCGCGCCACGCCTCTGGCTTTGGAGGCAGATCTCGAACGGTCTCGTGAGTTCACGCGGCGCATCCGCGAGTGTTCCCATCCACTCCTGCGGCGTTGACGCGAGCCAATCGCGTTTGGCTCGCGCGGAGCGCCGAGACGGATCGTAAGATCGCGCAGCATGGCGCTGATAGCCCGACGGAGCAATCTGCAAGACTTTGCAGATCGACTTGGTTGATCCACCCCAACAGTGTCTGGCTCGTGCAACCGATTGTCGGTGCGATAGAGTCGACTGCTGCCCACGGCGATGGATGTTCGATGCGCTGCTCTCTGATCTCAGGGGGAAACCTGGTTTGCTCGCTTATGGGCTCCATTCTTTCCAAGAGTGGAGCCGCCACTGAACCCGGGGCGATTCACTGTCGCTAATCGCTCGCGACGAGCATCGGCAAACACAGGCTCCTTAGCCGCCCAAGTAAAAACCTGTTTCAGCATCTATGCAGCCAAACGCATGACCGTGGCATCTTTCTGTAAAACCATTTGAAGGAATATTAGGACGAGGCCTATATCCCAGGGTGGTGTTATTGCCTAAAAATGCTGCGTGAGAGTGCCTCCGGGTTTTCCTCTCACGGCAAGGCGGTGTCCATGGGACACCTCTCGCTCGTTCCCCTTAGGCGTCAGTCGGCTCCCCGCGGGCTGGCGCACTTTTTCTCCTCGGACTTCGCCGTGGTGTACCGCGGCAAGTATGTCTATGGACAACGCTCGCTCGCCTGCATGCAACGTATGTAGTCAGTGTACTCAGAGACTTCCGTGCAAAGCTGTTCTGCGCGATGGGCAGGCCCGCTACAGCTCGTCTGAGTCTGCCGAGGCAAGATAGCGTCCGAGCTCCATGTCGTGCGTCAGCCCGAGCTTTGCCATGGCAGCGCACTTTTGCACGCTGATGGTTTTCCTGCTTCGGTTAAAGCGCGCCGCGATTTCTCTGAGCGAGAGCCCCTGCGCGAGCAGGCGCAGTACCTCTCGCTCACGAGGGCTTAGTTGCTGCAGCGCAGCTTGTGGCGTGCCTCTGTCGTCCTGGTCGAGAAGATGCGCCAGCGAGGCCGGAGCAACGAACCTCCGACCCGCCAGGACAGCGCGGCAAGCCCCAGCAACGTCCCGAATACCGCAGGTTTTCGAGACGAAGGCGGAGGCGCCCGCGGCGATCATGTCGCGTACGGCCGGCGGCGAGGCGTTCATAGAGAACACGATCACGGCTACATCGGGACGCATACGCTTGATGCGTCCGATGAGCTGCAGTCCGTCGCCCGCTTCGTTGAACGAGAAGTCAGTGATGACTATGCCTAGTTCTGGATCGTTCAGCGCATTGAGGATCTCATTGACACTGGAGGCAGTGACCACCTCCGAGAACTGTCCTATGCGGGCAAGTTCACTGCGGAGGGCGATCACAATGACGGGGTGATCGTCGCAGACCAGTACTTTTGGGGCTTGGCTCATTCGTGACCCGGCGTTCGAGGCATTGGGCAGTGTGGTCAAACAAGTTCAGGGAAGGAGCCGTTGCGTCGCTCCGCGACCCATGCCAGTCACTTGCCATTTCATGCCAGGTGCGGCGCAGCTTACTAGGGAGATATTGTCAGGCTGGTGGGGGCGCGGTCCAGTAGGCCGCGGCCTAAACTGCAGGCGTTGATGATTAGGCCGAGGCTGATGGTGGAAAAGGACCCTATGCCGATACTCGGGCCCAGCGATGCTGTAGCTGCGACGTCTTCTTCGTCATCGCATCCTCTTAGGCGAGTGATTCGCCAGCATGCCGAGGCCCCAGAGCCCAGGAATCTCCTGGGCTTATCCAATCAAGTTCCTTGTGCTTAGACTTAGAACTTGTGGCGAACGCCGATTACCGCACCAAACTGGTTTGCGCCCGGTTGAACACCTTCTGAGTTTGACGAGGTTGCCGAACCCAGTTGGTCATTGAAGCCGTTCACGCCAAGGGTCGACTTGCCGTGGTTCAGGGCGTACGACATCGACGCGTACACATCGGTCCGCTTCGACAGTGAGTAGTCAGCCAGGGCAACGAATTGCCACGGGTTACCGGCGTTGGCGTTACGCAGGTTCTGGTAATAGGCGGCGCCAGTCAGTGACAGGGCCGGCGTCACCTGGTAGCCCAGACCAGCCCAAGCCAGGTTCGACGAACCGTTGGCGTGGCTCGGAGTGCCTACCAGAACATCGCCGTTGTAGGCGTGCGCATAGCGGTAGCCAGCGAAGACCTTGGCCTGACCGAACGCGTAGGTACCGGCGATAGCGGCGTGACGGGTCAGCTTGTTCGTCGACAGGGCGGTAGCTTGTGAGCGATTCGTCTGGTCGTACACGGCGCCGACCGAGAACGGGCCGGAAGCGTAGATCGCCGAGAACGAGTACTCACGGCCGTTGGTGAAGTTGCCCGGAACTTCCTGGTTGTTGTTGTTGAGGCTGTACAGGGCGGACACGGTCAGACCACCGAACGTGCCCATGTACTTGGCCGAGTTGTCTGCTCGCGATGCAAACCACGGGTCCTGCGAAGTGATCGAGTAGCGGCTCGAGATGGTCATCGGGTCGAAGGCCAAACCGAAGTCGAAGCCAGGGGTGGTGTGACGACCCAGAGTCAGCCGCCCCCACTGGTTTTGCAGGCCAACATACGCGGCGCGTCCAAACAGGCGGCCGCTCTGGCCCATCTTGCCATCGTCAACGTTGAATCCGCTTTCCAGCGTGAAGATTCCCTTCAGGCCGCCGCCAAGGTCTTCAATGCCGCGCAGGCCCCAGCGGGAGCCCGACTGATTGCCAGACTGAAGTGCAAAAAGGCTTTGACCCTTCGTGCCGGGCTGTACCCCGCCATTCGATGCGGCGGCCTTGTTCAAGTACTCCACGCCTGCGTCGGCAACACCATAGAGAGTCACGCTTGATTGCGCATAGGCGCTGCTTGCTGCCAGCGATGCGGCTGCCGAAGTGGCTGCAATGGCCAGTAGTTTGAACTTCATTATCTTCCTCCGATTTTAGTAAGAATTCATAACTGCATACAGACTGATCGGTACGCGAGTTGATGATTCTGGGACTTGAATCGAAGGTATTCCAAGCACAAATATTTCGATTGTTGGTTAATTGGTTACGGCCGAATATTTAGGCGATGGCCTATTCCTTGCGATCTTCATTATGGAAATAATTCTCAACGAATCCATTTGATGTCTTGCTGTGATCTGTCGAATGTTTCGTGTTGGATAGATGTCGACACTTTCCCATGATTTGTAATGGATTCAGAAGGGGCTGCTTTCGGGGAGCCCCTTTCTCTTGCAGTGGAGAGGCGCGGCCGCATTGGCGAGTGAGATAGCCAGTTAGTTTCACTACACGCCTCACCATTGCTATGCAAATTCGCTTTTTATAGTCGAACTTCGGCCGGTCCCAGTATCTGGCGATGTTTGAAAAAAACAGAGAAAGAGACACTGCCATGCGTTCTTCTAAGCTTTATCGTACCTTGGCTGCCTGCGTGGGCGTCGCCGTAGCCGGAGTGGTAGCCGCCGCGATTCCGGTGAGTTCGGCCCTTGCCCAATCCGCCTACCCCAGCAAGCCAATCCGGCTGATCGTACCGTTCCCACCCGGAGGCGGTACCGACATGATCGCGCGTGCGGTGGCACAGAAGGTCGCTGAGCAGAACCGCTGGAATGTAGTCGTCGAGAACCGACCCGGCGCGGGCGGCAACTTGGGTGTGGATGCGGCTGCCAGGGCGACGCCCGATGGCTATACCATCGTCATGGGGCAGACCAGCAATCTGGCAATCAACCCTACGCTGTATCCCAAGCTTCCCTACAAGCCGTTGGTTGACTTGGCTCCTGTGGCCCTGGTGTCATCGTCACCAATCGTGATGGTAGCGCCGGCATCGTCGCCATTCAAAAGCTTTGCCGACGTGGTGGCGGCCGCCAAGAAAGCGCCTGATGCGATCACGCTCGGCTTCTCCGGCAATGGCACCGTGGCTCACCTGGCCGGTGAATTGGCCGAAGACGCGGCGGGCATCAAGCTGCGGCATGTGCCGTACAAAGGCGCGGGGCAGGCCATGACCGACGTGATGGGCGGCCAAGTCGATCTGTACATGTCATCTATTCCTACGCTGCTGAGCCATGTGCGTAACGGCAACATGCGCGCCATCGTAGTCACATCGGCTAAGCGCTCCCATCAGTTGCCTGATACGCCGACACTGGCCGAATCGGGCTACAAGGATCTTGACGCTATCTCCTGGTTCGGCATCCTGGCGCCCGCCGGCACGCCGGCGCCTATCGTGCAGAAACTCAACCTGGCAATTAACGAAGCGCTGAAGCAACCCGACGTGGCAGAACGGCTGCGTTCAGAAGGCGGTGACGTGCTCGGCGGCAGCCCTGAGCAGTTCAGCCAATTGCTGAAGACTGAGATCGTGCGCTGGGGCCGGATAGTCAAGAACTCGGGCGCGAGCTTGGACTGATCCTACTGTGTGTGGTGCCGGCCCGTTGTTGTCCGACGCAGGGTTGGGCGGAGGAACAACTGGCAGGGCATTGCCAAGAGTCAGCCCGCGGCATCCACGAAGTATTCCGCTTTAGTCATTTCCCTTTGTTTGTCCGGTCATACTGGAGTCGTCCATGAGCACCCAAGCCAAATTGTCCTCCGCGATTCGTCGCGACTTTGTTCGCGTCTCGTCTGAGTTGGTTGAGCGGGCATCAAAGTTCCAGGCCGCCATTCTGGCCGACGTGGTCGGCCGTCGCGGCACGCTGAACGCGCGCGTGCAGGGGCTGTCTTCCACCATGAAGGTGTGCGGTCCTGCGCTGACCATCGAGGTGCGTCCCGGTGACAACCTGATGTTTCATGTGGGCCTGGCTATCGCCAAACCTGGCGATGTCATCGTAGTGGATGGCAAGGGTGATCAGACGGCAGCGCTGTGTGGCGAAATCATGGCCACGCAGGCACAGGCCTCAGGTGTGGCGGGCTTCGTGATCGACGCCGCAGTGCGCGACTCGCACGAACTGGCCCATGGCCAATTCCCGGTGTTCTCGGCCGGCACCAACCCGTGCGGCCCCACGAAGGCCATCGGTGGCCTGGTGAACTGGCCGGCCTCGGTGGCTGGCGTTGCGATCAATCCGGGCGATCTTATCGTTGGCGATGCTGACGGCGTGGTCGTGATCCCGCGCGAAGAGGTGCCTGTGATTCTGGAGCTGGCGCAGAAGAAGGTCGATGCCGAAGCCAAGCGCATCGCTGCCATCAAGGCTGGCGATCTGCGACCGGGCTGGCTCGAAAAGGAACTGCGTGCAGCTGGCGTGCTGGCCGAAGGCGAATCGCTGTGAGCGTGAAGAGGCAACCGGTGGTGCTGGTCACGGGCAATGATCTGGCGCCCCAGGCACTCGAACTGCTCAAGGACTTCGAGGTTCGTTTCGCCGGCAAATCGTGTACCGAAGACGTCTTGCTGGCACTGGCAAAGGAGACCGATCCTGTTGCCATCATCGTGCGCTATGGCAGGATCGGCGCCAGCATCATGGATGCTGCGCCGTCGCTGAAGGTGATCTCGAAGCATGGCAGCGGTATCGACGTGATCGACCAGAAGGCCGCAGCCGAACGCGGCATCGCAGTGAAGGCCGCGGTTGGTGCCAATGCCGCTGCCGTTGCTGAGCACGCTTGGGCGCTGATTCTGGCCTGTGCCAAGTCCGTGCCGCATCTGAACGGCCGCACGCGTGAGGGCTATTGGGACAAATCGATCCATAAGAGCATCGAACTGAACGGCCGCACGCTGGGTATCGTCGGTCTTGGCGAAATCGGTCGCCGCGTAGCGGTGACCGGTGTGGCGTTGGGTATGCGCGTGATCGCATTCGACCCCTATGCGAATGCAGTGCCGGATGGCGTCGAGCTAGTCAACGATCTGCACGATATCTACCGGAATGCGGATGTGGTGTCGCTGCATTGCCCGCTGACGGAGAGCAATCGCGGCATGCTGAATCGCGAGACGCTGGGCCTATTCAAGAACGGCGCGATCCTGATTAACACCGCACGCGGTGGTCTGATCGACGAACCGGCATTGGCCGACGCCCTCACGAACGGCAAGCTCTATGCGAGCGGTCTGGACAGCTTCGCGATCGAGCCGATGACCGTCCCGCACCCGTTCCGGCAGATCCCGAACGCCATCCTGACGCCGCATATTGGAGGCGTCAGCGATGCGGCCTACATAAGCATGGGCGTAGGCGCGGCAACGAATGTGCTGGCTGTGCTGGGCAGCGTCACGGCAGATGGCTGACTTCGGGGTGCGGACTTTGCTGACCTGACTGTAGCCGACGCTACACGAGGCGCCGGGATCATTCTCCGATGCTGGCACCTGCCGGCCGCAAGGTGCTAATCCATCACGTTCCCTAACAGGGTATGCGCGTGCTGGTTGGTTACGCTGAACCTGGCATGAAATGGAAAGTGACTGGCATGGGTCGCGGAGCGATGCAGCGGCTCCTTGCCTAAATTTGTTTGACCACACTGCCCAATGCCTCGAACGCGGGGTCACGAATGAACCAAGCCCCCAAAGTACTCGTCTGCGATGATCACCCCATCATTGTGATCGCCCTCAGCAGTGAACTTGCCCGCACAGGACAGTTCGCGGAGGTGGTCACTGCCTCCAGTGTCAATGAGATCCTCAATGCGCTGAACGATCCAGAGGTGGGTATTGTCATCACCGACTTCTCCCTCAACGAAGCGGGCGACGGGCTGCAACTCATCGGACGCATCAAGCGTTTGCGTCCCGATGTAGCCGTGATCGTGTTTTCTATGAACGCCTCGCCGCCAGCCGTGCGCGACATGATCGCCGCGGGCGCTTCCGCCTTCGTCTCGAAAACCTGCGGTACTCGGGACGTTGCCGAGGCTTGCCGCGTTGTCCTTGCGGGCAGGAAATTCGTTGCTCCGGCCTCGCTGGCGCATCTTCTCGACCAGGACGACGGACGCACGCCACAAGCTGCACTGCAGCAGCTAAGCCCCCGTGAGCGAGAGGTATTGCGCCTGCTCGCGCAGGGGCTCTCGCTCAGAGAAATCGCGGCGCGCTTTAACCGAAGCAGGAAAACAATCAGCGTGCAAAAGTGCGCTGCTATGGCAAAGCTCGGGCTGACGCATGATATGGAGCTCGGACGCTATCTTGCCTCGGCAGACTCAGACGAGCCGTAGCAGGCCTGTTTAACGCGCAGAACAGCCTAGGAAGTTACGCATTGGCATCTCGGTCAGCTGGTGTGCTCGCGGCTCCGGCCAAGTAAGCGAGAGGCAAGCAGCCATGACTTCGCCCTTCCGTTTGCGCGATGAAAGCAGGAACCTCATCAAGGCACTTTGATGCCGACTCTTGCCCCAGCCTCTGAACTGGAGAGTTCCTTTCATTCGTTGGGGCGCGCATTCGACATCGCTATGTCTTCCTTGTTCGCTATCAGCCTTAGCCTATGGCGTGGCGGATATTGTGGGCAGCAAAATGCCTTCAGATCATTTACTTTGGATAGTGCGCCATGTCTGTTGAACTGGTCGCCTTCGACGCTGCCGTTGACCCGGCGTCGCTAGCGCGATTCCTGGGCCGCAAATGCTTGCCAGCCGGAACGTCGGTGGCAATCCGGTATAGCGATGCCGGCAGCTGCAGTCCGGTACTGCGACAGTGGTTTCGAGAGATGAGCACCGTATTCACGCCGTCAAGGAATACCGGCGATCCAAAATGTTCGCTGCACGGTCACTATGCTTTCGCCAGCGACGTTGCGGGCGTGACGGTGCCCGACGATGTTCAGCAACTGGCCGAACACCATGCCTCGCGTGTTGCCGATCAGCTCCAGTTGGGGCTGATGAGCATCAGTGACAAGGAACCACGCATCTGGCTGCCCGCACTGAGGTAGCTAGTTGGGGGGCAATCGGCCGCCCCGGGGTTCGTAAGGTTCTTCGTGCCTACCGGGTACTGGAGAAAGATTCCGTGCAGTGTTTAGTTGCGCCCCATCCAGCGCCGACCCCGGCACCCATCGATTCCACAGTCGCATAACCAGGTGCGCGACAAGCGCCGTCTTTAGGCAGTTAGTCCTATTTCGCGTCATCGTGCGGTGGTGCGTCGACAGACGTTGCATCAGGAAGATACCAAAAGCAACGCTACGCGCTTTAGGGCTAGGCCTATAGAAGTCCAGGACTACACCGAGTATCTTCGATGCCGTAGTCAACGATCTCTCGTTGGCTACCCCGTTCGGTTGTGGTTGACCCCTAAAACCGAAATTCCCGCACCCCAAGCCGCTCCCCGCGACTTGGGGTTTTTTTCCCTCCATCGATCAATCTCCCTTACTAGAACGTTTGGCGGTTCTATCGCGATAAGGGAGGAGGGTGGGAAGAGCCCCTCGGCGATCGTACGCATGAGCTCCACGATGCCTGGGCAGGCTTGACCATCGCGCCGGTCAACGTACAGCCTTGCGCTTCGTGATCAAGACGCTGAAGGACGACGGGGCGTGTCGTGATCCTCATCCTATTCCGCGCCCCCTCTATCCGGCATCTGAAAACCAAACTTCATATCATTGCCACAAGATCCCGGCGCGCCTGACGATACTCAGGACTATTGATGCCTTGTGATATCGCAGCATGAAGCAGTGCCTTCGTCTCTCGCGCGCAGTCACCGTTGGGATCGGAGATGGCATCCAGTTCTGCTTTCAGGTTATCAACTTGCAATGACATACGCCTAGGAGGTTGTTCGTTGCCCCGCGACACGCTCCCTGCCATCAGGTGTAGCTGCTCCTCGAACATGAGCAGGCAAGCCTGCCTGCCCAGCGATGTACTCGGATGGCCGGAATCGCGTCGTTCAGTTTGCTTGCGCAACCACGGCATAACATCGCCGGCCGGCATCGGGCGGGCGATACCATAGCCTTGCGCGGCGTCGACGCCGAGCAACCGGACTGCCTCCAGTAAATCGGCGGACTCCACACCCTCCACCACGACCTGCTTGCCCAGCCCGTGTCCGAGGCGCGTCAGCAGAAAAATGAAACGCAGCGCTTCGGTCTTGTCACCGTCAGCAAGTCTGACGATCCCGCGGTCCAGCTTGATCCAGTCGAACGGAAACTGACGCAGCCTCGTCAGGCTGCTGTAGCCGGCACCGAGGTCATCTTCCGCCAGTTGAACTCCCAACGCCTTGAACTTCCGCATTGCGATGGCAATGCTCCCCTCCGGCACCTCGCCGCTCTCAAGCAATTCGAGCGTTAGCGTGGCAGGCGGACACCGGTTCGCGGCCAGCGCTGCGCACGTCGCTTCGTAGTAGCGGTCATCGCCCAACGCCTCAGGCGGCAGGTTGATCGAGAGCCCGAGTGTCACTCCCTGGCCCACCCATGCGGTGCGCTGTCGCAATGCCTGCTCCAGGCCCTTCGAATAAAGCTCAAGAAGGGTCTCACCTGACAGGGCGGGCAAGAACTCGCCCGGCATCAGGAGACAGTTGCCGTCGCGAAGGCGAGCCAATGCCTCGACCTTGATGACATTGCCCGATTTGAGCCCGACGATGGGCTGGTAGTGCATTTCAAGCCCGCCCTCTTGCAGCAGTGCAGTCACGCGATTGCGGGCGATGTACGGTGGCGGGATGGTCACGACATCGAAGACGCGGAGCCGCGCTCAAGTGCAAGGTCAAACATCACCTTGATCGACCGGGGCATGGCCCCAAGCTCGGTCGAAACCAGCTGGCCCGGACAATCGCTGTCCTCGTAGATGACACCCGTTGGTGGGCATCTACGAGGACATAAGGAGAGCAGCTGTACCGAAGCGAATACCAGATTCATGGAATAGTCGGGGAAAGCGATGGATGTCGGCCTTAGCGGCAGTGTTCGGCGTATGGGCAGTCTCCGATCACTCGCAGGTATCCCAGAGAACGAGAATGTGGGCATCGGACAATGCGCCGCGAGTGGGCTCGAAATGCAGATCCCGGTTGGCATCGGAACAGGGACCCTCGCAGGCCACCGCTGCGGACGCCGCAGCCACCTGCGCGAGAACTCCATCGGCCATCGTGACATAGCAGTCCGCCCGCAAGATTGCTCTTTGCAAGACCTGTTGCGGCAAGAACGGCACCAACGTGGATAGCCACTAAGCGATGTCGAGTCCGGAGTAAAGTCACTTTGTACTCGCGCTCGTCCTATGCCACTTTCCGCTAGCACCGACTACGGATCTATAAGCCAACGCCTAATCTTTGGAAGATGCCAAGATGAGCCCAGGCGTTCGCGCGAAGCCAGCGTATACGCCGCGATCTCCACCCATTGCTCAGACTTCGTCGACTTGCTCGCACGCCATCTTCTGTGAGCAATCTGGACAGCGCAGCCCGGACACGGAAGCCGTTTCCACGCCTCCGCGATAGTCGGCCTCCGCAGTAACGAGGCCCCACAGCGATAGCAAACGGAACCGAGCTTGAGATGACGGATGCGCTCAAGGTAGGTGTCAGGCTCGGTACAGGACTACTGGAACCGCAATGGTCGCGATACCCAGCTTCAGGCGGGGTACAACAACAGCTACAAGCGCATCAACTACGGCGTTTCGGTCTCACGCCAGCTCAACGTCACGACCAATCAGTGGGACAACCGCGTGATGCTCTACGTAGGCATTCCGCCAGGCCAGAATCCGCCGGCGCCGTATTCGAAGACCAGCCTAGCCTGCAGCATGATGCATCGGGCAGCACCAGCCTGCAGGAAACGGTGACGGGCGTACACATAGCAGAGCAACTGCGATGATCAGGGCGACTTGCGTTGGCTACCTCTCAGTTGATCACAGAACGAATACCAACGTCAGACTGGCGAGACAGACTACCGGACCGGCCTTGATAAAACGTGGTCCTGTCCTATCCGTAAGCGGCGTGAATCAGGGTATTCAGAAGGAATAGGAAGCGTGCATTCATCAGAATCCATTCAACTCAGCCGATGCCTGTCGACGGACGCGCCGAATGCGGCGGTAGATCTCTCCTCTCACTTTTTCCGTGGGACGCGGACATTGGCAGCGTAAGCGCCGGCACTTCGGCGGCCATGGTCGTCCAGTCCCACGCCAGTACCACAGTAGCGTGGACTCCCAGAGATCTCTCCGGTACACAACGAACTTGAGTAGCCTGCCGCAGGATCCGCCGCTCAGACCAGACCCGCCAATGCTTGTCCGAACCCTGACGGCTTGCCCTGGAAGAACGCATCCGCGGCCTTGTCCTTCAGCATTTGCCTGCGCAGACTCAAACGGGTTCCATCCTCGTCGATCAGCCGGAGGGCGGCCGAGACGTACTCGTCTTCATTGTGTGCAACCAGCCATTCCGGCAGACCAAGTCGACGGAACATCGCTTCATCAATATGTTCCAGTACTTCTGGCCCTGTCTTGCAGACGCCAACCAGACCGATAGACGTCACATCCACAATGCCATTGGTATTGCCAAACGGGAACGGATTGACATACATGTCACATTCGTTGAGCGTGGCCATGTACTCCGCGTAAGGCTGGTGCATCTGGATCACGGCATCTGGCAGGTACGCATGAATGAATCGGCGCATTTCCAGATTCATCAATCCTCGCGTGAGACCTGTCAGGAAATGGAACTGGATAGGTTTTCTCGATTCGCGCTGAATTCGGGCCAGCGCGCCCAGGAAGCCAGGATTCAATTTCATTGGTGTCGAGGCCACCGCAATACGTACCGTGTCCGGCGTTTCGCGAAGCTTCGGCTCCACCTCAATGGCTGCTGCGGAGCGCACAAACGGCATGGATTCCTTGGGTAGAGGTAGCAGCTTCTCACTAAAGCACGCCGGATCACCCACCCAGTCTTCCGGCAGCACGAAGTAGTCGATGAATGGTGAGTTCGATGTGGCTGGGTGTCCGTAGGAAACCACCTGGACTGGCGCAAGACGCAGATTGGTCAGGAAAATGCTCGACGGAAACATGCCGAAGGCCGGGTAGTACACGACGTCCGGCCGCAACGTGGCCGCCTGCTCCCTGACAAACGTTACGGGGTCGCCCTGGATCTCCCGGAATTCGTCAAATACCTCGCGACCCAGATCGTCCACCAGGTCCTTCAATCCAACACCGATCACCCTGAACTGTTCGCGTGCGGCGCGCAGCGACGCGGAATGCGTCCGGTAGATCGAGTGGGCGCCAGAGAACCATTCCAGCGCCACGAGCATCACAGGCTTCTCGCCTTTGGCACGCTTTTTCGGTTTGGTCTCAATGTCGGTCACGCCCTGCTCGAGCAACTTTTTGCGAACCAGCCGGTTGATGGGTGCCTTGATGGCGTGTTTGTCGCGAGCGTCCGCGTAGCTGCAATGCATGTAGACATCGTGAAGGATCTGCACCGGCAACACGGCGAGATCCTCGATCTGGTCGAGCTTCGCGGTCAGCCACGGCAAAAGCACCTCACGCTTATGATGCGCTGATGGCATGCCAAGAAAGCGCGGCGAGAGTAGCGAACAGGCAAGAGAAGCCGCCACGTTCTTGTTGAACGCCCACATTGCGTCCATATCCAGCGGAATTTCGGAGTTCGGCGTGTACAGGATGCAGAACTTGAGTACGTGCTCCTGGCGGATCTGAACGTCATGGGCACCCGGGCCATTGAGGTTCAAAGCACGCAGGATGTGATCGGCATTGCCGAACGTGCTTGCCGCGAAGAGCGTCGACACCCAACGGTGCAGGAAGAAAAGGTGACGCGCCCCGTCGATCGACAGGTGGAACGTTGGGTCGGAGAAGAGTGCCGTCAATGCGCTGCAGATCCGGTTGACGATGTGCTGATCCACATCGAGCCCGATGCGCGAAGCGGTTGTCGTTGCCGCGAAGTGCATGTCCAACGCGCCGTAGTTTCGGTCCAGCATTTGCAGAAGATGCATGAACTCGCGCGTTGCCGCCTCATGTTGACGCGCATAGGCGAGCGTCTCGAACCGCTCGAGGGAGAACCACGCGTCAGAGGCGATTGCCGTCTGGAGGCCTTGGGTCGGCGCAACTTCCCCCGCAATTGCTTCAGTCTTATCTACAACCGTTTCCATGTTTCATCCAGACCGCCCGTTACCACTTTCGGGCCGGGGAACTGGGCCAATAGAGTAACCATTCGTAGGGTACGTCGTGGACGCCCCGCCAAACACAGGTCGTTGATTGGGGCCCCAACCAGGAAACTCGAGGCATCCGCACCGCCAGCATTGACCGCAATTGTCGTAGCGGCGGGTCGCATAGTAAGTAGGCGCAGGCCTATAAGTTGCGCAAATGCCGGGGAGATGGGAGAAGCTTGTGCAGCACGCCGGGAGTGCCGACGCGGAGCCGACACGGCGAGTCGATCCCGCATTTAGGCGTGAGCCTAATGCCTTCCGCGTATCGAAGCGCGATCATTCCGTCATCCAATATCCCGTTCGCTATGGGTTCGGATGATTGCCAGTGCGCCAAAGGCTGCATGCCTGGCCCATGGCGATTGCAACCAACTATGTGTAGAAATCTCCCCCATCGCAGTCCCCGTCTGTTTGCAGCCATGACTGCGATTTCCATGGGGTTACTGACTCACCTTGCCTACGGGCAAGGCACCACCGGCACACGCGGGCGGCCTGTTCTCGTGCAATCGGTGGCGTGGGAAGGGGCGGTCACGCAACCCGCGACGCGTCAGATTCTTGACGAGGCGGTCTCCGAAGCGGTTCGCAAGACCCTGGACAAGTCCCAGGTGCAGGAATTGGCCAATAAGCTGACGAAGCAGTTGCGTGACTCCGGCATGATGGTGGCGCAGGTCGTTGTGACCCCTGCGGGATTGGCACGGTTCGAGCGCACAGGCGAGCTTTCGTTGCTGGTGTTCGAAGGCAAGGTTGGCGCGGTCCGGGTCCAGAACAGTTCGCGCGTGAAAGACACGAAGATCGAAAGCGTTGCCACCCAGGCACTGTGTCCGGATGGGGTTGGCGATGAATGCACGATGACCTCACGCGGTCTGGAACGTGCCCAGTTGCTGCTGCAGGATATTCCCGGTGTCAGGTTGCAGCCGGTATCGCTGAGCCCCGAGGGTGTTGGGATCGGTCAGACTGCTGTTGGCATTACGACCGAGTCGAGCGCGCCAATGTTTGGTGGTTATGCCGGCGTCGACAACCTCGGCTTTCCGGCCAGCGGCGTGTATCGGGCATTCGCCGGAGTATCGCTGACCGATCCGCTGCGTATCGGTGACCTCTGGCAGATGACCGCGCTGGGCACGGATGAAGGTCAATTCGCCGGGTCGTTGCAAGGCTCGGTGCCGCTGGGCGATCGCGGGTTGCGTGGGCAGGCGGCTTACTCGCATTCGCTTTACTCGGTCTCCCGGGTGGGCGCACGGGGCAGTGCGGATACGGTTTCTGCGGGGGTGTCCTATCCAATCGTTCGTGGTCTGGACCGCAATTGGACCGTAGCCCTGGATGGCCTGAACACCAACTCGCGGCAAAGCGTGAACGGCATCAGCGCCTTCGGTCCGCGGCGGCTGAGTTCCGGGCGGATCAGCTTGACCGGCGACTCGGGAGATAGGCAGATCCAGTTGGGCGGGAGCTACTGGACGGCCTCGACGGCCTTGTCCTATGGCCACGTCACGCAGGACCTGCAGGTGACGGATATCACAGGTACGCTCGGCAACTATGCCAAATGGAGCGCCAACGGCACCGGCAAGCTCAATCTTGGCAACGGTAACTGGTACCTGCTCGGCACCATGCGTGGGCAACTTGCCTCTCGCAATCTTGATGCCTCAGAGAAGCTTTCCATCGGCGGGCAGACCGGTGTGCGTGCCTATCGGCCGGACGAAGGCCTGCTGGACACTGGTGTAGCGGCGAGCATTGAGTTGCGTCGATTGTTCTCCCTGCCCAACGGCGATCGACTCGCGTTCGGCCCGCTTGTCGATGTGGCCAGCGGCTCGGTGAACCGTCATCCCTATACCGGATGGCAGGTCGTCAATGGATACGCGGACGCGAATCTGTCTAACCAGCGAACGCTGGCCGGTTGGGGGCTGGGCCTGGATTGGGTTTCGACCCATGGGATCACGGGCAGCCTCGTCTGGGCACGAAAGTTCCCGGGCAGCCCGGACTCCGTGAACTATCCGGGCAGTGCCAATAGCCGCTTCCTAGCGTCGATTACCGCCCGATTCTGATCGCGACGCATTACACGCATCGCCTGCGCACGTTACACCCAACTGACCTGTACAGACCTCTGCCCCTATTTTGTTGATGCAAAGGTCGAAGCCCTCTTGAACCTGCCGAATTGCACAGTTTTTGGCAGCGCTTCAGGAAGGTATTTTGCATAAGAGCCAATCACCATGAACAAGCGACTCTACCGCCTGGTATTCAACAAGAAGCGCGGCCTCCTGATGGCAGTGGAGGAGAGCGCTACCTCCTGTGTCAAGGGTGGCAGCGCCGGTGGCGGACAGACAGCGGGCGCGGGCGGGAGCGGGGCGGTATGGCTCGCGCCGCTGCAGATGATGAAGCTGGCGGTGGCGTTGCTGTGTGGCACGGTCATGCCGCTTGGGGTGCTGGCGCAGGCCTTGCCGCAGGGTGGTAAGGTCGCGGGCGGCAACGCCACAATCCAGACGCCCAGCGCTAATCAGATGGTGATCAACCAGGCGTCGCAACGCGCGGTGATCAACTGGGACAGCTTCAATGTCGGGGCGGGCAACAGTGTGCAGTTCGTGCAGCCGTCGAGCACGGCGCAGGTGCTGAACCGGGTGGTCGGGATGAACGGCAGCACCCAGATCCTCGGCACGCTGACCGCGAACGGGCAGGTCTACATTGTGAACCCGCAGGGGGTGGTGTTCGGCAATGGGGCGGTGGTAAATGCCGGGGCACTGCTGGCGACGACCAAAGATATCGACCCCAATGCGTTCATGAGCAATGGCGCGAAGCTGATGCTCGGGGGCAACGGAACCGGTGGTGGCCTGGTGGTCAACGAGGGGAACCTGTCGGTGGGCGCGGGAGGCTGGATCGCGCTGGCCGGTGATCAGGTTCGCAATGCCGGGACGCTGAACGCGCCGAACGGGCATGTGGTGCTGGCGGCCGGGGACAAGGCGACGCTGGCGCTGTCCAACGGGCAGATGGTGAGCTTTACGCTCGATGCGGCGTCGGCCAATGCGGGCATCCAGAACACGGGTGTGATCAAGGCGGAAGGGGGACAGGTCCTGCTGACGGCCAACGCCGCCGGGACGCTGCTCAACAACGTGATCAATCTGTCGGGGGTAGTGGATGTCTCCGGGGCGAGCGGCGGGAACGTCACGGTCCAGGGCGGTCCGCAAGGGCAGGTCAGTCTTGCCGGCGCGCAGATCAATGTCAGCGGTGCCACGGGCCAGGGCGGTAACGCCACCGTGACGGGCCAGGACGTGGCGCTGAGCGGCACGCAGATCAACGCGACCGGCGCGAGCGGTGGCGGCAAGGTACTGGTGGGCGGGAACCTGCACGGTGCGGGCAATGTGGTCCACGCCAATACCGTTGCGATGGACGCAAACTCCAGTATCGATGCTTCGGCGACTCAGAATGGTAACGGCGGCACGGTCGTGCTGTGGTCGGATCAGAAGACGGCCTTCAACGGCCGCATCGCCGCGCGTGGCGGTCAGCTTGGCGGCAACGGCGGCATGGTCGAGACGTCCAGCAAGAACCTGCTGGAGTTCAATCCGTTAACGAGCGTCGATACCCGGGCGAACCATGGTGCCTGGGGCACGCTGCTGCTTGACCCGCTGAACATCCAGATCACGCATGGCGCGGCGGGTGGCAATACCAGCTCCAACGTCAATGGCGTCTGCGCCACGGTGAACAGTTCGATCACTGACGGTCAGATCATGGCCGAGCTGGCCACTAGCAACGTGACACTGACGGCCAGCAACCTGACCTACGATGATTCCACCGTCAGCATCACGAGCCACACCGGCGGCTCGCTGACGCTCAATGCCTACGAAGTGCAACTGAAGGGGCAATACGGCATCGATGGCGGGTTGGTACTGAACGCAGCGAGTGCAGGCTCGACGGTTACCGGCAGCATCGGCGGCAGCGGCGGTTTGACGGTCAGCGGTGGCGGAAAATTTACCCTGCTTGGCACAAACACCTACACCGGCGGCACGAACATTTCCGGCGCCACCACCACGCTGAACGTGGGGAATGGCAGTGCGTCTGGCACGCTGGGAACGGGTGCCATCGTCAACAACGGCAACCTGATCTTTAACGTGTCGGGGCCTATGCAGGTCGCGGACGTCATCAGTGGTGCGGGCTCGGTCGGCCAGGCGGGCTCCGGCACGCTGTATCTGTTGGGGGCCAACACCTATAGCGGCAGCACCGTGATCAGCGGCGGTACGCTCCAGGTGGAGACGGGCGGCAGCCTGGGCTCGGGGTCGGTGACGGACAACAGCCACCTGGTGTTCAACCAGTCGGGCAACACGACCGTGACGGGCACCATCAGCGGGAACGGCGATATCAAGCAGTCGGGGGCAGGCACTACCCTGTTCTCGCAGAACGTGGCGGTCACCAGCATGAACCAGACTGCCGGCAAGATGATCTTTGCCGGCAACGTCACGCTGCCTACGGGCATCACGGGTACCGGCGGCACGATCCAGGTGGGAAATGGCGGCGCAGGAACCCTTACGTTCAATGCGCCGGTTAACACCACCGGCGACGTGGTGTTCAACAGTGCTGGCGCGACCACGGCCAGTCAGGCGATCACGGCGGGCAACCTGACTTTCAACAGCGGGACGACGACCACGGGCAACATCAATGTCAAAAACCTGACGGTCAATGGCGCGGCGGCGACCACGCTCAATGGCACGCTCCAGGCGAGCAGCGGCCTGCTGTTTAGCTCGACCGGGACTAGCACGGTCAACGGCGTGATCAGCGGGGCTGCCAGCGTGACTCAGGCCGGCAGCGGCACGGTGACCCTGGTTGCCAACAACACCTACACGGGTACGACCACTGTCAATGCCGGTAGCACGCTGCAGGTGGGCAACAATACTCCCACGGGCACGCTTGGTAGTGGCGCGGTTACCAACAACGGCAACCTGATCTTCAACAACTCGGGTGCCGTAAACCTCAACAACAACATCAGCGGCTCGGGCAACCTGAACAAGACGGGCGGCGGCCAGCTCTATGTCTACGGCAACCTGACCTACACCGGCACGACCACGATCAACGGGACCTGGATGACGTTCCAGGCCGGCTCATCGCTGTCGGGTACGTCGCAGGTCATTGACAACAGCGGCATTCAATTTAACTGGAACACCCCGGCCACGTTCGCGGTCAATATCAGTGGCGGGGGCCAGGTGTGGCAATCCGGCAGCGGCAACCTCACGCTCACGGGAAACAATACCTACACCGGGACCACCACCACCAATGGCGGCACCTGGCTGATCGCAGGCTCGGCAATGGCCTTCGGCTCGGGGGCGCTGAATGACGGCGGTGGCGTGAATCTCAACGGGTTCAACGTTGCGGTGGCCAACCTCCAGGGTGGTGGACAGGTCCTCAACAATGGCGCCAATGCCACGCTCACCCTCAATGGTGCGAGCGGTGGTGGCGCAGTTTTCAGTGGTGTGATCAAGGACGGCACGGGCACGGTGTCGGTGGTGAAATCTGGCAATACGAACCAACAGTTCACCGGCAACAACACCTACAGCGGCGGGACCACAATCAACAGTGGCGGGCAGATCGAGCTCGCCGGCGGCGGTCAGATCGGCACCGGCAACGTGACCGACAATGGCAACCTGAATTTCTATAACACCAACAATCCGTTGACGTTGGTCAACAACATTTCCGGTACGGGTTCGTTGAGCGTCAACGCCGTCAACGGCAAGGTCATTCTCGCGGGCAACAACTCCTATACCGGCACGACTACGGTGCAATCCGGGGTACTGGATTTTGCCACCGAGAATTCTCTGTACGGTGGCAACACGGCCGCGTGGACGGCGGCCAATATCAAGGTGGCCGCCAATGCGACGCTGGAGGTGCGCCCGGGCAGTGGCGCTCTCGGTACCGGCTTCACTGACACGGATATCGCGACGCTGGTGGGCAACCTCAATGCCGCCAACGGCGGCTTTGCCAACGGCAGCTACTTTGGTATCGACACCGCCAACGGCAACTACACCCTCAGCCAGGCGCTGACCAACACGGCGCAGGGCACGCTGGGTCTGGTGGCCGATGGGGGCAAGACGCTCACCGTCACCGGTGCCAACACCTACACCGGTCAGACACAGGTCATCAACAACACCACGCTGACGTCGACCGGAACCTCTCTGGCCAGTACCAGCGTGAATCTGTCTACCGGTACCACGTACGATCTGTTGGGCCAGAACACGACCATCGGCTCGCTGCAGGGCAACGGCACAGTGACCGACAACGGCGCCAATGCGACGTTGACCGTTGGCGGGGACAATACCAACCAGACCTTCAGCGGCGTCCTCAAGAACGGACCCGCTGCCGGCGGCGGCGTGCTGTCCATTACCAAGGTGGGCACCGGCAATCAGCAAACGATTTCTGGCAACAACACCTATAGCGGTGTCACGACGATCAACAGCGGTACGCTCGGTGGCAATTTTGGCAACACCTCGCTGATCGTCAACAACTCCACGCTGTCGTTCACGCAGAACAACACCATCGTTTTCAACTACAACTACACGGGGACCGGGGACCTCGTCCAGAACGGTACCGGCACGACGATCCTAGCCAGCAACATCACGCTGCAGGGCCGCATCCTGGTGCAGTGTGGCACGCTGGATTTTGCGACGGAGAGCTCGCTCTTCGGCGGTGATACCTCGCAGTGGACCGCCAATCGTATCCTGGTCTCCAACGGTGCGACGCTGGCGGTCATGACGGGCAACGGTGCTTACGGCACGGGTTTCACTACCAGCGACATCACCACGCTGCTGACGAATCTGAATGCTCCGTCCGGCGGCTTTGCGGCAGGTGCGATGTTCGGCATCGATACGTCCAACGGCAACTACACTTTGCCGGTGGCCGTGAGCAATACGCAGCAGGGCGCGCTGGGCCTGACGGCGATGGGCAACCACACGCTGTTTGTTAGCGGTACCAATACCTACACTGGCACAACCACTGTGCTGGGGGGGGCGACACTGGAGCTGCAGTCCAACACGGCGGTCAGCACTGCCTCGACGGTCAATGTCAACACGAACGGCACGCTGCGCGTCGATGCGGCGAATACGACCCTCGGCAACGTCACCTTGAGTGGCACGCTGGTCGCCAATGCCAGCGGCTTGAACATCAACAATGCCAACTTCTACGGCACACTGGACCTCGCGGGCAACAATGTCTCGATCGGTACGATCAACGATGGCTCGTACTACGGTCCTATTGCCGGAGCCGTCAATGGTGGCGGCGGACGAATCACCGATAGCAGCACCACCGCCGCCACGGTGAGTATTGGCAGTGGTTGGTTTGCCCCGGTGATTCAAGACGGCAACGGTTCGGTCAGTCTGGTCAAGACGGGAAGCGGAACCCTTACCATGCTGGCAAAATCGGGGAGCAACTATAGCGGTGGTACTACCATCGCTGGTGGCACGCTCTCCGTGGGGATGGATCCTTACAACGGCATCCAGCCCGGTTTCGGCAGCGGTGCGATCACGATGCTGGATGGCACGACGTTATCGGCGGGAACGAATCCAAAGGGCGGGACAGTCGTCATCAACAATCAGATTGTGTTGAAGGGGAATGCGAGCCTTTCGGGATCGGCTCAAGCGTTGGTGGTCGGCCAGCCGATTAACGTGGGGAATGGCACTACCCTTTCGACGGGAGGCTCGGTCGGACTCTCAGGCGCCATCTCCGGCGGCGGCGGCTTGGCGGTCACCTCTGGAACGACCACCCTTAGCGGCGCCAACAGCTACACCGGTAACACCAGCATAGCGGGCGGTTCAACGCTCCAAGTAAATGGTGGTACCGGGCTTGGCACCGGTGCGGTGAGTGACAATGGCTCGCTGATCTTCAATACATCGGGCAATATTTCGGTCGCCGGCAATATCTCCGGGTCCGGATCACTGACGCAGCAAGGCAGTGGCACGAGCACGCTGCTTGGCACCGTGAATCTGTCTGGGGCGACCACGATCAACAACGGCACCCTGCAGGTCGGCAACGGGACAGCGGGCAACTGGATCGGCACTGGCAGCATCACGGACAACAGCAATCTGGTCTTCAACACGGTTGGCAACACCACCCTGGCAGGCCTTACGGGCACGGGTTCGGCGAACCTGACGGTTGCCAACGGGTCCTTGAATTTCACCCAGCCGGTCAATTTGTCGGGGGCCAACAGCACGCTGACGGCATCGGCCGCCAATGGCATGACGGTGTCGACCAACGTGAGTGCCACGGCGGGCATTAGCCTCACTACCCAGCAGGGCAATCTGACGCTGAGCGGCAATCTGGCGGCCAGTAACGGCAACATTACGCTGGCGGCTGGCCAGAGCGGTGTACTGGACCTGGCAAGCGGGGCCGATACGGCTGGCGACGTGATTCTGACCAACCCCGGCAACCAGAGGGCGAGCGTGGGGGTCGGCAGGACCCTGGCAATCTACTCGGGCAACGCCAACTCGGCGACGTTGCAGACGCTGGTGCCGAACGGTACGCTGTACAACAAGGTCTTCGGCAGCAACGCGAGCACGGCCAGCGCGAACGCCAATTTCGGTATCAACCTGATATACCGTGTAGAGCCGGTGCTGCCGCTGACGGCCGGCACGACGGCGACCGACAAGGTCTATGACGGCTCGAACAATGTGGCCGTGGTGTTGTCGCCGGGCTCGCATACCACGACTTTCGACGGCGATACGTACGTCTTCAACTTCGATGGCGGCGTGGGTCAAGGCTCGGCAGCCAGTGCCCACGTGGGATGCTGGTCGGTAGTCGTGGCGCCGACCTCCGCGTCAGTGACGGCCGGGACGCTGGGTTCGTGCGTGAGCGGCTACGGTAATGTCTCATTTGCCGGGCTGACCGTGAACATCACGCCAGCAGCGCTCACGGCGACGGTGGGCAATTTCAGTAAGGTGTACGGCACGAACGATGGCCTGTTTACCTATACGCTGTCGGGTCTGCAGGGCACGGATACGATGGCCGGCGTGATGACAGGCCGCCTTGGGCGTCAGACGGGCGAGAATGTGGGCAACTACGCGCTCACCAACGGTAGCCTTGCGTCAAACGGCGACTACGCGCTGACCATCAACCTTGGGGGGGCGAAGGAGTCGATCACGCCGACGAACCTGACGGTGACGGGCGTGAACACCAGCAAGACCTACGGCACGAGTGACCCGGGGCCGGCGTTCACGACCGCTGGCCTGGTGAATGGCGTGGTGCAGAGCTATGACACCAACGGCAACCTGGTCAACGTGACGCTCGCCGATACGGTAGCGAATTCGCTGACGGGCAGCCTGGGCCGCCAGGCGGGCGAGAGCGTGGGCAACTACGCGTACACCCTCGGCAGCCTGGGCCTGGCCAGCGGCAACGCCAGTGGCAACTACCGGTTGGCGATCAACCTCGCGGGCGCGCAGGAGACGATCACGCAGGCCAACCTGACGGTGACAGTGACGGGGCAGAACACGAGCAAGGTCTACGGCACCAATGACCAGGTGTTGCCGTACACGACCTCGGGCGTGATCAACACCACGGTGCGTAGCTATGATGCAAGCGGCAATGTGGTTAACGTGACCGTTGACGACACGGGCACGGGCGTGATGTCGGGCAATCTCGGTCGTCAGTCGGGCGAGAACGTGGGCAACTACGCGCTCACGCTCGGTAGTCTGAACTTCACGAACCACAACTATGCACTCGTGCTCAATCCCGTGGGCGCGAACGAAACGATCACCGCAGCGAACCTGACGGTGACGGCCTCCAACGCCACCAAGACCTACGGCACGAACGACCCGACGCTGGGCTACACGACCGCAGGGCTGGTGAACCGCATAGTGCAGAGCCGCGACGCGAGCGGCAACCTGGTCAACGTGTCGCTCGCCGACACGTCGGCGAACACGCTGACCGGTAGCCTGGGCCGGCAGTCGGGTGAGGGCGTGGGCAACTATGCACTCACCAACGGCAGCCTGGCCGCCAACGGCAACTATCAACTGACGATCAACACCACGGGCGCCAATGAGACGATCACGGCCGCGAACCTGACGGTGAACGCCTGGAACGCCACCAAGACCTACGGCACCAGCGACCCGACGCTGGGTTACACGACCGCAGGTCTGGTGAACGGCACGGTACAGAGCCGGGATGCGAGCGGCAATCTGGTAAACGTGACGCTCGCCGACACGGCAGCGACGGCGCTGACGGGTAGCCTGGGCCGGCAGTCGGGTGAGGGCGTAGGCAACTACGCGATCACCAACGGCAGTCTGGCGGCCAGCAATTACGCGCTGACGATCAACACCACGGGCGCCAACGAGACCATCACCGCGGCGAACCTGACGGTGAACGCCTCGAACGCCACCAAGACCTATGGCACGGACGACCCGACCCTGGGCTACACGACCGCAGGCCTGGTGAACGGTACGGTACAGAGCCGGGATGCGAACGGCAACCTGGTGAACGTGACGCTCGCCGATACGGCGGCGACGGCTCTGACGGGCAGCCTGGGCCGCCAGTCGGGTGAGGGCGTGGGCAACTACGCGATCACCAACGGCAGTCTGGCGTCCAGCAATTATGCGTTGACGATCAACACCACCGGGGCCAACGAGACGATCACGGCGGCGAACCTGACGGTGAACGCCTCGAACGCGACGAAGACCTACGGCACGAGTGACCCGAACCTGGGCTACACGACGGCAGGCCTGGCGAACGGCACGGTGCAGAGTCGCGACGTGAGCGGCAATCTGGTCAATGTGACGCTGAATGACACGGCGGCGAATACGCTGACCGGCAGCCTGGGCCGCCAGTCGGGTGAGAACGTGGGCAACTACGCGATCACCAACGGCAGCCTCGCCGCCAACGGCAACTATGCGCTGACGGTCAACACCACGGGCGCCAACGAGACCATCACCGCGGCGAACCTGACGGTGACGGCCTCGAACGCCACCAAGACCTATGGCACGGATGACCCGACGCTGGCCTACACCACTGCGGGCCTGGTGAGTGGCACGGTGCAGAGCCGCGACGCGAGCGGCAATCTGGTCAATGTGTCGCTGAATGACACGGCAGCCACGACGCTGACGGGCAACCTGGGCCGCCAGTCGGGTGAGGGCGTGGGCAATCATGCGATTACCAACGGCAGCCTGGCGCTGGCCAGTGGCAACGCGAGCAGCAACTACCAGCTGACGATCAACACCACCGGGGCCAACGAGACGATCACGGCGGCGAACCTGACGGTGAACGCCTCGAACGCCACCAAGACCTACGGCACCAACGACCCGACCCTGGGCTACACCACCGCAGGCCTGGTGAACGGCACGGTGAAGAGCCGCGACGCGAGCGGTAACCTCGTGAACGTGACGCTCGCCGACACGGCGGCGACGGCTCTGACGGGTAGCCTGGGCCGCCAGTCGGGTGAGAACGTGGGCAACTACGCGATCACCAACGGCAGCCTGGCGTCGACGAACAACTATGCGCTGACGATCAACACCACGGGCGCCAACGAAACGATCACCGCAGCGAACCTGACGGTGAACGCCTCGAACGCCACCAAGACCTACGGCACGAGTGACCCGACGCTGGGCTACACGACCGCGGGTCTCGTGAACGGCACGGTGCAGAGCCGCGACGCGAGCGGCAACCTGGTGAACGTGTCGCTTGCCGATACGGCGGCGAACACGCTGACGGGTGGCCTGGGCCGCCAGTCGGGTGAGGGCGTGGGCAACTACGCGCTCACCAATGGCAGCCTGGCGCTGGCCAGCGGCAACGCCAGCAGCAACTACCAGCTGACGGTCAACACCACGGGTGCCAACGAGACGATCACCGTCGCGAACCTGACGGTGAACGCCTCGAACGCGACGAAGACCTACGGCACGGACGACCCGACGCTGGGCTACACGACCGCGGGCCTGGTGAACGGCACGGTGAGGAGCCGGGATGCCAGCGGTGCGCTGGTGAACGTGACGCTGAACGATACGGCAGCGAACACGCTGACCGGTAGCCTGGGCCGCCAGTCGGGTGAGGGCGTGGGCAATCATGCGATTACCAACGGCAGCCTGGCGCTGGCTAGCGGCAACTATGCGCTGACGATCAATACCACGGGTGCCAACGAGACCATCACCGCCGCGAACCTGACGGTGAACGCCTCGAACGCGACGAAGACCTACGGCACCAACGACCCGACGCTGGGCTACACGACCGCGGGCCTGGTGAACGGCACGGTGCAGAGCCGCGACGCGAGCGGCAATCTGGTCAACGTGACGCTCGCCGACACGGCGGCGAACACGCTGACCGGTAGCCTGGGCCGCCAGTCGGGCGAGAACGTGGGCAACTACGCGATCACCAATGGCAGCCTGGCATCGACGAACAACTATGCACTGACGATCAACACCACCGGTGCCAACGAGACCGTCACGGCCGCGAACCTGACGGTGAACGCCTCGAACGCCACCAAGACCTACGGCACGAGTGACCCGACGCTGGGCTACACGACCGCGGGTCTCGTGAACGGCACGGTGCAGAGCCGCGACGCGGGCGGCAACCTGGTCAACGTGACGCTCGTCGACACGGCAGCAAACACGCTGACCGGTAGCCTGGGCCGCCAGTCGGGTGAGGGCGTGGGCAACTACGCGCTCACCAACGGCAGCCTGGCGCTGGCTAGCGGCAACGCCAGCAGCAACTACCAGCTGACGATCAACACCACCGGGGCCAACGAGACGATCACGCAAGCCAGTTTGACGGCGACGGCGCAGAACGCGAGCAAGACCTACGGCACGGACGATCCGACGCTGGGCTACACCACCGCAGGCCTGGTGAACGGCACGGTGCAGAGCCGGGATGCGAACGGCAACCTGGTGAACGTGTCGCTTGCCGACACGGCGGCGAACACGCTGACGGGTAGCCTGGGCCGCCAGTCGGGTGAGGGCGTGGGCAACTACGCGATCACCAACGGCAGCCTGGCGTCGACGAACAACTATGCGCTGACGATCAACACCACGGGCGCCAACGAGACGATCACCGCGGCGAACCTGACGGTGAACGCCTCGAACGCGACCAAGACCTACGGCGCGGACGACCCGACCCTGGCCTACACGACCGCGGGCCTGGTGAACGGCACGGTGCAGAGCCGCGACGCGAGTGGCAACCTGGTGAACGTGACGCTTGCCGACACGGCGGCGAACACGCTGACCGGTAGCCTGGGCCGCCAGTCGGGTGAGGGCGTGGGTAACTACGCGCTCACCAACGGCAGCCTGGCGTCGACGAACAACTATGCACTGACGATCAACACCACCGGGGCCAACGAGACGATCACGGCGGCGAACCTGACGGTGAACGCCTCGAACGCCACCAAGACCTACGGCACGAGTGACCCGACGCTGGCCTACACGACCGCGGGCCTGGTGAACGGTACGGTGCAAAGCCGGGACGCGAACGGCAACCTGGTCAACGTGACGCTGAATGACACAGCGGCGAACACGCTGACGGGTAGCCTGGGCCGCCAGTCGGGTGAGGGCGTGGGCAACTACGCGATCACCAACGGCAGCCTGGCGTCGACGAACAACTATGCGCTGACGATCAACACCACCGGGGCCAACGAGACGATCACGGCGGCGAACCTGACGGTGAACGCCTCGAACGCGACGAAGACCTACGGCTCGGACGATCCGACGCTGGCCTACACGACCGCAGGCCTGGTGAACGGCACGGTGCAGAGCCGGGATGCGAACGGCAACCTGGTGAACGTGTCGCTTGCCGACACGGCGGCGAACACGCTGACGGG
>NZ_JWMB01000112.1:0-2103 GCF_000812445.1 Cupriavidus sp. SHE | reverse complement strand
CTCAGGGGTCTTGGTTTGGGCGCTGCTGCTATCTACTGCTAGATAGGTAACCAGGGCTAAAAAAAAGACCGCCTCCCGGTACTGACAAACGACTTGGTGTTGCGTGGATCGGCTTGGTGCTGCGGACTGCTTTGCTGCATCGCGTCGTCCATGACCCAAATATTATCTACTACTAGATAGATAGGCAAGGAGAATTTGGAGAAATTGCTATGCTCGAACTCGAGCAGCCGCTCTAGAGTGTTCGTAATTGCATGAATAAAAAGGAAAAACGGCGTTGCTCACGAGAAATGAGCAACGCCGTTTGGCACTACGTGAATGTGATGTTCTAGCGCTTGCCGATGGTGAAAGTGATTTCACCGATACCCTCGACACCGCCGCTGACGACGTCGCCGGGGTTCAGGGCGCCGACGCCTGCCGGCGTGCCGGTGAAGATCAGGTCACCCGGTTCCAGTGCAACGGCTTCCGAGATATAGGCAATCACATCGGCAACAGGCCAGATCAGTTCGGTCAGGTCGCCTTCCTGGCGCGTTTCGCCATTGACCTTGAGCCAGATCGCGCCCTTGGACGGATGACCGATGCTGGAAGCAGGATGCAGCGGACCACAGGGGCCTGACGCATCGAAGGCCTTCGACCAGTCCCACGGGCGGCTCATCTTCTTGGCGACGTCCTGCAGATCACGGCGCGTCATGTCCACGCCCACGGCGTAGCCCCACACCAGGTCGAGTGCCTGCGCCGGGCTGACGTTCGTGCCGCCCTTGCCGATCGCGACAACAAGCTCGATCTCGTGGTGGAGGTTCTCCGTCAACGGCGGATACGGCACCGTGCCTTCAGCGGCCACGACGGCATCGGCTGGCTTGGTGAAGAAGAACGGCGGTTCGCGATCGGGATCCTTGCCCATTTCGCGTGCGTGGGCGGCGTAGTTGCGCCCCACGCAGAACACGCGGCGGATAGGGAAACGGGCCTGGCTGCCCGCCACGGCTACGCTGGCCTGCGGGGCAGGCTGGATGACGAATTCGGTCATGTCTCGCTGGATTGTCTTGGGATGGGTGAATCGTGTGGGGGTGTTACTTCGCGAATACCTGGCTCATGTCGCCGAACGCCTTGAACTCCAGCGCATTGCCCGACGGGTCCAGGAAAAACATCGTGGCCTGTTCGCCAACCTGACCCTTGAAGCGCACGTGCGGTTCGATCACGAACCGGGTGCCGGCGGCGCGTAGCTTGTCGGCCAGGGCTTCCCATTCGGTCATCGGCAGGATCGCCCCGAAGTGGCGTACGGGCACGTCATCGCCATCCACGGCGCTGGTAGCGCGGTGGCCGCACTCGTCGGGGGACAGGTGCGCCACCACTTGATGGCCGTAGAAGTTGAAATCGATCCAGGCGTCGGAACTGCGGCCTTCCGGGCAGCCAAGCAGTTCGCCATAGAAGTGGCGAGCAGCGGCAAGATCGTGCACGGGAAAGGCAAGGTGGAACAGGGGAATGGCGTTCATGGTGGGGCGTTATCTCCATGGATGCTTGAAGGCGTCGTTGATTGTAATCAGCAGAACTCGTAATATGAAACGAATCATTTTTTGACTGAGCATCGAAAATTTCGATGCTTGAATCCCACCTTGCTCCGCTATTTCAAGACCTTTCTCGTAGCCGCCGAAACCGGTTCGTTCTCGTCGGCCGGCGCGCGGCTCGGGCTGACGCAGTCGGCCGTCAGCACCCAGATTCGCCGGTTGGAGGAAGATCTCGGCTGCACATTGTTCGATCGATCGGGCAAATCGGTGACCCTGAGCGAGGAGGGCCGGCAGATGCTGGCGGACGCCTCGCGCATCGTTGCGCTCTACGAGTCGATGAAGGGCGCGCGACTGCAGCGCGATACGGCGCCGCTGGATCTGGGGGCGGTATCGACTGTTCAGGCCAGTCTGTTGCCGCGTGCCATGCAACGTTTTCGCGTCGCGTTTCCTGACACCCACGTCAATATCGTGCCGGGCATGTCGACGCAGTTGCTGACGCAGGTCGATGCCCGCGAGTTGGACATTGCGGTGCTGGTCAAGCCGCGGCTCGGCATTCCACCCGAGCTGAAGTGGGTGCCGCTGGTGAAGGAGCGCTTCGTGGCGG
>NZ_JWMB01000111.1:0-4837 GCF_000812445.1 Cupriavidus sp. SHE | reverse complement strand
CCTCCCCGCAACCGCCATTTCCAAGGCGGATTGGATTGCTGCGCGCGACGTCTCAGCGTCCGAGGCATGCGCCGAGGCGAGCACCACGGCTTCCTGCAACGACAGGGGTGCGGCCGATTGCGCCCATCCGGGATGGGCGGCCGCGATGAGCGAGAGGGCGAGCGACCACCGCCGCCCGCGCGCTAGGGGAAAACGCAAAAACATAAAGCCTCCACAAAGCAACGACTCCCTTGGTCTTGACGACTCAGGGCACGATAGCGGACGTTGCTAGGCGGGCTAAATGCGGAAACAGCAATGGAGGATCGCGAGCGGGCGGGGAGGCGGTCGTGGGACGGGGTTGCCCGTGGCCAGCCGATACCCGCCAAGGATCGGTGTCAGGTCAGGTGTGGCTACCGGGCTAACCGAGGCCGCCTGGAATACGGGCAGTTGCGGGCTCGCATGATCGGCAGATTTGCTGTCCTGGTGGCAATGCGCCTGGCACAGGCCTGCATGCGAATGGCCCCGCTTGATTGCCATGTCCGGACAGGATTCCGCCATCCCGGTCATGCTCGCCGTCAGGCTCAGCGCATACCGGCTGCCCTCACAGGCGTAGGCGGCCGCTGCCAGTTGAACTGTCAGGAACGAAATCAACAGGAATGCGGCAATCCAGTGCCGGCGATAGGAGGCGTGCATGAGCCGGGAATCAAGTGGGCGAATCCTAGCAGCCTTGATTTTACTTCCGGCAATAAGTCTGCAGTGGGTTGTCCTGGATCAAAGACGCTCACGAAGTGCGGCACTTGACCATCGGTCGGAAAAGCCGACGATGGTCGTGCGCAAGGGATTCGGTCCGTCTGGGCGCCGTGCGCCCCGCCTGATTCTGGTGCATGGCGGCCCTGTCATGTGTGAGTCATTTTGCTGACAGGCCGGCTCTCTAGAATACGCTGAGACGAAATTCCGCCTTTCTGTGCCGTCGAATGAGACGCTTGCTGTCCCGCCTCCTGCTGTGGTTCATGATCCTCGCATTGCCGCTGCAGGCGATGGGAGCGCCCGTACACGGCGGTTGCCCAGCGCATGACCGGTTGCGCAATGATGCGGCAATGGGCCTCGAGATCGACGTGGAGGAAACAGTCACCAACCCGGACAAGCCGTGCCACCACAATACACAGCACAGCGCTTCGCGGGGAAAACTGGATCCTGATGCGGACGGTCACACGTGCGACGCTTGCATTGCCATGAGCCAGGCCCCCGGATGGTTCTCGGGCTTCTGGCTGCGGCAGCCGGAATCGTTCGAGGTGGCGGGCAGGACGGCCGCGCTCCTCGCCAGTTTCATTCCAGACGTGCTTCTTCGTCCACCCTCCACTCCTGTGTGAATTGGGGCTTCACCCCGATCGCAGTCCCGCCCTCATCGGATTGCGACGCCTTGCTGCCTAGTACCTAGGTATCTCAATTCACTTGCCACGTCATCGCGTTGACGCGTTGCCGTGGGACAACCTCGCCCGTGCGTCGGCAAGCCAACGCGTGGAGCAGGAACCTCGAACGGGAGACGACCATGCGCGCATGCATTCAGTGCAGAGCCCCTATCAAGCACGAAATCTGGAGTTGCGCCGCGTGCGGCTGGCAACCGATGAGTCAGGATGGATTGGTCTGCATGGCGCCGGCCATGCTGGCCGACCATGATGGCTATCACGAACCTCTCTTCGAGGAGTACGAAAAGCTCGAAGCCACACACTTTTGGTTCGTTCATCGGCGGCGGCTGATTCTTGACGTCCTGCAGAGCCATTTCCCGACACTCAGGTCCTTCATGGACATCGGGTGCGGGACCGCCGAGAACCTCAAGGCCATCGAGCAGCGCTTTCCGCATGCGCGCATTTGCGGTGGGGAGGCGTCGCTGCAGGCACTGGCCTCGGCCCGCAACAAGTCCAACGCCCAGTTCATCCAGATGGACGCCCGCGCGCTGCCCTTTACCGCTGCCTTTGATGTGATCGGGGCGTTCGATGTGATCGAACACGTCGACGACGATAAGCGTGTCTTGGCAGAGATGTACCGGGCTTGTCGCGCTGGCGGCGGCCTCATCCTTACCGTGCCCCAGCATCCTAGCCTGTGGAGCCATCTTGACGATGCGGCGAAGCACAAGCGACGCTACACATACAGTGAGTTGCTTGGCAAGGTGCGGGCCGCCGGATTCCAGCCCGTCTACGCCACCTCCTTCATGTCGCTGCTTCTGCCGGCGATGGCGCTCTCGAGATTGCAGCAAAGGCTCAAGCCGCCCAAGGACGCTGTGGACGACGGCTTCCGAATTGGCACGACGCTTAACCGCATTTTCGGCGGCATCTGTGCCGCCGAGCGACAGTTGATTCTTGCCGGTCTGAGGTTTTCGCTAGGCGGCTCCCTACTTGTCGCCGCGAGGAAGCCTTCGTGAAGTCTCGCGTTCTCTGGTTTTCGCTCATTGTCATTGCCATCTTGCTATGGTTCGCGACCCTTTCGATCCGGCCGCTCTACGAGCCGGATGAGGGGCGTTACGCCGAAGTTGCCCGGGAGATGTTCGTCTCGGGCGACTGGGCGACCCCTCGGCTGAACGGCGTCAAGTTCTTTGACAAGCCGCCACTTCAGTATTGGGCGACCGCGGCGGCGTTTGCGGTGTTTGGCGTCAGTGAATGGAGCGCGAGACTCTGGAGTTCGTTGATCGGGGCCAGTGCCATCCTGGTCGCCGGTTGGTCGGCGACGGCACTCTTCGGGCGGCGAGTGGGGCTCACCTCCACCCTGGTGCTGGCCGGCTCGCCGCTATGGATACTAGGCTCCAACCTGACCACGACAGATATCGGCGTCGCCGCACTGCTAGGCAACGCCATCCTTGTGTATGCGGTGGCGGCAAGGAATGCCGATAGACGCCTCTATCCGCTCGTCTGGGGCCTGTTGGGACTGGCCTTCCTTGCCAAAGGATTGATTGCGATCGTGCTGCCCGCCGCGACCATTGTGGTCTACGCCGTGCTCACCAGGCAGTTCGGACTGTTCAGACGTCGCGACTTCTGGATATGGGGGCTGTTCGCGTGCGTCCTCGCGCTCCCGTGGATCGTCACAGTGTCGGTTCGCAATCCGGAATTTCTCAATTATTTCTTCGTCCACGAACACCTTGCGCGCTTCACTTCCTCCGTTCATGCCCGTAACAAGCCTGCTTGGTTCTTCGCCGCGGTGCTGGTCGCGGGAATGCTGCCGTGGGCCGGCGTCATCCCCGCCACAGTCTGGCAGCGCTACCGACCTGCGAGGCGTTCGGGGACATTTGACCCGCGTTTATTCCTGTTGGTGTGGACGCTGATTGTGCTTGTCTTCTTCTCTGTCTCGCGATCGAAGCTGCCCCTGTATATCCTGCCGGCATTTCCGCCGCTCGCCGTGCTCGTTGGTGACGCCATCCTGCGCGTGCGCACGAGATGGGTAGTGGTCGGATGCTCGCTGATGGTCATACTCGGCATCCTGATCGCGGGACTGCAATGGATCCCCGAGCTATCGGACAAGGTGCTCAGGCGCGGGATCTCGGATCTTCGTCATTTCTCCTTCTGGAGCACGCTAACCATCGGCGCCCTGGTGGTTGGCGGGCTGGTTGCCGGTGCCCTTGCCCTGTCAGGTCGACGTGGCATTGCCGTTGCAGTGGCAGCTCTTGCATCGATTGGCAGCCTTCAGCTGGGGCTCGTGGCATCCATGGCCTTCGAATCCCTGTCGATCAAGCCGATTGGCCTAGCCGTCAAGGCATTGCGCCGCGCCGATACCGAACTGTTCAACGTCGGGCAGATCGATAGGGGCCTGGCGTTCTACTCCGGAATGCTTCCCCAGGTGGTGGTTGCCAGGGACGAGCTGGATCTTGGCTATTCTGTCGAGCCCCAGCGGTGGATCGATAGCTACGCGACATTCCTGCCGCGCTGGGGCGAGCCCGGACACAAGCTCGCCGTTATGCGCGAGGCAACCTATGCGCAACTGTCCCCAGACCTGGGGCCTGAGAGTCTGGTGGTGGCGCGTAGGGGCACGACGGTGCTCTTGGAGAAGCGATGACAGTGTCGTCCAAATTTCTCCGCTACCTGGTCACCGGCGCGACCGCGACCGGCGTGCATTACCTCGTGCTGATCCTGCTTGTTAGGCAGGGGGATATTGCATTGTTGGGTTCGATTGTCGGCAGCGTGGCGGGGCTCCTGACGAATTATTTCCTGAGCAGTCGGTGGGTGTTCGTGCGCGCGTCGGATGCTTCGTCGCGCTTTGCGAGATTCCTAGCAGTCTCGGTGCTCGCCTTCGGGCTTAACGCTGCGTTCATGTGGATCGGACTGCGGGCGGGGCTTCACTACCTTCTCGCACAGGTCCTGTCCACGTTTCTCCTCATGCTCATCAACTACACATTGCATGCCAATTGGACGTTCCTGAACAGGGAGTCACGATGAGTTCGGATAAGCGGTTGCAGGGAACAGTATCGGTGGTCGTTCCCATTTTCAATGAGGAGCAGGTCTTGCCCCTGTTCCATGCGCGTCTCGGCGCCGTCCTGGGAACCCTTCCCTATACGTCGGAAGTTATCTACGTGGACGATGGAAGCCGGGATCGGACCCTCGATGTGCTCAGGACAATACGGGGCGCCGATGAGAAAGTCGGCATCATCGAATTGAGCCGGAATTTCGGCAAGGAAGCCGCATTGACCGCGGGATTGGATGTCGCGTGCGGCGACGCCGTCGTCGTCATCGACGCCGATCTGCAGGATCCGCCGGAACTGATCCCCACCCTGATTAACAAGTGGGAGCAAGGTTTCGATGTCGTCTACGCGACCCGGCGGACCCGGGAGGGCGAATCCTTCCTGAAGAAAGCCACGGCCCACTGCTTCTATCGC
>NZ_JWMB01000110.1:0-2183 GCF_000812445.1 Cupriavidus sp. SHE | reverse complement strand
CTCCCCGCCCTCCCCGCCGTATTACTGGCCGCCGTCACCTTATTACTATCCTGGTGGCGCTCTGATGACCGGCTTCGCCTGGGGCGTTGGACTGGCCGCCGCTGGCGCGATCTTCTCGAACTGCAACTGGGGCGGTGGCGACGTCAATATCAACGTCAACAAGGCGGCGAACATCGACCGCAACTTCGACCGGACCAAGGTCCAGAACGGCAACCGCTGGCAGCACGATTCCAGCCATCGCAAGGGCGTGGCATATCGCGATAACGCTACGCGGGAGAAGTTCGGCAACAACGTGGGCGGCGCCGACAGGCGCAATGACTTCCGTGGCCGCGAAGGTGGCCGCGATGGCGCGGGAGACCGGGCAGGTGACCGGGCCGGAAATCGGCAAGGCGACCGCGCAGGGGATCGTGCGGGCGACCGCGGTGGTGACAGGGGCGGCGATCGTGGCGGTAACCGCGCCAGCACGGGTGACCGCATGGGCGGCTCGGATCGTGCGGGTGTTGCTGACCGGAGCGCCGGAGGCGGGGATCGTGGCGCGGGTGTCGGAGACCGGAGTGCCGGCGTTGCCGACCGAAGCGCGGGCGGCGGTAATCGAAACAGCTACGGTGGCGGCGGACGCGACAACGCATTCCAGGGCGTAGGCGGCGGCAGCACGGCCCAGCGTGACCTGGATCGTGGCCGGGCCAGTTCCAGCCAGGCAGGATTTAGCGGTGGTCAGCGTGGTGGCGGCGGTGGCGGTGGCTTTAGCGGAGGGGGAGGACGCGGCGGTGGTGGATTCAGCGGCGGCGGCGGACGCGGCGGCGGTGGTGGTGGCCGTGGCGGCGGCGGAAGGCGTTGATATGCGACACACCAGGGTATGCAGAAGGGGACATTCATGCTCGCTTTGACCCGTATCTTGCGAATGGCCATCACGGCCACCGCGGTGCCGCTCATGCTGACGCTCGGCCTGGTGCCGGCCGCGCATGCGCAAAAGTCGTTCGCCACTCCCGAGGCCGCGATGAACGCGTTTGGCGATGCGGTCACCACGAGCAACGACACCGCCATCGACGCCATTTTCGGGAATCAGGCACGTCGGCTGATCCCGCCACTGGGGGCCGAGATTCGCTACAAGTTCCTGTCCGCCTGGAGCCAGTCGCACTCGATCCAGAAGCAGGACGACAACACTGCCCGCATCGCCGTCGGCAATGATGGCTGGACGATGCCCATCCCACTGGTCAGGCGCAACGGACAGTGGCAGTTCGATACGCAAGCCGGCTTGACCGAAATCCGCTTGCGCCGGATCGGCCGTAACGAGTTGTCGACGATCCAGACCATGCTGGCGGTCTACGATGCGCAGCGCGAATATGCGAGCACCGATCATTCGGGCGACGGAATGCTGGTCTACGCCGCGCATCTGGTCAGTTCGCCTGGCAAGCGTGACGGCCTGTATTGGCCGACGTCGGCCGGCGAGCCCGAGAGCCCGCTGGGGTCAGCCTTCCTGCGCGCTGTGGGCCGCAATGCCAGTGCAGAGGGCTATAACGGCTACCGATTCAAGCTGCTCACGTCGCAGGGGCCTGCGGCACCGGGCGGACAGTACAACTACCTCGTGAATGGCCGCTTGTTCGGCGGGTTCGCGGTACTGGCGTGGCCCGTCAAGTACGGCGAAACCGGCATCAAGAGCTTCATCGTCAATCACGAAGGGCAGGTCTACGAACGGGATCTGGGCAAGAACACGAGTGCGCGCGCCGATGGCATCCAGTCCTTCGATCCGGTGCCGGGATGGAGCAAGGTATCCGCCACTGCACCCTAGCGGGAAATTAGCAGACGGAAGTACCGCAGACTACGCTTCGGACTTCACGATATCTGACTAGTGAGATAAAGCTCGCAGTAATGCGAGCTTCTTTTTTTTTTGCGCCGCGAAGTTGCGATTGCTTTCCCTAAAGGCCCGAGTTAATTTTGACAGGACGCAAAGTTAGAAACCAATGAAAACGAAGTGGCCCACATCTGCCTGGGTCACCAGCACGGATTCCTGGCCGGTTCCTCTGGAACTGGCGCCGGACGTTGAGTCGGATTTTGTCGTAGTCGCTTGGGGTAAGCGCTCAGGGAGGGGTCGCCTCAGAAAACGGAAAATAAAGCACGCTAAGCCGGTTGCAGCGGTCGTAGCGGCCTGAACTTGCCCGCGCCGATCTTGGCGCTGCTGCGCC
>NZ_JWMB01000109.1:0-2875 GCF_000812445.1 Cupriavidus sp. SHE | reverse complement strand
TAGGTGACCTGGTTCTCCACAATCTGGGGAGCCTGCCCAGGGAATGGGGTGCGAATGATGACCTGCACGTCGGAGAGGTCGGGCAGGGCATCCAGTGGCGTACTTCGCACGGCCCAAAGCCCCCACGCGGTCAGCATCACCGTGGCAAGAAGGACCAGGAAGCGGTTGCGGATGGACGCAAGGATCAGACTGGCGATCATGGCTTGGCTCCCGCGGTCTGGACTTGCGGCGCGACGGTGACGAGCGTCGCCATGCCGTGGGGATCCAACCGGAAGCTGAACGCGACGCGATCGCCCGCTTTCAGTCCCTGCGGAAGGCCGGCAGGTGGCGCGGCAAACTCCATTGTCATGGCGCCCCACTGGGCTGACGGGATGGCCTCGTGAGCGATGATCAGGCTGCGCTCGCCGATGGACTGGATGCGCCCTACTGCACGATGCTCGGGGCCAGCGGCCGACGCCTCGGAGGCGGCGCTGTCAACCGGGGGGCCGGAAGTAGTTTCCTGCATGCGTGCGACGGTCCCGCGCAGGCTCGCTTCTGAATCAATGAGGAACTGTCCGGAAACCACGACTTGCTGGCCCGCCTTCAGGCCCTCGAGGATCTCGCTCTGGCCACCGGCGGTTGCGCCCGCCTTGACTTCTACCGGATCAAATCCACCTTCGCCTTTGGCCACCATGGCAATGGTGCGCGCTCCGGTCCGGATTAGTGCCTCGCTGGGCACGAGCAGGCGCGCTGTTGCGCCCGCCGGCACCATGCGTACCGACACGAACATGCCCGGCAACAGTTTCCTGTCCTTGTTCTGCAGTTCGATCCGTACCTTGATCGTGCGCGTACCGGCGCTGACGTCCGGCAAGATCGTGTCCACCTTGCCGGGCAGCGCCAGATTCGGCAGCGCCGTGGTGCTTGCCATTACCGCCTGGCCAGGCCGCAGGGCAGCCGCCTGGCTTTCAGGCACTTCGGCGAGCACCCACACCGTTGCCAGGCTGGCGATGCGAAAGAGCGTCATGCCAGGGGGAACGGTCATGCCGTCCCGAGCGCCGACCTCAGTGACAATGCCGTCGACCGCGCTATTGACCGTGAGCCGCGGTTGGAGCTTGCCGCTTGCCTGCACTACGCGGATCTGGCCGTCTGTCATGCCTACCTGCCGCATGCGCGCCACCGCGGCGTCGCGCAGTTCGGGCTGCGGGTTACCCGGCATGCGCGCGACGGCCAGGTACTCTTCCTGCGCCGCCACCCAGTCTGGCGAATAGACCTGGGCGAGCGCCTGGCCTTTGCGGACCGTTTCCATGGTGGTCCGCACGTAAGTGTGTTCGACGAACCCGGTGGTTCGCGCCTGAATGACTTCGATGCCGCGCTCGTTGATGGCGACATTGCCGGGGACCTGCAGGGCCATCTCCAGCCGGCCGAGCTTTACTTCCGCGGTCCGGACGCCGAGGTTCTGCGTCACGCGGCCGTCGATGCGCACCGCGGCGCCGTCGGCATTTTCCTCTTCATACACCGGTATCAGCGGCATATCCATGTAAGGGGATTTGCCCGGCTTGTCAAAGCGCTGCCCCGGTACCATCGGGTCGCGCCAGTAGAGAATCCGTTTGCCGGTCTTGAGCTCGGCGCCCGCGGCCGGATCATGGCCGTCGTGGGGCCCATTGACCGTTGCGGATCCGGAAGCTTGCTGATGACGTTGCTGTTGTCCAAGGTAATATGCGCCACCCAGGCCCGCCGCAACGGCGAGACTCATCGCGACGCGCGCGATTGCGGTCGTTTTCATGGTTGATCCCCTTGCGTGGATGCCGGCATTGCTTCAGTCGCAAGCGGCATCAGGAAATTGAGCTCGGCCCACAGCCGGGCCGTCGCGGCCTCCAACTTCAGGCGTTCCAGCGAGAGATTGAGCGCTTTGCGGCTCGCGTCGGCGACTGCGGAGAGCGTGCCGGCACCGGCGCGATACGCCGTCAGTGCTGCTTCTGTCTGCGTTCTGGCCAGCGGCACCGTGACGTCGCGATAACGTTCCAGCCGCGACTGGTTCAGGCCGAGTTCGGCTCGCTTGCCGCGCAGTTGGCCCTGTAGCCCACGTCGAACCGCTTCGGCTTGGGCTCGCGCTGCATCGGCCTGTGAGAGCTTCGCGGCGAGCTCACGATCTTGCCGGTTCTTCCGATCCCAGGGCAAAGGCAGGGATAGGTTGACCGAAACCATGTTCGAGTACGCTGGGCCGCGCTGGCTGTACATCAACTCCACGCTGACGTCCGGAATCCTGTTTTCCCGCGCCACGCTGCCCTCGGCCTCCGCGACGCCGACCTGGGCCTCGGCGGTGGCCACATCGGGCAACTGGGACACGACGCTGCCATCGAGATTGGCGAGCCACGCGGGTATCGCAAGCGTCGGACTGTCACCCAGGGGGCGCACGGCGGCGTCACCGACCCAGCGCTGCAGCATTGCTCTGGCTGTCGACACAGCGGCGCGCGCCTCGTCCTCCCGGTCGCGCAATTGCTGCAACTCAAGTTCAGCGGTCAGGATATCGGTCCGGGGGCCGCGGTTGCCACGATAGGCAGCGCGGGCAGCGTCGATCATCAGCCCGATGGACTGCGCCTGTTCCGCCAGCACGACGGTTGCCCGCTCGGCATAGAGCCGATCGAGCCACGCCTGTGCCGCGCCACGCTGTACGGCGGCGAGCGCGGCCGTGCGTTGCGCCTGCGCCGACGAGGCCTCGGCCTCGAAGCGTCGTGCGCGCGCTTCACGCTTGGCTGATCGCGTCAGTTCCTGCATCACGCTGATCGAGCGCATCGTCATCGATTCCGTGCCGATTGAGAAGCGATCCCGTCCATCGGCGGGCACGTTGTTGACGCCAACCTTGAGAACCGGGTCCGGCAGTTGCCTGCCCGCAACC
>NZ_JWMB01000108.1:0-1895 GCF_000812445.1 Cupriavidus sp. SHE | reverse complement strand
TCGCATCCCGGCTCTGCACCGTGCCGTTCACCAGGCCTGCGGTGGTGTAGCCCAGCGTCGGATCGTCCGTGCCGTAGGTCTTGCTCGCGTTCTGCGCCGTCGCCGTCAAACTGGCTTGCGTGATCGTCTCGTTGGCCCCGGTGGTGTTGATCGTCAGCTGGTAGTTGCTGCTGGCGTTGCCGCTAGCCAGTGCCAGGCTGCCGTTGGTGAGCGCGTAGTTGCCCACGCCCTCACCCGACTGCCGGCCCAGGCTACCGGTCAGCGTGTTCGCCGCCGTGTCGGCAAGCGTCACATTGACCAGGTTGCCACTTGCGTCGCGGCTCTGTACCGTGCCGTTCACGAGACCCGCGGTCGTGTAGCCCAGCGTCGGGTCACTCGTGCCGTAGGTCTTGGTGGCGTTCGAGGCGTTCACCGTCAAGTTCGCGGCCGTGACGGTCTCGTTGGCACCGGTGGTGTTGATCGTCAGTGCATAGTTGTTCGTCGATGCCAGGCTGCCATTGGTGATCGCGTAGTTGCCCACGTTCTCGCCCGACTGGCGGCCCAGGCTACCGGTCAGCGTGTTCGCCGCCGTGTCGGCGAGCGTCACGTTGACCAGATTGCCGCTCGCGTCGCGGCTCTGCACCGTGCCGTTCACCAGGCCCGCGGTCGTGTAGCCCAGCGTCGGGTCGTTGGTGCCGTAGGTCTTCGTCGCGTTCGAGGCGTTCACCGTCAGGTTCGCGGCGGTGATGGTCTCGTTGGCACCCGTGGTATTGATCGTCAGCGCATAGTTGCCGCTAGCCAGCGCCAGGCTGCCGTTGGTAATCGCATGATTGCCCACGCCCTCACCCGACTGGCGGCCCAGGCTACCGGTCAGCGTGTTCGCTGCCGTATCGTTCAGCGTCACGTTCACCAGCGCACCGCTTGCATCCCGGCTCCTCACCGTGCCGTTCACCAGGCCCGCGGTCGTGTACCCCAGAGTCGGGTCATACGTGCCATAGATCTTGGTGGCGCTAGAGGCGTTCACCGTCAGGTTCGCTGCGGTGATCGTCAGGTTCGCATCCGTGACGTTGACCACAAAGGCGTAGTTGGCGCTACCGTTGGACAGGGCCAGGTTACCGGCCGTGATCGCGTAGTTGCCCACGCCCTCACCCGACTGGCGGCCCAGGCCACCCGTCAGCGTTCCCGAGGACGAGTCACTGATCGTCACGTTCACCAGGTTGCCGCTCGCGTCGCGGCTCTTCACCGTACCGTTCACCAGGCCTGCCGTCGTGTAAGCCAGGGTCGGATCGTCCCTGCCATAAGTCTTGGTGACGTTCTGCGCTGTCACCGTTACCGTCAGCCCAGCCGCACTGATCGTCTCGTTGGCGTTCGCCAGGTTGATCGTCATCCGGTAGTTGCTGTCCGCTGCCAGGTTGCCGTTGGTGATTGCGTAGTTGCCCACGCCCTCACCCGACTGACGGCCCAGGCTGCCCGTCAGCGTGTTCGCCGCCGTGTCGGCGAGCGTCACATTGACCAGGTTGCCGCTCGCATCGCGGCTCTGCACCGTGGTACTCACCAGGCCCGACGTCGTGTAGGCCAGGGTCGGATCGTCCGCGCCATAGGTCTTGGTGACGTTCTGCGCCGTCACCGTCAGGTTCGCGGCGGTGATCGTCTCGTTGGCACCCGTGGTGTTGATCGTCAGCGCATAGTTGTTCGTCGACGCCAGACTGCCGTTGGTGATCGCGTAGTTGCCCACGTTCTCGCCCGACTGGCGGCCCAGGCTACCTGTCAACGTGTTGGCCGCCGTGTCTGCGAGCGTCACGTTGACCAGGTTGCCGCTCGCATCCCGGCTCTGCACCGTGCCGTTCACCAGGCCTGCGGTGGTGTAGCCCAGCGTCGGATCGTCCGTGCCGTAGGTCTTGCTCGCGTTCTGCGCC
>NZ_JWMB01000010.1:0-75360 GCF_000812445.1 Cupriavidus sp. SHE | reverse complement strand
TAGAGTGCGAAACGCACTGCGACAGTTGCCCAGTCCATTGCAGCTTACTTGACGGTGAAGGTGATATTGCCGTTGATCGGATGGGTGTCGGACGACACCGCGCGCCATTCCACACGATAGTTGCCGGGGCTAAGCGGCTGCGCGGGCGTGACCACCATGGTCTTGGGATCGTCGCCGCCGGTCACCTTCGCTGCGATCTTCATCGGCGAATGGTCGGCCATGCCCGGCATGCCGGTCATTAGGAGATTGGCGCCGGAAAACTGCGTGGAGAGATTCTCCGAGAACTTCAGTTCAATCTTTTGGGGGGCTGCGACTTCCGCCTTGTCAGCGGGGGTCGACGTGAGTAACTTCGGATGTGCAAAGGCCACGGAGCTGACGAGCAATGCGGCAGCAGTGAGGGTCGCACGGATAGTGAGGCGTGATGCTTGCATGAAGAACTCCAATTACTAGTGGGGTGTGAAGAGAGATAGTGGTCAGAACCACATGCGGACACCGGCGACGAAGCGCGTCTCGCCGCTGCGGCCACCGGAGGCGCGGACCATGTTTGCGGTATTGCCGAAGCTTTGCGAGCGTTCGATACCGATGTACGGCGCAAACTGCCGGCTAAATTCATAGCGCAATCGCAGTCCGACAGCGCCGCTGGAAAGGCCACTGCCGATCCCGGTTTCGGGGTCGTTCTTTCCGTACAGGCTGGCTTCCAACCTAGGCTGCAAGATCAGCCTCTGGGTCAGCAGAAAATCGTATTCGCCGGAGAGGCGCAGGGCGGTTCGTCCCTCGGTGCCGACGTAGCCGGTAGCCTCGAGTTCGAACCAGTAAGGAGCCAACCCCTGCACACCAAACGCAAGCCAGTTGCGTGCAGGGCGCCCATAACCGGCGTCGTTCCTGACACCCAGCTGTGTGTCCCAATACGTAGAAATCGCGTGTCCCCACAAGAGTTCGGTGCGGGCCTCGGGAACTTTGCCCTTTTCGACTTCGCCTTCTGCCTTGATGACGAACTTGTTGAACGCATTCCCAATCCACGCCTGCGCTTCATAGGATGCAGCATTGCTTTCGTTGCCTTTCGTCCATTCAAGGCGATCAACGAGAACGGACGCGAAGATGTGTTCGTCCGCCATATGCAGCGACCTGCTGGGGCCGATCGCGTATTGCCCGACGCCGAGCTTTGCACCGTCGGAATATGCATCTGGATCTCTGGCGTCCGGCGGAGCGCTTCCACCCTGCATCTTCATGGCGCCATGATCCATGCCCTGCATCGAGCCCTGGTCCATGCCCTGCATCTGGCTGTGGTCCATGCCCTGCATCGAGCCTTGGCCCATGCCTTGCATCTGGCCGTGGTCCATGCCCTGCATCTGGCCGTGCTCCATGCCCTGCATCGAGCCTTGGCCCATGCCTTGCATCTGGCTGTGGTCCATACCCTGCATCGAGCCTTGGCCCGTGCTCGGCGTCGAACCCTGTTTCGCAGGGGTTGCCGCCTTCTGGGGACGTGCATCCGGCGTTGCTTCGTTTGCCGGCGCACCCTCGTTATTTGAACTGTTGGGCGAATGCGGGTGCTGGGCCCACGCGGCGCTCATTCCCGCAGTAAGCAGGGCGGCGACTGCAATTCGTGTGTACTTGTACATGGGTCTGGTAGTCGGTTGAAGAGAATCGGATCAGGCCACAAGTACTTCGCGGAACATCCCGGCATCCATATGCAACATGAGATGACAGTGCCATGCCCAGCGGCCAAGTGCGTCGGCGGTTACCAGAAAGCTGATCCGCTGCGCAGGTTGGACCGGGATGGTATGTCGTCGCGCCTGGAACGAACCGTCAGGCGACTCGAGCTCGCTCCACATGCCGTGCAGGTGCATCGGGTGGGTCATCATCGTGTCGTTGTGCAGAATCACACGCAGTCGTTCGCCGTACTTGAAGTGGACCGGCGTCGATTTTCCATACTCAACACCATCGATTGACCAGGAATAGCGTTCCATGTTGCCGGTCAGGTGCAGTTCAACTTCCCGTCCGGGGCCACGCTTGTCGAGGGGCCCGCCAATGGTATGTTGATCGGCTAGGGTCAGAACTCGGCGACCGTTGTTACGCAGACCTATGCCAGGGTCGTCGAGGTTGGTTCGTGCCGTGTCCACGCGCATATCTGTCGTGGCGCCATATTCGGTCTTGGCGTGCCGCGCCTTGGTGCTGGGGACCTTGAGCGAAGCGTCCATTCCCGTGGCTCCCATGGCGTGTTGGCTATGGTCCATTGCCATGGCCCCGTGGTTCATGCCAGCCATGCCGCCATGGTTCATTCCGCCCATGTCCATCTTCCCGTGGTCCATGCCACTCATGCTTCCCATCATGTCGGTCATGGTGAGCCACTCGGGCTTATCCACTGCCGGTACCGGTGCGCTGAGCCCTGCTCGCACCGTGAGTGTCCCGCGGGCGTAGCCAGTGCGATCCATGGATTGGGAGAAGATCGTATAGGCATCGTCTCGCGGTTCCACCAGCACGTCGTAGGTCTCGCCGGGACCAAAGCGGAACTCGTCAACGCTCACGGGCTCCAGATTCTGGCCGTCAACTTGAATGACCTTGAGCTTCAGGCCGGGAATCCGGACGTCATAGAACGTATTTCCGGACCCGTTGATGAACCGTAGACGCACCTTCTCACCGGGCTTGAATAGGCCTGTCCAGTTGCCCGCGGGGGTGACGCCATTGGTCAGATAGGTCAGCGTGGCACCGGAAAGATCCGCCAGGTCGGTCGGATTCATCCGCATCTCGTTCCACATCTTGCGTTTCTCGAAGGCGCTCTTTACACCGTCGTTTGAAACGTCGCGGAAGAAATCGAAGACGGTTGGTTTGATGTAATTGTAGTAGTCGCTCTGAACCTTGAGCTTTGACAGGACCCGCATGGGATCCTCGTCGGTCCAGTCCGAGAGCAGAATTGTGTAGTCCCGATCGGCTCGGACACCATCCAGGCCGGCGGCGGGATCAATGACGATGCCGCCATACACGCCGGTCATTTCCTGGAAGCCGGAATGTGAGTGATACCAGTAGCTTCCGGTCTGGTCGACCTTGAATTGGTAGGTAAATGTCTCGCCGGGGGCGATGCCGGCAAAGCTGACGCCCGGTACGCCGTCCATCTGGAACGGCAGAATGATGCCGTGCCAGTGGATCGAGGTGTGCTCGCGCAATCGGTTTGTTACCCGGATCGTTACCGTATCGCCTTGCCGCCAACGCAGCGTCGGGCCCGGAAGCATCCCATTGATGGTCGTCGCCACTCGCGGGGTACCGGTAAAGTTGACTACCGATTCGGCGATGACAAGATCAAATTCCGTCCCAGTCAATATCGGGGCGGTGCCGGACGAAGCGCTTTCGGGGAGTCCCGAGGATTGTGCCCAAGCAGTTCCGCCCAAGGCACTCAGCCCCGCCATTACCCCACCGGCGGCCAAACCTTGTACGAAACGGCGGCGTGGCAAGTTGGGCAGGAAGATGCCAGACGGTCGATCACGTAGCATGAAAATAGTCCTTTTCGCTTGAATGGCCGCGTCGGTTTTGCGGCAGGTCACAGAGTAGCGAGATGCTGCCTACTGACGACTTACCCGAACATTACATTCCGGAGAGGTTAGGGTCACCTTGGTGCGTACTGGGTAGACTACGCCGGAGATGAGAGTTGTATTAAAAACAAAATTGGGTCGATCGAGTTGGGAGGAGGTTGGGCAATGAAGCTGCTGGTAGTGGAGGATGAAGTCAAGACGGGGGAGTATCTTCGGCAGGGCCTGACCGAGGCGGGCTTCGTCGTCGACCTGGTCGCCAATGGACTCGATGGTCAACATCTTGCGGTCAACGAAACCTACGATCTCATCATTCTCGATGTCATGCTGCCCGACGTCGACGGATGGCATATTCTGCATGCCGTCCGCGCGGCAGGGAATGCGGTCCCGGTCTTGTTTCTGACGGCGCGAGACAGTGTTGCTGATCGCGTGCGAGGCCTTGAGCTTGGGGCGGACGATTATCTGGTCAAGCCATTTGCGTTTTCGGAACTGCTTGCCAGGGTCAGGACGCTGCTGCGTCGAGGCGCGGTGCAGCTGGCGATGGACCGGATTCAAGTGGCCGATCTGATTCTGGATCTGAGCCGACGGCGGGCTTCTCGCGGTGGTCGACGCATCACGCTGACCGGTAAGGAATTCGCCTTGCTCGAGTTGTTTGCGCGTCGAAAGGGGGAGGTGCTTCCCCGTTCCCTCATAGCCTCCCAGGTGTGGGACATGAACTTCGATAGCGACAGCAACGTTATCGACGTGGCGATCCGGCGTCTGCGGGCAAAAATCGATGACGGTTTTGAGGTGAAACTGATCCAGACTGTTCGCGGCATGGGATACGTACTTGAGGCGCCCGAGGATCCGCTATGAGACACCGGCTGTCCCTGACCGTTCGGTTGACCATCCTGTTCTCGCTGTCATCGGCTGCCGTCCTGCTGGGACTCGGGGTGCTCATCTGGCTGACGATGGACCGGCACTTCTCCAACGAAGATTTTGTGGTGCTGGGTGACAACTTCCGTCTGATTGAACGCGTCGTGGATGAAACGGCTGTGGATCGTCTACCTGCGCGCCTGCAGGAGTTGGTGGAACACCATCCAGGCTTTGTCGCGCGGGTGCAGACCGCTCAAGGCAAGACGCTTTTTGCCACGCAGGACTTCGATTTTAGGCCGGCGGAGAAAGCCACGAACGAGGGACTGAACCCCGATGGCACGTTCGTGTGGCAGCAGGAGGCCAAGCACTACCGCGGTATGCGAGCGGAAGTGCCCGTTTTAGCCGCGAGCGAGGGAGCCTTGAAAGTGGTCGTCGGAATGGACACGGAAATTCATGCACACTTCATGTACGCTTTCCGCCGATCCTTGGCTTTTTACACAACACTTGCAGCTTTCGCCAGCGGCTTGCTGGGCTGGTGGGCGGCACGCCGCGGTCTGGCGCCACTGCGAATGATGGCATCGCGCGCCAAAGGTGTGACGGCGAACAGGTTGGATGCGCGCATGCCGGTGGCTGCGGTGCCGGTTGAGATGGCAGATCTCGCGGCGACATTGAACGCGATGCTGGAGCGTCTGCAGAACGATTTCCAACGACTGTCTGAGTTTTCGTCAGACCTGGCTCATGAGTTGCGCACCCCGATCACCAACCTCATGACGCAGACACATGTCGTTCTGGCGCAGCCACGTGACGCTGCAAAGTATCGCGACGTGCTCACCTCAAACGCCGAGGAATTGCAACGTCTCGGCCGGATGGTCTCGGATATGCTGTATCTAGCGAAAATGGAGCACGGCATTACGCTGCCCAGCGAGGAGTCGATTGATATTGCCGACGAGGTCCTAGCACTCTTCGACTTTTACGACGCGCTGGCAGAGGACAAGGGAGTTACCCTGCAGCTTCACGGCAATGTACGCATCGCGGGTGATCGTCTGATGATGCGTCGTGCGCTCAGCAACCTCTTGTCCAATGCGTTGCGTTACACCGCGGACGGCCGTCAGATCATGGTCTCTGCGCGGGAACGGGGGGCAGATGCCATGATCGTGGTGGAGAATGAAGGCGTGGAGATTCGGCCAGATCTGCTTCCTTATATCTTTGATCGGTTTTTTCGGGCCGATAAATCAAGGGCGCGACTGGATTCGGACAGTGTCGGGCTCGGACTGTCGATCACTAAGGCCATCGTCGTTGCGCATGGCGGGAAAATTGCTGCGGCCTGTTCCGGCGGGAAAACCCGTTTCACCATGACTTTCCCGCATGGTCGCATTGGACTGACCTGATTTCCACACAAGGGCCTGGCGCACAGTGACACAGGGGCGCCGCCCGGGTGCGTTGCCGTATCGGGCCGCTTCCTTCGGGAGGCGGATGCAAGTTGCGGGAAGTGTTTCAAATTTTCCAATGCAAAGGAGACAAGCGTTGCGCCGAATCAAGTATGGAATCGTCGGGCTGGCGGGGTTATCTGGGCTTGTCGCTCACGCGCATATCATTCCTGTACCGGACGTGCATCCTGCGGCGTATCTGGCGCCGGGTGCGCCCGGGGAAACATTGCCGGCCACGGTGTGGATCGTGGAAGTGGATCATCTCGACGGCCAACCCGCGAGCCGTGCCCTCCGGACCGGCGAGACGGTTTCGCTCAGTTTGCGAAACCCGGGAGATAAAAGCATCGACATTGCTGTCGTGCTATCCCAGAGCGAAGCCATGACGCCGATGACGGGTACTCAGCCCGTGCCGATTCATTTGCTTGCGGGGGAGCAGAAGGAATGGAGAATGCAGGCAACGAAACCGTTGCGGATCTTCGTTTCTGCAATCCCTGAGCGGGCGAAGTAGGGCGCGCAAAGCGCCCTGGTAGGATTAGCCCCCTTCGCTGTGGCCCTTCTTGAGGGCTTCGTCAAGCCTGAAAATCTCATTGCCTTTCATGATGATTTTCGTGCCGTCCTTGGTCTCCATGACCTTGCCTTCCGGCATGTTCATGGACTTGCCGAACTTGTTCTCCATGCCCATCTTGCCGTCCTTGAAGACGTGCACCTTCGAACCGTCCTGCAACTCATAGGTTTTTACGACATTGCTCGTATCGACCGCGGCCGCAGCCAGCGAGATGGCAGCAATGAAGGCTCCGACTATCAGTTTTTGTTTCATCATTAGATCTCCAGGTTATTGTCCTGCACTAGGGCGCATTGGGTTCACTATGTTGTGGAACAACTGGTTCGGTGGACCTTGTCCTCTTGGAATTTTGGCAACCCGTCTGTTGAGTATCCGGAGCGGATGCCGGCTCCAATCTCTCCGGCGAGGTGCTCGTGGCCTTCGGCGGTGTGACATGCTTCACCGAGTGATGCCGGGGATTGGCCGCCAGAGCCAGCAGTTGGACTTCATTGCCTTCATCGCGGCGTTCGGCCTTGATGCCTTCAATGCCCAATCCAGCCGGCGTCTCGGCGACCCATGCCAGTTGTATCGCCCACACCTGTCCGGGCGCAAAGCAGAGTGCCGCGCCAACGGACAAGGAAAGAGGCATGCCTGATTTCATTCGCATCGTTACATCACAGCAGCGGATGGGGCGTTCGAGTGCGGTTGTTCAATTTCATTTTATTCCTGGACCAAGGCCGTGGGCCGGGTAGGGCGTAAATGTAATCCTCCAGAAAGATTGAGGTTAACGTTCACAGCACGAAATAGAAGAGATTGGAGATGTAGTTTCGTACGGTATCGAATGCAAGGATTCGTCGTCGCCGGCCAAGAATCTGCAACGGCTGACGGTGGCGAAATGGCATCGATTCGGAATTTATCCGCATTGCGTCATTTCTGATACGGAAATGCCTGTGGCCACTCTGAAAGGATCAATTTATGTGGCTTTTAGATTCACGTAATTCGAGGAGTGGATGTCGCGTTTTTCGTGGATCGCGCAGCCCCTACTTTTGGCAGCGGGGTCCTCCCATTTTCTGAAACTGAAGGAGTGATTCAATGCCACACGAGAACTACCTAGACTGCATAGAATCGTGCAATGCATGCGCGGCTGCATACAACCATTGCGCGATTTCCTGTCTTCGGGAAAACGGTGCCAATGCTTCGTTCTGCTTCTGCTTTTGCTTTTCGTAGCAGTGCTTGTTGTAGACACGGCGTTGCATAAGCAACGTTCGGGGGTCACGAATGTTATCTATGCCGGCGTCAACTGCTGACGGAACGCGAGGTCGGGTTTTTCACAGGCTGAAACAGGATCTGCAGCAATCGCATTTGTTTGCGCAAGTCTCGATGTCAGCGATCGTGAATGTAAAGCGTGACAGCACCGCCCCAATCCAATCAAACGTCACAACCCCCAATCACAGCAATGCCGTATCGCAAGGTTTTTTGATTCACTGGGGATGCCCCATTCTGAATCGATCAGAGAAGCCGTGGTAGTCGGTATGAACTCAGTGAAGCCATGAAGCATTGCCGGCTCCCGCTTATTGCGGCGAGGCCAATATGTCGAATTCAATGTCAGAATCTCGCCTCGAGAGCTTTACATATATGCGGAAATGAATCGTTCCACTGAGCACTGTCGTGAAGATCTGCCCATAGGACGCTTCTCCATTGATGGTCATCGGCGTCAGATACTTCGGCGCAGGGTCGACAATGCCTGTTTCGCTGAGTTGGGCTCGCACGATGGCGTCGTCAATGCGAGAACCATCGGCGCGAAATAGCGCCACGACCAAGTGCTGAAGTCGGCCCCCTGATGGCACGGATCCGTGCATCTCTTCAAGCGAGTGCCTCTGCGCGACGATGGCTGCGGGCACGAGGCCCCAGTAGAGCACCACGCCATCCCGCTCCAAGCGCGATTGTGCAAGCAGGTGCGATGGGATCGCAAAAAGCACTGCCATGATGAGACATTCCAAGTACCTCCAGGTTTTGGGCCGCATGACAGTCCTCCTTCTCTTCTAAGCCGGGGAGCCGAGCCACGTCTTGTCTTTCTGAATGCAGTTTAGAAATGGGCTTTCTTCCCAGGTTGACTTGCATCAATCTCCACGGCTGGTTGACACCCCAAAGCTGATACTTTGGGTATGTTGTGCGACGGACTCGATCCTGATGCAGGGCAGTGCTGCCGGGCGGGGCAGGGTCATCAGTATAGTGATGTAACCAGCCCGCCAGAGAGTGATTCTAGTGGCACGACAGATCCTGTTACCGGCAATAAGCTCGATCCCACACATGCCACCACGGCCATATTTGAGGGCAGAACTTTCTTCTTTGAATCCGAGAATTCCCGATCTGTCTTTCAGCAGAATCCATCGCGTTTTGTGCATCAGCATCATCGCCATCATGGGTGCTGTTAACGACACATAAATGGCAGAGGCTGCGGAATCTTTGCCGTATCCAACCCGTTGAACTTTGCGTGAAGCGCTTGCCCCGGCCGACGGTGGCAAAGCTGGGAATCAATCAGTCTCAAGACGGAGAAAGTCCAGGGGGAGAAAGTGGCACTGGTGTCGATACTGCTAGTTGTGGACTAGACCGCCGCAACGGTGTCACTGCACCCTACGCTTGCGAAAGCCGAGATCTGGGCATCGAATTGTTTAGTTTTTTCGCAAACTCGCAGCAGATGATGAATCTCTTCGCGGCTAAATTGCATCGTTGACTACGATACCCACGGAAAGTGTAGTTATCTTTCCCTTAAACATATTTGCAGCTTATAGGGCACATTGCATTTTGCAATGCTGAGTTTGACCAGCACTTGACTCGCCCCGAGCAAGCCTCGCACATCTGTGAGGACGAATCCTCACGCCGCTTGGGAGTCGCACTTGACAGTCGTACACGACGCATCTAAATGCGCTCGGCGCCCCCCGCCGTCGACACCAAACAGCCGTGATGGCAAGCAGTCGGTCGTGTCGTGTACACACCCCGTTGGTTGGTATAAAGTGAAATGGTCGTTCCTTTCGGTGCTTCCCAATCAGGAGCCGTCATGCGCAATAGAATCGCCGCTGCAGTATTCGCGACAATGATTTCATTCTCGGCCACCGCAGAAGATACAAGCAAAGTTGTGAAGTCCTATGAACTCAAAAATGGATCGTATGTTCATGTAATGGATAATGGAAAAATAGTCATGAAGGATCCGTATGGCCATGACATGCATATGAAAGAGGGTATGGCTATGGAGATGAAGGATGGCGGTAAGATTATTATGAAAGAAAACCAGATATTTCGCCTTGACGATAACAGGAGGGAACAGCGACGTGGAAATTGATTTCTTGAGCGCCCGCTTGCTCCGTCCCGGAAACGACGGATCAGGACACTACACAGGTTCGGGCTTAGTGGCATTGAGACGGACAAGCAAGGAGGGAAGCCACGAATATTTGGGGTGAACGACTGGCCCAAACCATATGCATTGGCTGTTCGCGGTGCTGGCGATGGTTTCGATTACCTTGCATGCTCAGGAGGTGCCGGCCCACGCTGCCCCCTTCAAGCCTGAGGAATTCGAGGCACTGGTCGCGCCCATCGCGCTCTATCCCGACTCGGTTCTGACTTAAGTTGTGATGGCTTCCACCTATCCGCAGGAGATCGTGCAAGCAGCGCGCTTGGTCAAGGCCAACCCGGGGGTAAAGGGCAATGTCGTGCTCAAGGCAGTCGAGAGGTCTGGCGTGGGATGTCAGCGTGAAATCGCTGGTCGCCATTCCATAAGCCCTAGAGCCGATGAGCGACAGACTCGATTGGGCACAGAAGCTTGGTGACGCTTTTCTCGCTCAGGAGTCGGACGTGCTCGCTGCGGTACAGCGATTGCGCACGCCCAGCAGTCTGGGAACCTCAAGTCGAGCAAGCAGCAGAACGTGATCGTGGAACCTGCGCCGGCGCCAATACGGGGGCAGGCCAGCCAGTCAATCGTGCGCATCGAGCCTGCGGATCCACAGTTCATTTATGTGCCGCTTACATCCCCACCACGGTCTACGGGGGCTGGAGTTACCCGGCATATCCGCCTTACTACTGGAAGTCATATCCCGCCTACTATCCTGGCGCGGCACTGGCCACCGGATTTGCCTGGGGCGTAGGCTTGGTTGCGGCCGGGGCAATTTTCGGGAGCGCAAACTGGGGCCACGGCGACGTGAACATCAACTTCAACAAGGCAGCCAATATCGACCGCTACTTTTACCGTTGATGCCTCCCACCGCAAGGGTGTAGCGTATCGCGACAACGCTTCGCGTGAGAAATTCGATGGCAGGAGTATGGCGGGTGCAGACCGGCGCAACGAATTCCGCGGCCGGGGTGGAACTGGTGATCGGGGCCAGGCGAGTAATCGTGCCCGCGTCTCGGACCGCGCTGGCGGCCGTGGCAATCGCGCAGGCGGCGCTAGCAGTGGACGCGACGGCGCTTTCCAGGGCGTTGGCGGGCGCGGCGCAACCGCCCAGCGCGATTTCGACCGTGGACACTCCAGCTTGCAGTCCTCAGGCATCGGAACGGGCGGCGGCGGACGCGGCGGTGGTGGTGGAAATGCGGGTGGCGGTCGTGGAGGCGGTGGCGGATATGGCGGCGGTGGCGCGCGTGGACGCGGCGGGGGTAGGCGCTAAAGGACGGTTAAGCATGAAATCGCCAATGCGATTTCCCGGCTGCCGGCTTGCCGCCGTAGCTCGCTCGGTGGCCACCATATTGGCGCTCGCGTTCGGGGCGCTTCCCGCTAGTTTCGCGAACAGTCTGTTTAGCTCCCCAGCGGTCGCGATGAGCGCGTTTGGCGATGCCATCGCCGCCAACGACGTGGGGGCCATGAGGGCCATCTTGGGGTCTAACTTTCGAGATTTCATCCCACCCGTTGGCGCCGAGATTCGATTGCAGTTCCTCGACGCTTGGAATGTTTCGCATGCGATCCAGGCAGCAGGCAATTACGCCTACATCGCCGTAGGCAACGACGGTTGGACATTGCCTATTCCCTTGGTGAAAACTGCGAAAGGCTGGCGTTTCGATACGCGAGCCGGTGTTGAAGAAATGCGTGTGCGTCGGATCAGTCGAAACGAGCTGGCCGTAATCCAGATGATGCTGGCAATCTACGACGCGCAGTACAAGTACGCCTTGGCCGAACAGCACCGCTCTGCTGTGTCGGTGTATGCCGCCAACAAGACCAGCATCTCTGATGAGCAAGCCGAAATGAGCCATCCGACACGTGCAACTAGGCCCCGGAGCCCCCATGGGCCGGGCTTCTCCACGGCGAGCAAACGTAATGTCAGGACGAAAAGCTACTACGGATATTATTACAAACTCCTGACCTCTCAAGGCGATCACGCGCCAGGCGGAGCATTCGACTATGTCGTAAATGGAAGGATGCTCGATGGTTTTGCTGTGTTGGCTTGGCCCGTTCGCTACCATGACACTGGTGTTATGAGCTTCATGATGAGCCATGAGGGCCAGGTCTACGAGCGTGACTTGGGCCTGGACGGTGCGACCAAGGCTGCGGCAATGAAGTCGTTTGATCCCGACCCGGGTTGGCGCCGGGTCTCACCATGATTTCCTTCATCTAGCTACGCCTTCCTTATCGGCAGTGCCTATAGGCGTTTGCGCAGGCGAGGGTCGGAGTATTGCTTCTGACATTTACCCAAGGTCAAGCGTGTCAGGGTCAATCTGAATAGGATGCAATCCGTTTGACGCACACCACGACGATACCCGTGGTCGAGAGTCCGGATTAACCGCGCCGAAAGACCGATGAGGCACAGGCGCTGCTCGGCCATGCCTCGGTGCAGACCACGGAGGTCTGCACCCGGACCGACCTGAGCCAGCTGCGGGAGTTCGTCGAGCGGACCTTTGCCGAGCCGCTGATCCGCCGGCACGGGATGTTCACTAGCAGATAACGGTCGACAGCAGGCGACGCCGTCCAAGCTTCCGATCGCTGCTCCATAGGTGGTGCCCCAGGCGGGTTCTCGCATTGGTCGGGATCACGCTCGGATTGGCGTTCGACGCCTTACGGCGGCGCTGAGACAGCCTGGGACGCGACTACGCGCAAGGTGTCCCAGTATGCAACGGTCGCTTCGGCCAAGGCGAGGATCATTTCCTGACGACAATATCCGCTTTCGTCTTGCCGACAATATCAAACAGCTCCTTTTGCTCTGCTGCCGGAACCTTGAACTTGTCCAGGGACTTCTTAAACTCCTTGGCCATCACATCCCACTCGCGCTCGCTGATATTCAGAAGAGCGTGCGACTCGTTCATCGGCTTTCCGGTGTACTTGCATGGGCCACCGCTGACCTCGCAGACCAATTGCGCAACCTGGAACTTGAGATATGGTGGCAGAGAACTCTTGCGGCCCGCAGCGATGGCAGGATTCTGGTTTAGTGTTTTATTTGCGACGAGTCGGTCGATAAAATCGTCGACCACGACTGTGATGCCCTTTAGCCCTCCCAAACGATCATAAAGGGACGCCTGGGTAATGGTCTGTTGCGCCGATACTGCCGGCCCAAAGGCAGTGCAAAGTGCGAACGAGATTGCGAGAATGCTCTCCACAGTGTTCCCATCTCCGTCTCCTGCAGGAGTTTGCGGGGCAGCAATCCCGCGAACAGCAACCTAATACACCCGAGCTGGTCGATCTGTGCGGGATCGCACACCGGTTGATTGGAATGCTTCTGCCATGCTGCCGCGTGGCATTGGTCCAAGCATCGAAAGACCAGATTCCGGCGCCCAACGGAGCGAGCAAGCGACGTGCATACACGCCTTCGACGACGAGGCCGCCAAAGCCCTCGGCTAGAGCCACGGTGGTTTGTGCTCGCGGCGATCGCGTGTTGCTGGTTTCCAAGGACGGCAGCACGTGGGCGCTGCCGGGCGGGCGTCCAAGCAAGGACGAGCCATTTGTTGATGCGGCAAGCCGGGAATTGCTGGAGGAGACCACGTTGCTCTAGTTTATGGAGTGAGTTTATCCGGAGGGCGCTGGACTCGTTCCGAGGCAGCGCTCTTTTTTTCCTGTCCGCCCCTACTTCCTTCGACAATATGCAAGCCTTCGTTGTCGTAGCGTCTAGAGCTGCATTGCTGCTTGGTGCACGCCGACTGGTCTCAACGAGCTTCCCGTTGCTGGTTTCGTCGAACGTGTTGACGGCTCTATGTCGGGGGCGGTCAGGAATCAAACGCCATATTTCCGGACGGTTCCATTTATCAAAGAGAAGAACCGCGTTCCATTTCTGGCGAGCAGGGAAAAGTACATCGGCTGCGTTGGTCTGGACACTACCGGCCATTCACCCGCCATCGGAATCGCGTCCCCGACTCCACTTGAACTGTACGCTCAGAGCCATCGACATAAGCTTTCAACCAAACTTCTCCGTCAAAGGGAAGCTTTGCTTTGCGGCCGTTCTCGTACAGCAGCGCAAGCGAGTTGCCATCGGATTGTACGGATTGGAGACCCCATGTCGAAGCATCCCTCGCTTGAGGTGATGCGCGACATTGAGCAGCGCAGAAAGCCCTTCTTATTGTTGGTAAGCACCCCCCATTGCACCCAGGTTGACGCCATTTGTGCGCCGGCTCCGATGACGGCAGGCCTGCTTGCGAAGATATCCAGAATCGTCTTGGAAAGGTTACGGGTCTTGCAAATATAGTTGCCTTGGCTGCTTTCCGGCACAGAATCGAAAGATGTCGACGGCCCGTAGCAGACAATATTGGAGACGGGTAAGAGGCCTCCAAAGCATCCCATTGCCCATGGCTGGCGAGGGTGGGGAGATCTACCAACACCCGAAGTCGAAGCTCACTTCGAGGTGACTACGATAGCGGCGTTGTAGAACAAGTCCTGCCAATCACTAGGCGGCGTTCATCGTCTCCACGGACAACAACCGGCACTTCATACTAGGGGGGCCGCTATCGGCATGGGGAGCCGATTGCATCAGGGTTCGTCGAGTCGGCCGTGAACCCGCCCGCCCATCGGTGTCAGCCGCGCGCGTCCCGGTCTGCAGAAGCTGGCTCGACCGTGTCCGCCTCTGACCAGCCGCCGCCCAGCGCCCGGTAGAGCTGGACCGTGGCAAGGGCCTGCCCGGTCTGCGCCTGGAGTACTTCGTCTTCTCGCTGGAGTGCGCCGATGCGGGCATCGAGCACGTCCTGGAGAGTGCGCCGCCCACCTTCATACAGCCGCTGCGCCTGGTTGGCATTGCGCTGGGCAATAGCAAGGGTGCCTTCCAGCCGCTGGCTCCTTAGGTCAAGCCCATGGCGCACGCCGTAGGCGCTGTCCACTTCTTCCAGCGTGCGCAGCACCGCCTTCTCGTGCTCAACCAGTGCCGCTTGCAGCCGGGCATCGTTGGCCGCGATATTCGCGCGGATGCGCCCGGCGTTGAACAGCGGCAGGTCGACGCCGGCGCTCAGCAGGCCGCCGGTACCGCTGAGGGCCGGCAACCCGTCGATGCGAATGCGTCCATCCAGACCGATGAAGCTGAGGTAGAAGCGCGGCAGCAGATCGGCCTTGGCGCTGCCGAGCCTGGCCGCCTGCGCGCGCAGCAGGGCCGCGGTGGTGCGCACGTCGGGCCGGCGCTCGAGCACGGCCGACGGCAACTCGCCGACGGGCACCGGTGGCACGTTGAAGGCAGTGGGCGCGGGCAGGGCCTGGGCCGACTGCGCCACCTTGCCCTCCAGTACGGCCAGCCGGCGTTGGCGCACCTCGATCTGGCTGGTCAGCAGCGGCCGCTCCGACTCTCGTGCGGTGATCTGTTCGCGCACGCGCTCCACGTCGTAAGCCAGGGCCTGTCCGGCGCGAAAGCGCGCCTCCGCATAGCGCTGCAGCGCGGCCAGCGTGACCAGGCTGCGGTCGAGCAAGGCGAGCCGCCGCTGCAGGCCTTGCGCTTCCAGGTAGTTTTGCGCAACGTCGGCGGCGATGGTCAGGCGCACGCCGCGCCATTGCTCCTCGGCGGCCTGCGCCAGCGCCGCCGCCGCGGCGGCATCGCTGGCGCGCCGCCCGAAGATGTCGACCTCCCAGGACGCGCTCAGGCCGGCGGCATAGGCTTCGAGGGCCGGCGAGCCATCCGGCGCCGGCGAAGGGCTGCGCAGGTCGCCCTCACCGCGTGCGGCGCCGGCCAGTGCGGCTACCGTGGGATATCGCGCCGAGTCGGCCACGGCCGCCATGGCACGGGCTTCCAGCACGCGCGCCCGGGCCACTCGCAGGTCGGTGTTGGCGCGCAGCGCCGCGTCGATGCGGCGGGTCAGGTCGGGGTCCTGCCAGCCCTGCCACCAGCGCGCCACGTCGGCCTGCATGCCGTCCGACGGCGGCACCATCTGGAAAGCGGCTGGCGCCGAGAGGGCGGGCGGTACGTCTACGCCCACTGCAGTGCAGCCTGCCAGCATCACTGTGGCGGCGGAAAGCGCGGCAGCGCACAGTGGGAATCCGGCCTTACTCTGCTTCACATCCTTGCTCCGATTCATGTCTGCTCCACTTGGCTCAGCCCTGCTGCGCCAGCATGGCGCGAAAGCGCGTGAGCGCCAGCGTCAGGAAGATCCCGCCGGCCGCCGTGACACCAAGCAGTTGCGGCCAGACCACGTCGACGCCTGCGCTGCGGAAGAGGATTGCCTGCGTCAGCGTGACGAACTGCGTGGTGGGCAGCAACTGCACCACCGGCTGCATGGCGGCCGGCATGCTCTGCACCGGCGTGGCTGCGCCTGACAGCAGGTAGGCAACGGCGTAGGTCGGCACCGCCAGCAAGCCGAACTGCGGCATGGCCGGCGCCAGCGTGGCCAGCCACATCCCCAGCGCCGTCACCGAGAACAGATACAGCGCGGTGCTGAGCGCGAACAGCGCCATCGATCCCTGGAGCGGAACCTGCAGCCATAGATTCACCACCAGCCACAGGGACAACAGCGAAACGAGGAAGATGACCGAGCCATTGGCGATGATCTTGGCGGCAGCGATCTCGCTGGCGCGCACCGGCATCACCAGCAGGTGCTCGATGGTGCCGTGCTCGCGTTCGCGGATCACGGCGGCACCCACCAGGATGATGGACAGCACCGTGATGTTGACCACGATCTGCATGGTCGAGGTGAACCAGTAGGATTCCGTGTTCGGGTTGAACAGGACGCGCAGCACGGCAGTGGCCGGCAACTGCGCCTGGATGTTGCGCGCGCGCAGGAAGGCTAGCGTCTCGCTGGTGAAGATCTCCTGCAGGTACGCCGTGCCTAGTCCGGCTTGTGTCATCGCGGTGGCGTCCACCAGCACTTGCACGGCCGGCGCGCGGCCTGCCAGCACGTCGGCTTCGAAGCGCGGCGGGATCTCGATCGCGAAAATGTAGCGGCCGCGGTTGAGCTCGGCATCGATATCGCGCCGGTCGATGTCCACCGGCGGCTTGAAGTAGGGTGGCTGGACGGCATCGCGAAGGCGGCGCGACAGGGCCGAATGGTCGCCGTCGACGATGGCCACCGAGGCATTCGACACCTCGGCCTTGATCCCCTTGGCCACAGAATAGACCGCGAGGGTGAAGGCGAAGACGATCAGGATCATCAGCGTGGCATCGCTGAACAGGCTGAAGATTTCCTTGCGGCTGAGCCGCGCGACGTTCTTGAACCATTGCACCATCGCTAGGCCTCCTGCTTGCGCAACAGGCATCGCGCTCCGGCCAGGTAGGCCAGCGCGAAGCCGAGCAGCGCCAGGTACATGGCGCCGAAGCTGTCCGCGCCCAACCCCTTGGTAAAGCTCCCCAGGCTGATGAGCTGGAACCAGGAGGAAGGGAAGCCCAGTCCCACCCAGTAGCCGCTGCCGGTCAGCGTGGAGACGGGGTAGAGCAGGCCAGAGAAGTTGACTGAGGGAATCAGGCACAGGATGGCGGTGCCGAAGATCGCGGCAACCTGCGAGCGCACGAACGTCGACATCAGCAAGCCCAGGCTGGTCGCGGCCAGAATGAACAGCAGTGCGCCCAGCGATAGGGCCAGGAAGGAGCCCTTGAGCGGTACCTGCAGCAGCGTGACGGTCAGGGCCACCAGTGTCAGGTAGGCCAGCATGGCTAGGCCGACGTAGGGCAACTGCTTGCCCACCAGGTATTCGCCTACGCTTGCCGGCGAGGCGTAGAGATTGGTGATGGAGCCCATCTCCTTTTCGCGCACCACGCCCAGCGCCGTCAGCATGGTGGGAATCAGGATCAGCGCCAGCATGATGATGCCCGGGGTGATGGCATAGATGCTGCGGAACTGCTCGTTGTAGACGAAGCGCGTTTCGACGCTCATTGGCAGGGTGGGGGCCGCCGTCGGCAGCGCGCGGGCGCGTGCCTGCGCGTAGCCGAGCAGCGTGGCGTTGACATAGGTACGCACGGTGGCGCCGGGGAAAGGGCTGGAGCCATCGATATGGAAGGCTACCTCGGGACGGCGCCCGGCCAGCAGGTCGCGGCCGAAGCCTGGCGGGATCTCCACCACCAGCGAAGCGTTGGCGGCACGCAGCACATGCCGCACCTGCATTTCATCGCGTGCACTGCCCGCCGGCACGAAATAGCGTGAACCGGCGAACTGCTCGAGCAGTTCGCGGCTGGCCAGGCTCTGGTCGCGATCGAGCACGGTAAAGCGAACGTTTTCCACGTCGAAGGACACGCTCCAGGCCGCCGCCAGCAGCAGCACGATCGGCCCGAAGATGGCGAAGGCGAGCCGCAGCTTGTCGCGCGCCAGTTCGATGGACTCGCGCCGGGCAAAGGCCCAGATGCGGGCCAGCGGCGCCGCTGCGGCGCGGCGCGGCGCCTCGCCAGCGTCTCGGGCCTGGATGTTACCCGTCGGCCGCGTCGCCGGGGAGGGCACCGGTGGCGCTGCACCATTGGACTCGGCTTCCTCCAGGTAGGCTACGAAGGCATCTTCCAGCGTGTCCGCATGGCGCCGTTCGCGCAGATCCTCCGGTGTGCCGACCGCGAGCACGCGGCCGCGGTGCATGAAGGAAATCCGGTCGCAGCGGGCGGCCTCGTTCATGAAATGGGTGGAAACGAAGATGGTCACGCGCTGCTCGCGCGATAGCTTCACCAGGTGCCGCCAGAACATATCCCGCGCGCCGGGGTCGACCCCGGAGGTCGGCTCGTCCAGGATCAGCACCTCGGGACCGTGCAGGCAGGCCGCAGCCAGTTGCAGCCGCTGGCGGATGCCCAGCGACAGCGCGGCCGGGCGTTCGTCGGCGTAAGGCGCTAGCTCGAATCCGGCCAGCGCCTGCGCGACCGCATCGCGGGCATGCTCGCCTTCCATGCGGTAGAGGCGGGCATGCAGGTCCAGGTTCTGCCGCACCGTCAGCTCCTCGTACAGCGAGAAGGACTGGGACATATACCCGACGCGCATGCGGGTGCGCATGTCGGTGGTATCGATCGGCTTGCCCAGCAGCCGGGCGGTGCCGCTGGTGACATCGAGCAGGCCGGTCAGCATCTTCATGGTGGTGGTCTTGCCGCAGCCGTTGGAGCCGAGGAAGCCGAAGATCTCGCTGCGCTCGATGCGGAAGCTGACATGATCGACGGCGACGAAGCCGCCAAACCTCCGCGTGAGGCCCTCGGCCTCGATCGCCGGCTCGCCGTCCTCCGGTGCGCGCGGCGGGATGATCAGGCCCGTCGCGTCGCCGCGCCGCGCCGCCGGCAGCAGCGAGATATAGGCTTGCTCCAGGTCATCGGTGCCCGCGCGCCGCAGGACTGCGGCGGTGCTGTCGCTGACCAGGACGCGGCCTTCATCCATCGCCACTAGGTGCTCGAAGCGCTGAGCTTCCTCCATGTAGGCGGTGGCCACGATCACGCTCATGCCCTTCTGCTCGGCGCGCAGGTCGTCGACCAGGGTCCAGAACTGGCGCCGCGACAAGGGGTCGACGCCAGTGGTGGGTTCGTCGAGAATCAGCAGGTCGGGGTTGTGCACCAAAGCGCAGCACAGCCCGAGCTTCTGCTTCATACCACCTGACAGCTTGCCTGCGGGGCGGTCAGGGAAGGGGGCTAGGCCGGTCGCATCGAGCAGCCGGCGGATGCGCGCGGCGCGCTCCGCTGCATCGAGGCCGAACAAGCGCCCGAAGAAGTCAACGTTCTCATACACGGACAGCGTGGGATAGAGATTGCGTCCCAGCCCCTGGGGCATGTATGCCACGCGCGGCAGGATGGACTCGCGCTGAGCGCGATCCCGCAGGTCGGCACCCAGTACCGAGGCCTGCCCCTGCTGGATGCTCTTGACGCCAGCGATGATGCCAAGCAGCGTCGACTTGCCCACGCCGTCGGGACCGATCAGGCCGATCGTGCTGTGCCCCGGCAGTCTTAGCGAGACGCCCTCCAGCGCGCGCGTGCCACCGTACCGATGCGTCAGCCCCTCCACGCAAATGGCGCCGGACTGCTCGCCGCCGATGCCGCCCATGTCCTATTCCCCGCGCGAGTCCAGCGTTGCCGGCCATGGCTTGGCGGGATCCAGCCGGACGTAGCCCTCGCCGGTCATGCCGGCCTTCAGGCGCGGCGCCAGCTTGCGCGCGACTTCTACCGGCAACTGCAGTTTGACACGGTACATCAGCTTGGCACGCTCTCCCTCTGTCTCCACGTACTTGGGTGTGAACTGGGCCTCGCCAGCGACATAGCCAATGCGCGCAGGAATGACTTCTCCGGGAAAAGCGTCCAGCACGATACGGGCCTGTGCGCCGATGGCCAGCCGGCCGGCCTGGGGGCCGGGCAGGAAGACTGTGAAGTAGATATCGTCCGGATTCAGCAGCGAGACGACGCGTCCGCCGGGGGGCAGCACCGTGCCCACCTCCACCACGCGGTATTCGACACGGCCCGCCAGCGGCGCACGCACCGTGGTTTCCGCCAGCACGGCTTTCAGGCGCGCGACCTGGGCATCCGCTTCGGCAATGGCGGCGCGCGCCTCGCCCAGTGCCGCACGGGCGCCGTCGACGCCGGCCTGTTCGCCGTCCAACGTGATCCGCCGGCGGTCCCGCTCGACCGCAGACACCTGCCCTTCACTGAACAGCTTGACCGTCTCGGACCACTCCAGCCGGGCCATGCGCTGGCGCGCAATGCGTGCACCGGTCTCGGCCTGCGCCCGCCGCGCGGCGTCGGCCGCCCGGGCTCGCGCGGCCATGGCGGCCTCGAGCTGGGCGCGCAGTTCCGCGTCATCCTGGCGTGCCACTGTCGCCCCGGCGGCCAGCACATCGCCTTCGTGCACGGGCAACTCAACCACGCGGCCGCCGTACTTGACGGCCACGTCGACGCGCGCCATTTCCAGGCGACCGTTCGCGTGGGCAATATCGGCCGGCCACCGCTCGCCCCGGCCGTACCCCCACCACAGGGCCGCAGCGCCGAGCAGCACTATGAGCAAGGCCAGCAGGCCCCAGCGGAGTTTGTTCTTCATTTACTACTCGTTGAGTCGTTGCAGGTACCCCGGGCCTGGCGGGCACGATGGCGCAGCGAGGCGCCGCAGTACCCAGGGGGGCGATGAAGCGCATCATGCTACATCCGTTGATGCGCTGCACAAGCCCCGTTTGCGGGGGGAAGCTCCTGCAGGAACGACTTCCTTGATCGTTCGCAAGGCCGCCGTAGAAGGATCCTTCGGTTTTTCCGCACAGGACCGGGCACCGGCGGGGAACCCAAATGGCGGCACAAGCCTGCCCCCTGTTGTGCCGGCGGTTAGCGCCCACCGCCCAAGGTCTTAGGGCGGTAGGCGGATCCTTGAGCGTCTGCTCTGGGCGACAACAGTCGATGGCCACTCCTGGCCGAACCCGGTCCAACGGGAGTCGGCCAGGCAATTTTCCGTTGCCCAATCCACATAAGGCAGTAGTCGACCCTTCTCGCCCAAAATGGCCGAGAGCCTGCGCAACAATCGGATTTCCTTTCTCGACACGGCAGGCAACGTATTCCTGGACCGTCCCGAGGCCTTGCTCTGCGTGATCGGGAGGCGTTTGACGGAAGCCCGGACGGTCTTGCGTCGCCGAACGGCGATCCCAAGTTGGGTCAGACGCAAGCAATCAGGTATCGTCGGGCGCAGGAAAAAGGCTCAGTAGCAGCCAATTACGCTCCGCGCAGATCACTCACCTTACCACTGTGTCAATGTCAAGGGGCCGCGGCCAGGCAGCAGCGGCGGTGCCTGCGAGGAATCCTCAGAATCCTCAGCTTTTCGCGCACGTCTCCAGCGACGTTGTTCCCGCGAGCTATCGCAATCGATTGGTAAGCGGCTGCGGGTCCGGAGGAGGACCAACAAGTGCAGCGATGATGGGGCAAGGGGAGGCCTGCCCCGTCTCCTCGCACCGCACGAGCATGTCACGCAGAGCATCTCGCATGCGCTCAAGATCCCCGACCTTTTCGTCAATCTGTTCAAGGCGCCGCCGCGTCACGGTCTGAATGGCCCGGCGATTCCGTCCGTCCTCCAGGTCCAAGAGCGATCCCACCTCGTCCAACGAGAAGCCCAGGCTCTGTGCACGCTTAATAAAGCCGATCCGCTGAACCATTGAAGCGGGGTAATGCCGAAAGCTGCCGGCAGTCTTCGGGATCGGCAAGAGCCCGCGCCCCTGATAATAGCGAATCGTCTCTACACCGACGCCAGCGACTTTCGCCAGCCTGCCGACAGTCATCCAATCGCCCGGACCTTCGTTCATCGAGGAATCTACCGTTTTCTTCATGACCATGGCAGGATAACGCAGTACTGCGTAGTTGACCCCTGCCTTCATTTGATCGAGATCAATATCTCGCAACTTGCCTGCGCATAGCATTACTGCCATTGGGTATATGGGCCGCACATGCGCAGACTTCTCAACCCCCGCAATTCCCGCAGGATTCGCGCCATCGCGTGGATGGTGCTGGGGGTATGGTTGTTTGCGCTTGCGACCGGGATGGCAAATGCCTGCCTGCTGGAGTCCCCGCAGCAGCACCATCATGCTGCTGGACATGGGCACGACCAAGGTCACGCGCATGGGGCGCATGAGGGCGCCCATGGGCAGCATGAAGAGGGGAGCCATGACCCGTCGAAGGCCCCTTGCCTGAAACTCTGCGACGAGGTCAACCAGTCTGCAATTCAGAAGACGCCGACCTTCGCATTCGACCTTGTTGGGCTTCCGTCCCCTTCTTATACCGCCCAGGAATTGACCTCGGCCCTGGCTTCGCAAGCCATCCCATCGAGAAGCCACCAGCGGGCTCCTCCACAGCCGCCAGCCTGGCTGCTGTTTGCACGTCTCGCGCTATAACGCCTCCTTCTAGGAGCAGCTGTGCCGGTCACACCCGGCACGCGCAACCTTGACTCTGTACCCGGCTACGGAGTTTTAATATGGGATTTGTCTGCTGGCAACGACATATGGTTCGCCCCCCCACGACAAATACCTACGGCTAAAGGAGCAAGTAATGGCATTCGTGCGTTGCATCGCGGTCGTCTTCGGCGCCGCCCTTGTCACCTTGTCTGCGTTCGCGCAAGACGACCATCAAGCCCATCATCCTGCGGGTTCGAGCGCACCTACGGCCGCGGCGCCGCTGGTGCCGAGCGTCGAGGGCATGGACGCTCAAATGAAGTCGATGCAGGCAATGCACGAAAGGATGGTGGCGGCGAAGACCCCCGAGGAGCGCAAAGCGCTGATGGCCGAGCACATGCCGGCGATGCGGGACGGCATGGCGATGATGAGCGCTATGAAGGAAGGCACAGAGTCGGCGCCGCCCTCCGAGAGGCAGCGAATGCTCGAAATGCGCATGGACATGTGCCAATCCATGATGCAGCTGATGATGGACCGGCTGCCCGAGTCGGTGAAGTGAGGAGGACGCCATGACAGCATCTCACCGCATCGGCCCCTCCAGTCCGACGTTTTCACGCTCGCGATGGTTCCTGGGCTTTCTGGCTTTCTCGGGCGCAAGCATCTACATGCTGTTCACGGAACACGGGGCCCACTACCTGGCTGCTCTGCCGCCGGTCCTTCTCGCAACATGCGTCGTTGCCCATGTGCTGATGCATCGTCATGCTGCAGCAAGCGATCTTTGCAAGCCGGCTAAAACGACACATGGAGATCGCACATGAATCACGATGCGCCCGCCTATGGGCTATGGCTGCTCGTTCTCATGAACTCGGCGGTCTTCATTATGTTCGCCTTCAGTTTCTTCAAGCCGCAGACCTCGCGTGATTGGCGAACTTTCGGGACATTTGCAGCGTTCATCGTCGCGCTGTTCGTCGAGATGTATGGCTTTCCGTTGACGCTGTACCTGCTCTCCGGCTGGCTTCAGACGCGATATCCGAGTTTGGACCTGCTTGCTCACAACAGCGGCCATCTCTGGTCGACGCTGCTGGGCGAGAAGGGCGACCCGCACTTCAGCCCGCTACATATTGCGAGCTACGTCTTCATCGGCGGCGGCTTCTGGCTCCTGTCGAGCGCCTGGAATGTGCTATACAGCGCACAAAAACGCGGACAGCTAGCGGTGAGCGGACCCTATGCCAGGATTCGACACCCGCAGTACGTGGCCTTCGTGGCCATCCTTCTTGGCTTCCTGCTGCAGTGGCCGACGCTACTGACGCTGCTGATGTTCCCCTTCCTCGTCGTGATGTATTCGCGGCTGGCGATCAACGAGGAAGCCGACATGCGCAAGCAGTTCGGTGCCGAGTTCGATGCCTACGCCGCGCGAACACCGCGCTTCTTGCCATCCCTCTCGAGTCCGCGCCAGCGAGGCTGATATGAAGGCGATTCGCCGCCCTCAACCCGCCTACACACCGTCCTAGCTGCAGCGTACGGTCCTTGCGATGGTGCCCCCGTGCCGCTCGCATGCGGACCTGATGATAGTGCCCCATCGGGTGCCGGAGCACTATCGAGCAATGCCGCCTGCAACGAGAAGGCCTAACGGAGAACCCCATGACAAAGAACAAGAAGGGCGCGAGAGGCGCGAAAAGCAAGGCTCACGTGAACGCCGGCGATATTGCACACGGCTCGCCGCGAGACGAGCCAGCCGCACGCTCGATCGGCCACGAGGACTATGAGGCGCTGCTGCACATGCTGCAGATAGAACTCGTGAAGCTGCAGCGTCATTTCATCAAGTGCAGCGACCGAATCCTCATCCTCCTGGAGGGAAGAGACGGCGCGGGAAAGGACGGCAGCATCAAGCGGCTTGTCGAACATCTGAGTCCTCGGGAAACCCGGGTCGTCGCGCTCGGCAAACCCTCCGACCGGGACCGCACCGGTTGGTACTTCCAGCGCTACGTGCCGCACCTGCCGGTTGGCGAAGAACTCGTTGTGTTCAACCGCAGTTGGTACAACCGCGCCGGCGTGGAGCCGGTAATGGGTTTCTGCACGGCCGAGCAGCATGAGGAGTTCATGAACTCCGTGCCCAAGTTCGAGGAGATGCTGGTCAATTCCGGCATCAAGCTGCTGAAGTATTACCTCGACATCGGCAAGAAGGAGCAGAGCCGCCGGCTCGATGAACGCCGCCGCGACCCGCTCAAGCAGTGGAAGTCAAGCCCGGTGGATGCCGTAGCACTGAAGCACTGGGATGACTACACGCGGGCGCGCGACGAGATGTTCATGCGCACGCACACCGCCGCAGCTCCCTGGTCTGTCGTGCTCGCCGACAACAAGCGGTTGGCCAGGCTCAACCTGATCAAGGACATCCTCTTCCGGCTTCACTACGCCGGTAAGAAGAACAAGCTCATCGCTCCCGATCGGGAGATCGTCTTCGAGTTCTCAGAGGAATGCCTGGACTCGGGCCGACTCGCACGTTGACAACACGAACACAGCGAACAGGAAGAACCATCCATGAAATCAATCAACGTCGAGGTCGGAGGGCTCGTTTCGAGCCTGAGCGCGGAGGGAGTACGCCGCAAGCTGCTGCAACTTCCAGGCGTTCATCATACCGATGTCAACTATGTCGCGGGGAGTGCAACGGTACATTTCGACGATGGGCAGCTCAGCGTCGAGGACCTGCGTGACCGGATCGCCGAGTGTGGGTATCACTGCGGCGGCGAACTGACACCGAAGCATGTGTGCGAGCCCGCCACGGGCAGTACGGCGGGCCGCAGCCATGACGGGCACGCCCATCATGCCGTGTCTGCGAAGCAGAAGGATCACGCGGGGCATGAGGGGCATCTGGGGCACGCCCCTGCAGCCGGAGCGACTGCGAAGACGGCCGCCTCGCCGACCTCCCATGCCGGGCACCAGGGTCACGCAGGCGACCCCGCCATGGCCGATATGATGCACGACATGGGGCACGGGTCGGGGTCGATGCAGGACATGGCCCGTGATATGCGCAATCGGTTCTTCGTGTCGCTGATCTTCTCGGTCCCGGTGTTCTTCTATTCGCCGATGGGGAAGATGTTCGGCGACTTCCAGACGCCGTTCGGGCTGAACAATAAGCTTTTCCTTTTCATCTTCGCGAGCGCGGCGATCATCTATCCGGGTTGGACATTCCTCATCGCCGCTTGGCGGGCCTTGCGCAACGGTGTTGCCAACATGGCCACACTGGTCGTGCTGTCGGTGGGCGTCGGATACCTGTTCAGCGTCGGCGCGACCTTCTTCTACGAAAGCGAGGTGTTCTACGAGGCGGCGGCGGTTCTGCTGGTCTTCATCCTCCTGGGCCACTGGTTGGAGATGCGCGCCCGCGCGGGCGCTTCCGACGCGATTCGGGCACTGATGGACCTCGCGCCGCCGATGGCCACCGTCGTGCGCAATGGCGTCGAGACCAAGGTGCCGACCGCCGAGGTCGTGGCCGGTGAACTGGTGGTGATCAAGCCTGGAGACAAAATCCCGGTCGACGGCGAGATCGTCGAAGGGGCTTCGCAGGTCGACGAGTCGATGCTGACGGGCGAGTCGATGCCGGTCAAGAAGGTGGTGGGTAGCACCGTCGTGGGCGCCAGCATTAACAAGAGCGGGAGTTTTCGCTATAAGGCCACGAAAGTCGGTGCGGACACGGCATTGGCCCAGATCGTCAAGCTGGTCCAAGAAGCCCAGAACTCGAAGGCCCCCGGCCAACTGCTGGCCGACCAGGCGTCGCAGTGGCTGGTGCTGGCAGCGATCGTGATTGGCCTGTTGACCTTCAGCGTCTGGTACTGGGCAATGGGCCAGACGCTGCTGTTCGCACTCACGTTGACCATCACTGTCTTCGTGATCGCATGTCCCGATGCGCTGGGCCTGGCCACGCCGATGGCGATCATGGTCGGGACCGGCCTGGGGGCGATGAACGGCATTCTCTTCAAGAATGCGGCCGCGCTGGAGAACGCCACTAAGCTGACAGTGGTGGTGTTCGACAAGACCGGCACTTTGACGCTTGGACAGCCGGAGGTCGTCGAGATCGTCGCCGCGCCCGGTGTCGATGAAACCAGGCTTTTGACGACGGCTGCCGCCGTGGAGAAGTTCTCCGAGCACCCCCTTGCACTCGCAGTGCTGAAACGTGCTGGCGACATGCAGACCGAAGTCACGGAGAACTTCACCAACATCGATGGGCAAGGCGCACGGGCCACCATCGGGGGCGAGACGGTGCTGCTCGGCAACCGGTTGCTAATGCAGTCGGAGCAGGTGGACCTGGCCGCCCTTTCCAGCGAGGCAACGCGGCTGCAAGGCGGCGGGCGCACCGTGGTCCATGTCGCGCGCGGCGGCCGGCTGATCGGCATCATCGCGATCGCAGACGCCGTTCGACCGACCTCGCGGGAGACGATCTCCAAGCTACAGGCGCGGGGCGTGAAGGTCGCGATGCTGACAGGCGACAACCAGGCGACCGCCGAGCGCATCGGCAAGGAATTGGGCATCGACATCGTCCTTGCGGACGTGCTGCCTGGGCAGAAGGCCTCCAAGATCAAGGAACTGCAACAGCAGGGCCACAAGGTGGGCATGGTCGGCGACGGCATCAACGATGCTCCGGCGCTGACGCAGGCCGACGTGGGCTTTGCGATCGGCGCCGGAACGGATGTCGCGATGGAAAGCGCCCAGGTGGTTTTGATGAAGAGCGACCCCTACGACGTCGTAGGGGCCATCGAACTCTCCCGCGCGACGCTGCGCAAGATGCACCAGAACCTCTGGTGGGCCGTGGGCTACAATGTGATCGCCTTCCCGCTTGCGGCTGGGGTGCTTTACCCCTTCACGCTGTCGCCCGAGGTCGCCGCGTTGTCGATGTCCGGCAGCTCCGCGATCGTCGCCATCAATGCGTTGATGCTCAAGCGAACGCGCCTGCCGGGGATCAAGCGCGTCACGTCTCACGCGAACGTGCAAGCGGTCGCGTGAGCCTGTGCCGCGAGCCACGATGGTCGAGACCCACCCGATGCAATCGCCGCCGCCCGAAGCCGCGCCGGCCCCTCAGCGCGACCTGGGAGTCGTGCAGTTGGGCTGGCTGGCGGCGGCCGTGTTCGTCGTCTCGGCCGGGTATGGCGCGTTGATGCCCTTGATTCCCGACTGGCTGCGCCCTCTGATGGGCGACGCCGATCCAGCAGTGCTCGCGCGTCATGTCGGCTACCTCAGTGGCATCTACACGGCCGGAATCCTCGTCGGGGCGCCACTGTGGGGCGTGCTGGCGGATAGGCTGGGACGCGCCCGCGTGCTGCTGGTCGGGCTGATCGGCTATGTGGCGAGCCTGCTTCCGCTGCTGCGCCCAGAATCTGTGGGCGTGGTCGGCATCTATGCGCTGCGCGGCGCCACGGGCTTCTTTGTCGCCGCCGTCGTGCCGGTGGTGCCGGCGCTCGTCGCGCAGTACACGCCGCAGGCGATACGCGCCAAGCGCTTCGCATGGTTGGGCGCGATGTCGCTGTTCGGCTTCCTGTTCGGGCCCGGCCTGAACGCCGCCGCCGATCGCCTTGTCGGCCTGGGTTTCTTCACCGCCCTCGTACAAGGGTCAGCGACCAGCCTCGTGATCGGACTCTCGGCGGTGCTGGGCGTGTTGATGATGCTGGGTCTGGCTGCCACGCTACCTGCACCGTCGCCCCTTCAAGATGGGGACGAAGGCGATGACGACAGTGCGTCCAAGCGCCGGTCCATCACGCTCTGGCTGCTCAACGGCGTGGTCATGTTCGTGCTTGCCGGCTTTGAACTCGGCATCGTGCTGCAGGGCCAGCGTCATCCCGATCTCTCGTCGCGCGAGGTGTCGTTGATGTTCGCCGAATGCAGCCTGGTGATGTTGGGCGTCAACGCGGTTCTGTTCTTCACCGGCCTGCTCGAGCGCGCTGATCCCCGCCGCGTGTTGGCTGCCGGCATGGTCCTGGGCATCGCGGGACTCGCGATGCTGGCCCGCCATGGCAGCGAGACCTGGATGTACGTCGGCGTGAGTCTCACGGCCGCGGGCACTGGCATCGTGCTGCCCACCATTGCCTACCTCGCCGCGGGTTCCACACGTCGGCGGCTCGGGACTGCGATGGGTGGCCTCGCCGCCGCAGCAGGCTTCGGGCAGACGCTGGGATCGGCCGTCGCTGGCTGGCTGTTCGGAACCGTCATGCAGAACAGCTTCGCATGGCTGTCCGTCCCGTTGGCGGTCGCCCTCGCCTTTTTACTGATTCCGCGGCAGTGGTGGCCAGCGAACCCAGCCCTGCTGACAGCTCCACCTTGTTCCACTTCATCCAGTTCCACGGAGACCAAACCATGAGACTTTTCCTGACGGCCTTGCTCGCAGCGCTTGCCCTGTCTCTGAGCGGATGCGGCTACAACGACTTCCAGCGGCGGGACGAACAGACCAAGTCTGCCTGGTCCGAGGTCCTGAACCAGTACCAGCGGCGCGCCGACCTGATCCCGAACATCGTCGCGACGGTAAAGGGAGAGACCAACTTCGAGCAAGAGACGCTGACCCGGGTCGTCAAAGCGCGCGCCAAGGCTACCTCGATCCAGGCCACCCCGGAACTCGTCGACAACCCCGAAGCGTTCCAGAAGTTCCAGGCAGCGCAGGGTGAGCTGTCCGGCGCGCTGAGCAGGCTGCTGGTGGTGAGCGAGAACTACCCGCAGCTTAAAGCCAACCAGGCCTTCCAGGACCTGCGCGCCCAGCTCGAAGGCACCGAGAACCGCATCACCGTGGCACGCGGGCGCTATGTGAAGGCGGTGCAGGACTATAACGTCCTGACGCGCAGCTTCCCGACCAACATCACGGCCAGGGTATTTAGCTACGACGTCAAGCCGAACTTCTCCGTCGCCGACGAGAAGGCGATGGCCACGCCGCCACAGGTCGATTTCGGCGCCGCGGCACCGGCGTCGCGCCCCTGACATGAGCGCGACGAGAACAGCGGCGCCGTACCCGGCCGCCCACCCCGCCCACCTGCGGCTGGCCCGCATCCTGGCCTGGCTGTTGCTGAGCCTGTTCCTGACGGTCGCGTTCGCGCAGGAACTGGTCGCTGTTCCGCCGCTGCAGGCGCGTGTCACCGACCTCACGGGGACGCTCGCCGCCGGTCGGGTCGCCGCGCTGGATGCGCAGCTTCGTGCCTTCGAGGAACGCGAGAACGTACAGATCGCGGTGCTGATGGTCCGCTCGACGCGGCCCGAACCGGTCGAGCAGTACGCCATGCGGGTGGTCGAACAGTGGAAGCTCGGCCGCCGCAAGGTGGACGATGGGGCACTGCTGCTGGTCATCAAGGACGATCGCGCCGTGCGCATCGAAGTCGGTTACGGCATCGAGGGTGCGCTGAGCGACGTGGTGGCGCGGCGCATCATCGACGAAGTGATCACGCCGCGCTTTCGTCAGGGCGATTTCGACGGTGGGATCGCGGCAGGTGTCGAACAGATCATGCGCATCGTCGACGGCGAGGCCCTGCCTGCGGCGGACCCGAGGCGGCAAAGCCGGACCAACGACATTGGCCAGGCCTGGCCTTTCCTATTCATCGTGGCCCTGATGCTGGGCGGATTACTGCGCAACGCCCTCGGCCGTGTCCCTGGCGCCGTGGTCACGGCAGGCGTGCTGGGTGCCGCGGCGTGGCTGGTGGTGGGCACCCTCGCAGTGGCCACAATGGCGGGACTGGCTGGATTCTTTGTCACGCTGCTGGGCATCGGCATGGGCGGCCACGGCGGCATGCACGGGCACCATCGGGGTGGTGGATGGCCTGGCGCTGGATTCGGCGGCGGCGGATTCCGCGGCGGTGGCGGCGGCTTTGGTGGCGGTGGCGCTTCGGGACGGTGGTGAGATGAACATTCAACGACTTCTTAGCCACCTCGCCACCACGGACCGTGCGGTACGCCGCGCCTTCCCGACGCGCGCTCTGAACACGATCGAGCAGGCTATCCGAACGGGCGAATCCCAGCACGGCGGCCAGTTGCGCTTCGTGGTTGAGGGCGCGCTGGACGGATCGCCGCTGTGGCGAGGCCAATCGGCGCGCGAGCGAGCGCTGGACCTGTTCGCTCGCATGGGCGTATGGGACACGGCGCACAACAGCGGGGTGCTGATCTACGTGCTGCTGGCCGACCGGGCGGTGGAGATCGTGGCCGATCGCGGCATCCATGCCTGTTGCGGTGCCGACATGTGGTCGGGCGTGTGTCAGCGCATGGAAGCCCAGTTTGCGCAGGGACGCTTCGAGGCCGGCGCCATGGAAGGCATCGCCGCCGTCAGCCACCTGTTGATGCAGCACTTTCCGCGGGACGCGGGCCACGGCAACGAGTTGCCTGATCGGCCGGTCCTTCTTTAGAACGACAACATCCTTGGATACCTTCCATGCAACTTCAGTTTCTGGGTGCCACGGGCACCGTGACCGGTTCGAAATACCTCCTGCGCCATGGCGATGCGACCATCTTGGTGGACTGCGGCCTGTTCCAAGGCTTCAAGCAGCTGCGGCTGCGCAATTGGGAGCCGCTGCCGGTGGCGCCCAAGTCGATCGACGCAGTCGTGCTCACCCATGCCCACATCGACCACAGCGGCTACCTGCCGCTGCTGGCGCGGCAGGGTTTTCGCGGGCGGGTCTATTGCACGTCCGCGACGCATGAGCTGTGCAAGATCCTGCTGACCGACAGTGGCCATTTGCAGGAAGAAGAGGCGAAGTTCGCCAACCGCCACGGCTTCTCCAAGCACAAGCCCGCACTGCCGCTGTACACGCGGGAGGATGCCGAGCGCTGCTTGAAGCTTTTCGCTCCACGTCCGTTCGCCGAGGCCTTCGAGGCCCTGCCCGGACTCACCGCCCGGCTGGAGCCTTCGGGGCACATGCTGGGCTCCGCCTTCGTGCACCTCAGCGACGGGCAGCGGTCGGTGCTCTTCTCCGGCGACATCGGCCGCCCGAATGACCCGGTGCTGCGCCCGCCGGTGCAGGTCCCGGGCGCGGACTACCTGCTGGTGGAGTCCACCTACGGCAACCGCAAGCATGAAGAGACTGACGCGCTGGAAAAACTGGAGACCGTGATCAATCAGACCGCCGCCCGCAGCGGCGTCGTGGTCATCCCCGCGTTTGCGGTCGGCCGCGCCCAGAGCCTGATGTATGGCATCTACCAGCTCAAGAAGCAGGGCCGCATCCAGCACCTGCCGGTATACCTGGACAGCCCGATGGCCATCGATGCCACGCGGCTGTACCACACCCACCGTGATGAGCATCGCCTCTCGCCCGAGGAGTGCGAGGGCATGTGCCACGCCGCGAGAATCGTCAACAAGGTCGAGGAGTCCAAGGCGCTCAGTGCCAGCCGCGGGCCGATGGTGATCATTTCCGCCAGCGGCATGGCCACGGGTGGCCGCGTGGTTCACCACCTGAAGTCGTTCGCGCCCGATCGGCGCAACACGATCCTGTTCGCCGGCTACCAGGCGGGTGGAACCCGCGGAGCGGCGATCCTGCACGGTGCGTCCACCGTTCGCATCCATGGCGAAGACGTGCCGATCCGCGCCGAGGTGGCCTCAATCGACAACCTCTCCGCCCACGCCGATGCCGACGAGATCATCGCGTGGCTGCGCGGCTTCACGCAGACGCCGCGCCGCACGTTCGTGACGCACGGCGAGCCCGAGGCGGCCGATGCGCTGCGCTCGCGTATTGACCATGAACTCGGCTGGGCGGTCTCGGTGCCCGACTACCTGCAGACCGTGGAGCTTGCATGACAGCGCAACTGCACGAAGCTGGCCGCGCAAAGGAGGCCGGGGACACGCTACAGGCGTGGCGCACGGGCATCGACACCTACCAGGAGCCGGTGGTCTACATGCGGCGTGATTGTCCGATCTGTCGATCTGAAGGTTTCACGACCCAGGCACGAGTGCAACTGACGGCCGGCCGCCGAAGCATCGTGGCGACGCTCAGTGTCGTCGACGGTGAGTGGCTGGCCGAGAACGTCGCCGGTCTGTCCGAGTCGGCGTGGGCATCGCTGGGTGCGGAGCCGGGCCAGCCGGTCGCGGTCACCCATGCGCCACCGCTGGATTCGCTCAGCCATGTCCGGGCCAAGGTCTATGGCAACTCCCTCAGCGACACCGAGTTCGGCGCGATCATCTCTGACGTCGCGGCGGGCTGCTACTCGGACCTGCACCTCGCTACGTTCATCACCGCCTGCGCCGGCGATCGCCTGGACTTGGCGGAGACGGTCTCGCTCACAAAAGCCATGATCGCTGTCGGCGACCGCATCGATTGGGGCCGTCCGCTGGTGGTGGACAAGCACTGCGTTGGCGGCCTGCCTGGAAATCGCACGACCCTGCTCGTGGTGCCCATCGTGGCCGCCTGCGGCCTCACGATGCCCAAGACCTCCTCGCGCGCCATCACTTCACCGGCCGGGACAGCCGACACGATGGAGGTGCTGGCGCCCGTCAACCTGGATGTGCCGAGCATGCGGCGCGTGGTCGAGCGCACGGGCGGCTGCATCGTGTGGGGCGGCTCGGTGCGGCTCAGCCCCGCCGACGACATCCTCATCCGCGTCGAGCGGCCGCTCGATCTCGACAGCGAAGGGCAGCTCGTGGCCTCGGTCCTGTCCAAGAAGGCCGCTGCCGGCTCGACCCATGTGCTGATCGACCTGCCGGTGGGCGCGACCGCGAAAGTGCGCAGCACACACGCCGCGGCGTCGCTCGGCCGGCGCCTGCAGGAGGTGGGTAGCGCCATCGGGCTGCAGGTGTCGTTGCGCATCACCGACGGCGAGCAGCCGGTCGGCCGCGGGATCGGCCCCGCACTGGAAGCACGCGACGTGCTGGCCGTCCTGCAGGGGACACCTGAGGCCCCGGCCGATCTGAGGGAGCGCGCGCTGCGGCTGGCGGCTGACATCCTCGAAATCGGCGGCGCGGCGCCGGCTGGCGGCGGCCTGAAGCTCGCCACCGAGGTGCTGGCCGGCGGGCGGGCCTGGGCCAAGTTCCAAGCGATCTGCGCCGAGCAGGGCGGCCTGCGCAGCCTCCCGACGGCGGCGCATCGGCACACCGTCGAATCGCCGGCCACCGGCCGCGTCACCCACATCGACAACCGCCTGCTTGCGCGTGCGGCCAAGCTTGCCGGTGCGCCGACCGCCCCGGCCGCCGGCATCGATGTGCACGCGCGTCTGGGCGATCGCGTCGAAGCCGGACAGCCGCTGTTCACGCTGCATGCCCAGGCGCCGGGCGAACTGGCCTATGCACTGGAGTTTGTCCGGTCGCGCCCAGCGATCTTCCAGATTTCGGAAAACACATGAAACCACTCGTTTTTCACCTGCCAGGTGACGAAGCCTTCGCTGAAGGCCTGGTCCGAGCGTTGCGCGCGGAACGGGCCGCGCTGCAGCTGCACCGGTTTCCGGACGGCGAGTCGCTGGTGCGGCTGGACGCCGACGTGACGGGCCGCACCGTCGTGATCGTGGCCAGCCTGGCACAGCCCGACGTCAAGGCACTGCCCCTGCTGTTCGCGGCGGACGCCGCGCGCGACCTCGGTGCCACGCGTGTACTGTTGGCGGCACCCTACCTGGCGTACCTGCGCCAGGACCGGCGCTTCAACACGGGCGAAGCCATCACGTCTCGCACGTTTGCCGCGCTGGTGTCGACGGTGTTCGATGGCGTCGTCACCGTCGACCCCCATCTGCACCGCTACCACTCGCTTGGCGAGATCTACCGGGTGCCCACGCGCGTCGTGCAGTCCGCGCCCGCCATCGCCGCCTGGGTCGCGGCGAACGTGGACAAGCCGGTGCTGATCGGCCCCGACGCGGAAAGCGAACAATGGGTCCAGGAAGTCGCACGGGGGGCCGGTGCACCGTTCACCGTGCTGCAGAAGATTCGCCGGGGCGACAAGGACGTGGAGGTCAGCCTGCCCAGCACTTCGGCCCTGGCCGGTCGCCAGCCCGTGCTCATCGACGACATCGTGTCCAGCGCACGCACGATGATCCAGGCCATCGCCAGCGTGCGCCGCGTCGGATTGCCGCCCCCGGTGTGCATCGGTGTGCATGCGCTCTTTGCCGCCGACGCCTATGAGGCGCTCCTCGCAGCAGGCCCTCAGCGGGTGCTGACCTGCGACACCGTTCCCCATGCCTCCAACGGCATCAGCGTGGTGGCACCGCTGGCTGCCGCGGTCCAGGACTTGGTCGAGGCCAGTGCGACATGAGCGGCACCCAAGCGCTCGGTCCGGGTTCAAAGCGTCGAGCCGCACCGGGAACATCTTTACTAGGACCCGACAGGCCGGCCGCAGCCATGAACGCCCTGGCACCCACATTCGAGAGGAGATGACAGCGATGTGCTTTTCTGCACTAGCCAGTTTCACGGCTGCCGCGGGACTGCTGGGTATAGGGACCGTCACCGTGCGCCGGGCCCGCGCGCGGCGCGAGCTGCCTTACGCCGCCATCCCGCTGCTCTTCGGGATTCAGCAGCTGCTCGAAGGCATGCTGTGGCTGACGTTCCCCGACCGCGCGCCTCTGCTGAATGTGGGGCTGACGCATCTCTACTCGTTCTTCTCGCACGTCCTGTGGCCGATCTATGTGCCGCTGGCGGCTCTGGCGCTGGAGACCGTACCGTGGCGCCGCCGGGTCCTCGCGGGCATTGCACTCGCGGGCGCCCTGGCCGGGGTGTACCTTTTAGTGATGCTGGCGCGACTCCCCATCACCGCACGAGTGGTCGGTCAGCACATCTTCTACGACTCCCCACACTTCTACGTTCTGACCACGATGGCCTTGTACCTGATCGGCACCTGCGCAAGTCTGATGGTCTCCAGCCACCGGCGCGTGGCGGCTTTCGGGATTGCCGCCTTCGTTTCTGCGGTTGCAGCCTACGTCTTCTATGCGACCTGGTTCATCTCGGTGTGGTGCTTCTTCGCAGCCGTCCTCAGCATCATCGTGCTGTGGCAGGTCCGTGAACCTCAAGCGAGGCTCGCCGTGCCATGACGGATCGTTCGGCCGGCTTCAAGCCCGCACTCGCCTACCACGTGCTCCCCCCCCTGTATGATGGGGTGGTGGCGCTGAGCACGCGCGAGCAAGCGTTCAAGCCGGCCCTCGTGGCGCAGGTGGCGATCCAGCCTGGCCACGACGTACTGGACATCGGTTGCGGAACGGGAACGCTCGTCCTGCTTGCGTCCTCCGCGTGCCCGCAGGCCCGTGTCACGGGGTTGGATGCCGATCCCGCCATCCTGGCGCTCGCCCGCCGGAAGGCGGCGGGGGCGACGGCACCGCTCTGGTTCGACCAAGGCTCATCGACGGACCTGCCTTACCGCGATGGTTCGTTCGATAGGGTTCTGTCGAGCCTCTTCTTCCATCACTTGGCGCCCGCGGACAAACCGACGACGGCGCGGCAGATCGCGTGCCGCGCGTCGGCGGCCAACTGTACGTCGCGCACTGGGGTCGCTCGCGCGGACCAATCAGCCACACCGCGTTCTTCGCGGCTCAATTGCTCGAAGGCTTCGAGACCACCCGTGACGCGGTCGCCGGTCACTTGCCATCGGTTCTCAGGCGAGCAGGATTTACGCAGGTTGCTGAGGCACGGCGCTTCGTCACTGTCTTCGGCATCCTGTCCTTGCAAGGATGCGCCATGACCGAGGACCACCGTCTCGCTGTCCTGTTCTCCGACATCGCGCCAGCGGACCAGGCAGCGCTGCAGCAACGGCTGCCGACCCGCTGGCGCGCGCACTTCGTCGAGAGCGAACACCTTGCGGGCTCCGACACCGAGCATGAGGCTATCGAGGTCCTGTGCGTGTTCGTGCGCACGCGGGTGGACGAATCGCTGCTCCGCCTGCTGCCGCGCTTGCGCCTCGTCGCGACGCGCTCCGCGGGGATCGACCACATCGACCTGGACGCATGCCGCCGACGCGGCATTGCCGTCTGCCACGTGCCAGACTACGGGTCTGCCAGTGTCGCCGAACATGTCTTTGCCCTGCTGCTCGGCGTGACCCGCCACCTGACGCAGGCACACGAGCGGGCGCGCCAGGGCTCGTTCGCCTACCGCGGGCTCACCGGCTTCGAGCTGGAAGGCAAGACGCTGGGCATCGTCGGCCTGGGCCGTATCGGGCGCCACGCGGCGCGCATCGCCCTTGGGTTCGGCATGGACGTTCTCGCCTACGACCCCGCCTTCGCCGCGTCGGCAGAGCACCCCGACGGCGTCTTGCTCGTGACATGGGAGCAGCTTCTGCAAAGCAGCGACATCCTGAGCCTCCATGTTCCGGCCACCGAGGGTACCCACCACCTGCTCGACGCTCAGGCCTTCGCGCGCATGAAGCCGGGCGTGGTGCTGATCAACACGGCACGGGGAGCGCTCATCGACGAGGCTGCATTGCTGCGCGCGCTGGACGAGGGCATCGTCGTGGCTGCCGGACTGGACGTGCTGGAGCAGGAAGGTGCGCTGTCTCCCGAAGTGCCCACGGGCTGCGGCGGGCTCGGTTGCGATACCGGCTGGACGGCATCCGGCCCACTGCTAGCCCATCCGCACGTGCTCTTGACGCCCCACATCGGTTTCAACACCAGGGAGGCGATCACGCGCATCCTCGACGAGACCGTTGCGAACATTGCAGCCTGGCATTCCGGCCAGCCGCGCAACCGGGTGGACTGACCGTCATGCGCCCTGACCACCCCTTTCCTGCCGCCAGCCCGCCGGGCCGTCCACTGCAACGCTCGGCCCTGCGCCGGGTGGTGCAGATCGCGCTGGCGCTGACCGGCTTCCTGCTGTGGGTGGCCTGGCATCGGGGACTCATGCGCTGTGACACGCACCGGGCGGCCGACCGCTTCGCCGAAGTGCTGCAGCGATTGGGGACGACCTTCGTGAAGCTGGGCCAGCACCTCAGCCTGCGGGCGGACATTCTGCCATCCGATGCGCAGCAGGCCCTGGCCAGCCTGCAGGCGCATGTGGCGCCGTTTCCTTCGGAACAGGCCGTCCAGGAGGTTGAGTCGGCGCTGGGCCGCCCCTGGCAGCAGGTCTTCGCGCACTTTGACATGGAGGCGCTGGCCGCAGCGTCGATCGCACAGATCCATCGCGCAGCGCTGCTCGACGGGACGGAGGTCGTGGTGAAGATCCGCCGTCCTGGAGCAGCCGAGCAAGCCGAGACCGACATGCGAATCCTGCGCCGGCTTGTTCTGGTCATACAGTGGTTCGTTCCCTCGCTGCGGCGCTGGGGTCTGGCGGCCATCGTGGATGAGGTAGCGGCCAACTTTCGCTACGAAATGGACTTGTCCCGGGAGGCGGGTTCCGTGCGACGGTTCGCTGACGCGTGGCGGGGCTCTCCCGACATCGTGATCCCCGACGTGGTGAACGGGCTGTGCACGTCGACCGTCATGGTCCAGCAGTTCAGCCACGGAGCCGACCTGCACGGCCTGCCTACCGCCATGGCCGTGGCCGCTGCGGGCAAGCTCGTGGACAGCTACGTCGCGCAGGTCTTCCGCGATGGCTTCTTCCACGGCGATCCACACCCCGGCAACGTCTTCGTGATGGACGACGGCCGCATCTGTCTCCACGATTTCGGCATCGTGGGCCGCGTCACCCGCAGCATGCGGCGCGCGCTGGTGGCTTTCGCGCTGGCCTTCGTCGAGCAGGATGCCGACTGGGTGGTCGACGCCTGGCTGGATCTGGGTCTGGTCGGCGAGGGCACGGATCGGGCCGTGTTCGTGCCCGTTGTGCGCACCCTGGTCGCGGACTGCGCCGAGCGTCCGCTGAAGGACTGGTCGCTCTCCGATGCGCTCTCGCAGCTCGTGGCGGCCGGCCGAACCCAGGATGTCCGACTTCCCAGAGATCTGCTGGTGCTCACCCGCACCCTGCTGCTGCTCGAAGGGACGGTGCGCCTGCTGGCACCGGACTTCTCCATCATCGAGGCGATCTCGCGCCACACCGCGACCGGCATCTTCGATGAGCGCAAATCTGCTGCGTCGCAGCGTCTGCCCTACGAGCTGGGGAGCGCGGCCAGCGTCCTGCCCACGCTGCTGGCGCGGCGCTTGCACAGTGTCTTGCGACAGCGCGAGCTGCTGCAACTGTCGATCAAGCCCGACGCCAAGATGCTGAGCGGCCTCGACCGCCTCGGCCGCCGCATCGCGCTTGCGCTTGTGACACTGGGCCTATACATCGCGTCGAGCTTGCTGATGCAGCACGGCGTAGGCCCGCGCTGGGGCGACATGCCGGTGCTCGCGCTGCTGGGCTATGCGCTGGCGATCCGGTTCACGTTTTCCATTGCGCGCAGCTGCGGCTGACGCGTCCCTTCATGACAGGAGCAGGGAATGAACAAAGTCCGAGTGGCGGTGAACGGTTACGGCGTCATCGGCAAGCGGGTGGCAGACGCGGTCGCTCTGCAGGAGGACATGGCGCTTGCCGGCATCGCCGACGTAGTGCATGACTATCGCCTGCAGGTCGCCGCGCGGCGCGGCTTCGCGATTCACGCTGCAACCCCCGACGCCGAAGAAGCGATGCGCTCTGCCGGCATCCCGGTGGCGGGCAATCTGGCCGAGCTGCTCGCGAAGGCCGACGTCGTGGTCGACTGCACGCCCAAGAAAGTCGCTGCGGTCAACAAGGCGCTGTACGACGCCGCGAGCGTGAAGTCCGTCTTCCATGGCGGCGAGTCCCATGCGCTGACGGGGCACTCGTTCGTTGCTCAGGCGAACTATGCGTCGGCCATCGGCCGAACTTCCACCCGCGTGGTCTCGTGCAACACCACCTCGATCGTGCGCACGCTGGGTGCGCTGAGGATGGCCGGCCTGCTAAAGCGTGCGCGCGGGACGTTGATCCGGCGGGCATCCGACCCCTGGGAGGCGCATTCCGAGGGCATCATCAACACGCTTGTGCCTGAGAAGACGATCCCCAGCCACCAGGGACCGGACGCGCGCACCGTGATCCCGGACCTGGATGTGGTGACGATCGCGGTCAAGGCTGCGCACAACAGCAGCCACCTGCACACCTGGTGGGTCGAACTGACGAGGCCGGCAACGCGCGACGAGGTGCTGGCCGCCTTTCGCGCAGCGCCACGGATCGCGTTCGTGCGTTCCTCGGATGGCCTCGTGGCACTCAACAGCACGGTGGAACTGATGGCTGATCTTGGCCGCCCTCGCGGCGACATGTGGGAAGTCGCCCTGTGGGAGGACGGCCTTGCAGTCGATGGAGACCAGGCCTACTACACCTACCAGGTCTTCAACCAGGCGATCGTGATTCCCGAAACCATCGACGCGATCCGCGCGCTAAGCGGCGTCGAGTCCGATCCGTCAGCGTCGATCGTCCGAACCGACGCCGCGCTCGGCTTACGGCACGACTTCATCCGCGATTGCGACTAGGCTCGATCGACGCGTGGACGGTACGCGCAACCGCTGGTGCCGATCGTGCCTCGACGATCGCCCATCACAGCAGATGCGAGATCTCGTTCAACGGTTTCAGGCCCGAGCCGAACCTTCCGATTGCATCGCGATGCGCGCCAAGCTCGGTGCAGGGGAGGTAGCGGGTTCCCAGCTCCGCCACCCGCGCAAATGCTGGCCGACGCAACTGGCTGAGGACATCCTCGCGGCGCGCGTCCGGCGCCACCAGGAACATCAATACACCCGCTCCCAGCTCCGTCCACAAGGCCAGGTCGAGCATGCGCACGATGCCGGAATAGATCGAGGTCGAGTGCTTGACCTCGAAGGCAGCGGCGATCTTCGAGCCGTCGGCCTCCACCCGAATGACGTCGATCAGGCGAACAGAGTCCAGACCGGACCGGGCCTACGCGGGAAGCTGTATCAGGCAGCCGTCGCCGAGGCGTCCTCCCCGATAACTGCGCCCCTGATCGTTGGACGCAATCCAGACACCGTCGCCGAGCGACTTACCCAGGTCGCGCAGCCATCCCTGGATTTCCGTGTGGGTCGCGTCGCTCTCGCGTTCCGCTGCCCAGCGCTTGTGGGCGGCCGTCGATTCCTCGCGCACCTTTTCGAGATCGGCCTCCCAGCCCTGGACGGCCGCCGCATCATCACCGCGCGGCGGCTCCGCGTACCGGCCCGAGCCGATGTTGAATATCAGTCCGGCCAGCGCCCCCATATCGTTCGATAACGCGTTGCGGTGCTGGACATTGAGGCGAAGGCCGCTTTCGCGCATCGAGAAGACCCTTTGGGCCGAACAGGGCGATTCAGGCCGGGATCATCACCACGCGCGGATCGCCATGCCCCCCCACGGTGGCCAACTCCTCGGCGGTCAATACGCGCGCCGGATCCACGCCAAGCGCCTGCGCGGCCTCGGCCGCGACGTGCGCCCATGTGCAGCGGTTCGCGAACAGCATGCCGGCAACGTCAAGCGTCCCACCGCGCGCCTGATAGCCCAGTGCGCGGGTCTGCCGAGGCCCGGTATCGATGCGGCGCAACAGGCCCAGCGTCGGCTCCGGCCGCATGTGCGAGACGATGACGCGCATCGCAGCGGTGTCCGGGAACAGCGAGCGCAATGCCGCGTCGCCCGCCACGAAAGCCCGCTCGCGCTCGTCGCGTGGTAGCCGGAAGCGGCCCGGCTCGATGACGCAGGTGACTGCCGTCCGATGCCCGGCATTGTCCAGGCGCCGCGCCGCAAGCAGCGCCTGCTGTAGCTGGTACGCACCAATGGCGACTAGCAACACATCGGGTGCGTCGCAGGGCTTCACCACGCATGCACCCTCATCGGCCAGACGCTGGGCCTGCTCGCCGCTCAGTTGGCTGGCGACGGGCCGTTTGGGAACGACCAGTGTCCAGAACTGGCCATGCGAAGCGTAGGCAGCTCGCAGCGCCGCGATGGCACTGTTTGCATCGACCGGGAACAACACACGTGCGGTGTCGGACATCTCGCCCAACATCGCTTCGGCCAGTGTCGGATCCTGATGGGACTGCTCGTTCTTGCCGTTCTCCCAGGTGTGGGATGTCGCCACCGTCACCACCGACAGCCAGCCTGGAGGCATGCCGGCCTCCGCCTGGTGGCGAGCGAACAGGATTTCCTGTCGCAGCGCGCCCAGCATCTTGACGGCAAATGCCTCGTAAGAAACAACGAGGTTGATACCGCCCTTGTTGCCCAGCGCCGCGCTAACCACCGCCTCTTCGTTGAGGGCCGTGATCACGGCGCCATCGACGGCTTCAGCCAATCCCGGTTCGGGCGTGAAGACGCGGTGCTTGAGCAGGTCCAAGGTCTGGCCCATGCGGTTGCTGCGTAGCTCGTCCGGATTGCCGACCCGCGGACGCAGTTGGGGATTGGCCTGGATGATGGCCGCGAAGGTTCCGTCGAGCGCATCCATCGGCGAGACATTGCCGTGGTCCGCGGCGTGCCATTGCGGCTCCGGGAGCCTCGGCGCTGCGACCTGGCGATGTGCTAGGGGATGGTCCCGCTCAAGGGGACGACGCTGCACCTCATGCCGGCAGAGCAGGCCCACCGCTTCGTCGAGTTCGACCGGCGGCACGAACAAAGCGCGCGCGCCCTCGTTGAACTGTTGCCGGGCAGTGAGGTCGACACGGGGATTGCCCGCCAGCGGCAGGTTGTGCGCGGCGTTGGTTCCGGCACCGGGGAAGCCGAATCCTTTGGGCGCTTCGGCGATGGTGTAGTGAAGCGGTACCGGGTACTGGAAGGTACCATGCGAAACCCCCTTCGCGCAGGCCGCCAGCCGTTCCTCCATCGCGTGGACGGCCCAGGCAAATGCGGCGGGGTCGGTACCGTCGATCTCCATCGGGTCAAAGCCATTCAGCCGCAGATGCTGGTGGAACCATTCTCGGCCGCCCTGCTGCTGCATGGTGCTGCGCTGTTCGATGCGGCGACCATTGAGGATCATGAACGGAGCCACGAATCCGCTGTCCTCTGCACGCCACCAGCGCGGCGCCCAGTCGCTGCCGCGCTGCTCCTCGAATGCGCCGTCGCTGAGGAATACCACCAGCCGCTCGCCGGGCAAGGGCATGTGCACGTACTGCAGTTCGGCAAAGCCGAGATAGCCCCCCTCGGACATGCCGCCTGCAGTGTTCGGGCCGACGTGGCTGCCCAGCGGCGAGGCAGGATGCCCCTGTGCGTCGATCGCGTAACTGTAGAAGTCCCGAGCGAAGCGTGTAAGGCCGTTCTCGCTGCGGTCGTACCGCTCGGCGTGGCGCGGCGTCATGTTGCCCACCAGCAGGTTGCAGGCATCGACGCCCGCGACGCAATGGCCTTGGCCCATCAGCCAGCCGCGTGTCAGACCGCTCAGTGCGTTCGCGGCAAGGTAGCCGACATAGGCTGGCACGATGTTCAGTGAACCGCCGGTGTGGCCTTCAGGCGTCTCCTTGAAGTCCTCGGCCGCCATGTCCCGACCGTCGGGATAGACTCGATCGGCATAGGTCATGTGAACCGTGAGCCACATACTGGCCACAGCCAGGCGGTCTGCAGCCCACAGCGTGCGGTAGACCGCGGCTGTGTCGCTTGCCTTGCCTTCGGCCACCAGCATCTGTGCGAGATCGTGGACTCGCAGTTGCGTGAGGTCGTTGTGGGCGATGGGGCCATGCCCGCGCGCCCAGCGCGCGAACTTGGGATCGGACTCGCGAAACAGTCGAACGCGCTCGGCGACCCAGGGAAGGTTGTGATTCATGTTGAAGGTCCTTGAAACCGGCTCGGAATGACGAGCGTCGATGGGGTTGGGAACGCCGGCGTCTCGGATCGCCAACGCAGAAACGAATGGCATGGCGCTGGGCGCCTCAGGCCTGCCTCGCGTACAGCACCACGGCAACGGCCCACAGCAGAGCAGGCAGCAACAGCACCCAGCGGAAGTCCGACTGGAGGACGAAGTTCATCGCACTCATCAGCCCGACCGTCGCAAACCCTGCGAGAGCGACGGCCCAGCCAGTACCACTTTGCCGGTCGCGCACGGCAGTGCGCGCCAGGTGGACGGTCAGCACGCCCGCGCCGGCCATGAAGCCGCCCATCACCGTGAACACGACCCGTAGCCATGCCTCCAGACCGGGTGCCACTTCGCGCAGCCGCTCCAACGTCACACCGATGAAGCGCGGGTCCTCGGGCAGCAGCGCGGGCCGCAGAAACACGAAGTAGGCGCCCAGTCCGACGAGCCAGACGCCGCATGCCATGACCAGCCACATGGAGGTGCGCGGCGCCTGCGGACGCAGAGGCGCCACGGCGCTGGGTCGGCGGGCATCCCGATGAACTTGTCGGCGGCTCACGGCGCACCGTCCTGCGGCGGCAGCGCCACCGCGGCCACGCGAAGCTGACCTGCAGGTGGGGCCGACGCCAGCAAACCATCCAGCATCGCTCGGTCGACCACCTCCTTCTCCAGCAGCAGCGTGGCCAACGACTCAAGCGTTTCGCGGTGCGTTCTCAACGTTTGCGTCACGCGCTCACGCGATTCCTCGAGTAGACGGCGCACCTCGCCGCCGATGGCATCCGCTGTGCGTTCGCTGAAGGTGCAAGGCTCGGGCAGCGTCGGACCGTTGAGGTACAGCGGGGCGAGGCGTGCCTCGTAGGTTGCCAGCTCGAACGCCTCGCTCATGCCGTAGTGCGTCACCATGTGAAGTCTCAGGTCAGTGGCGAGCTGCAGGTTGTTCCCTGCGCCGGTTGAGACATCCTCGAACACCAGCTGCTCGGCTACACGCCCGCCCAGCAGCACGTCCCGCCCGTCGAGCAGTTCGGTCCGGCCCGCCGACTATTAGCACCCCCTTGGGAATCTTGCCGCCCAAGCGCTTGTAGCGGTCCGGGTTCTTGAGGAATTCGACCACTTCCATAAGCAGCCACCATGTGCCAAAGGACACCTGCGCCGGAGCAGGGCACCTAGCCATTTGCTTTCGCGCACACTGCCATAGCGCACCTTGGCGGCGTCCAACTGCGCGACCAGTTTGGGGGCAGTGCGCACGACTGCCAATACACCGGCCAGCGGGCCGGCTCATCTCTCGCGCACCCGCGGCACCGTCACTGGCGTTCATGGTTGGTCCTCCTGTAGAGATCGCGGCGCGTCAAGGGCACGGGCCAGCTTCCGCCGTCTCGTTTGGATGCGACGATCTGGTAGATGCCTGTGCCGCCCGCCTCGAACTCTAGTGCACAAGCCGCCATGTACAGACGCCAGATGCGGAAGGTCACCTCATCGACCTCTCGCAAGGCATCCTCTCGGCTCGCTTCGAGTCGCTGAACCCAATGCCGCAACGTCAGCGCGTAGTGGGGCCGCAGGCCTTCGACGTCATGAATTTCGAAGCTGGCACGCTCCATTCCGAGCTGGATGTTGCTGACGCAGTCCAATTCGCCGTCAGGGAATACATACCGGTTGATGAACTCGGTCGAGACAGTTCTGTTCCAGCCCTCTTCATCATGCGTGATCCCATGGTTGAGGAAGAGCCCGCCCGGCCGCAAGACCCGCTGCACCGCTGCGTAATAGGCCGGCAGATTGGCGAGGCCCACGTGCTCGAACATGCCGACGCTGGACACCTTGTCATAGACGGCCGTGCCATCGAGGTCCCGGTAGTCGCACAGTTCAACCGTGACAAGGTCTTGCAAGCCTTCTGATCGGATGCGCTCACGCGCGTATTCGAGCTGCTGCTGGCTGAGGGTGATGCCGTGGGCTCGGACGCCGTGCTCTCGTGCCGCCCAGCACACGAGCGCGCCCCAGCCGCAGCCGATGTCGAGCAGACGTTCGCCGGGCCGCAGACGAAGCTTGCGGCAGATGTGCTCCAGCTTGTTGCGCTGTGCTTGGTCCAGCGTGTCGTCCGGGCTCTCGAAGTAGGCGCAGGAGTAGACCCTCTCGGCATCGAGCCAGAGGCCATAGAACGCGTTGGAGACATCGTAGTGGAACGAAATCGCTGCCCGATCGGTCTGGCGAGAATGGCGGTGGGAGAAGCGTCGGGCGACCCGCGAAGCCAGGCCGCGCGAAGGCTTCAACCCCTCCTGTTCCGACACGCGCAGCATCAGAGCGTCGCGCAGCAGGGCCAGCTTGTCGCGCCAGGAGAGCGAAAACTGCTCGAAGTGGGTCTTGAGCCCGAGCGCGCTGTACAGGTCCCCTTCGATGTCGATAGTGCCGCGGAAGTAGGCCTCCGCCAACAGCAGCGGATCCGGTCGCAGCACGAGGCGTCGCAGCAGGCCCGGGTCGCGGATGACCAGCGTGTACTCCGGATGCGACTCGAACTCGTGCAGGAGCACATCGCCCAGGCGCAACGCCGGCTGACGCTCGATGCCAGCCAGCAACCGGCGCAGAATCCGCAGCACAGCGGCATGCGTGTCTGGTGATGGGGATGGCTGAGGTGTTGTGGAGTGGTTCATCAGTTGGCGCCTCGGTCGCTCGTATGCAGCGGAAGCTGCGATGTGAAGGGCGCTGGCTGCTCGTCGCCGATGGCGATCAGTGGCGTGCTTCGCAGATCGTCCATCAATGCCGCGAGGCGCTGCGCGCTGGCCGATGCCACCAGATGAGTGGCGCTGGCGTCGACATGCCAAGGTAAGTGGGGCAGCTCCCCTGCCGCGACGATCGCCGCAACGTTCGGTGTCGTCCGATACCCGGGGATGCGATCCAGGCCATGGTGATCGACGACGCGCTCCGTGTCCCACCCAACCGGCGTCGGACACACGCGGGTCCATGATCGGACCAGGGCGATCACCTCTTCCACGGCAGCGCCGCTCGCAGCATCCTCAGTCTTGAGATCGCTGGCGCCAGAAGAAGCGGTGGTCGGCACGAACGTCATCGGCACGCGCCTTTGCCGCCAACACGGTCGCCGAGACGTTGGCCGCAGACGGCGACGCCTCTGGGACGCCATGGCCTGTCAGCACTTTCGGGGCTGTGGTTCATGCCGCGTTTCCGATCGACGACCTTATCTCCGACCTCAACCCGCCAACGTCCTGAGGCCGGCCAACGCTGCTACCGGATCGGATATGCCGCGGTAGATCGGAGGAATCTCGTTGTTCAGTCCGAGCAACCCATAGACCGCGTGCATCGCGCCGCGCACCGAGTATTCGACGGTGAAAACCACATCCTCCGGAATCTCGACGTACTGCCCGAGGAGTGCGAAGTTGGTTGCCCCACCGGGGATCACCAAGGGACGATCCGATGCCTCGCGGCGCTCGAACTCGCTGGTGATGTACGGCATCATGACGGGGATGGTCGTGGTGGTTCGGAGCACCTCCTCTCGGATGTCATCGAAACGCAGGTGGTGCATCAGCTCGCGCAGAATCTCGCGGCCTGTGGCCTGCGCCATGCTCTTGTCGATATAGTCGCCCTTGTTGTCGATGAACAGTCCGTAGCCCCAGAGGGTATAGACGTCCTCGGGTTGGCCGGCGAAGTGCGGTTGATGTGGCACGACGATGGACATCAGCCAACGGGAGTCCTTGAAAGTCATCAATCCGCCGGTGCCCGGCGCGTTGCCGGTGAACTCCTCGATGCGATGCACGAGCGCGGGGCTGCGCATCGTCAGCGTGAACGACTCCCACTTGGTCTCATCGACGTTGCCGCAGAAGGCGTTGGGGCGGCCGAGACCGCGTGTCTTGCGGGCCATGGACTCCCACAACGTCCACGCACCATCGCGCTTGTCTCGAACTAGAGAGGGCGCGTGGTCATCGTCGCCATAGGTTGCATCAGCCGTCATCGACCCGATCGTGATCAACGCCAGGTCGGCAGCGCCGAGTCGATAGGTGACAGGCTCGCCATGCCGCATCGCGTGCAATGCCTCGACACGACGCTCCGCTCCCTGCTCAACAAAGTCGGCATCGACCACCTTGGTGTTCAGCTCGAAGACCACACCGCGCTCGCGAAGCCACTGCTCCATCGGACGCACGACGGCGTCGTACTGATTGAGCGGAGTGCGTCGTACACCCGCCAGGGTGTGAATGCGCGGAAACTCTTGTAGGAAGCGAAGCAGGTAGCGCTTGAGCTCGACCGCGCTGTGCCAGTTCTGGAACGCAAAAGTGGTGCGCCACATCGCCCAGAAGTTCGTTTCGAAGAAGTGAGGCGAGAAGCAATCTTCGATGCGCGCCGTGTGCAACAGGCGCTCTGGCGTAGCGACCAATCGCATCAACTCCAGCCGATCCTGCAGACTGAAGCCCAGGTCGCTGGCGTCAAGGATGCGCCGTTCGCGATCAATCAAACGTGCCTTCGCGTTCGATCGCCATTCGTCGTTGAACGCCCAGACCTGTTGCTTGACGGATGTGCCGGGGTCTTGCAGTGTCGGCACGCCGTCCAGCACGTTCCAGAGACATACATAGGTCTCCTCCGTCAGCATCCGTCCGCCACGGGAAACGTACCCCTTCACTGGGTCGCCCGATCCGTCAAGAGCGCCGCCCGTGAGATGCAGTTCCTCGATGATGCGGATGTTGCAGCCTCGAAAGCCGCCATCGCGGATGAGCAGCACGGCGGCGCTCAGCGACCCGATGCCCGCGCCAACAATGTACGCCTGACGTTCTTCGTTGTTCTGCATGAGTTGGTCGCCTTGTGAGGTCTCGATGGTGTAGAAACTGGTCGAACGTTCGTCACGCGCCTGGCGGGATTTGCTCCGCCCAGGCTTGCGAGGAACGGCTGTTGCCGTTCCTTCGACAATGGCAAGCCCAGGGTGTGCGCGACAAAGCCTGGAACGCTGGGGTCGAGGTCGCCACCGCGCGTGCCCATCACAAGACCTTCCGGAGCCGTCATCCCTATCGAGGTATCGACGGATCGACCGTGGACAAATCTCGGACGCCCGATGGTGTTTGTGAAGACCCCGGTCTATCACGCCCTGGGCACATTGATGCCGTATTCCATTAGGGGGGGGCCACCTTGTCTTGCGGACAAGCCAACCTCCCACATGGGCACGCTATTCATCTCGCGCTCCAGGGCTTGTTGTCCCCGTAGGAAGGGAGGCATTCATTACATCTCCTAGGACGGTCGTTCAGCTTGCATAGGTCTGCTCGAACACAAGCTCAGCCCACAGATCACGGCTCTTGCGCCACGACTCCATCGCTTGTTCAACCGCGTCTGCACCGGTACGCTCCAACTGGTACCAAGGATTGACATGCCGATGGGGGTCCTGTGCACCGCATTGCTCAAGCCATCGCTGCATCCAAGGCAGCAGTGCGAGAGCAGGCGTCACCTGCTCGGACCAGACCTTGCGGCTGACGCGCATGGGGTGCAGCGCCCGCAGTTCGCGGGCCGATTCGGGCGTAACCGCGAGACGGACCCAGGGTGACACCCATTGCGCATAGAGGCGTTCGGTGGCTTCCGAAATCGCCTTGACCTTGTCGAATCCGGCTGGGTTGGCATCGAAGGGCAGGTCTTCCAGCCGCCGCGGCTCAAAGCGGGCACCGGCGGCAACCTCGGCGAAAGCGCTATCATCCAGAATCATCTCGTAAAGTCCGGGTTCGAGTGCCTGGATCGATTCAGCGTGGTGCAGGATGGCACGGTGTTCCCGTCGCGCCACCCCGGTGGAGACGAAGATCCCGAGGTGGCCCACGTGCTGGTGCAGCAGGTAGACGACGCGCTGGCCCGCGGCCACGAGGTCTGCAGTTGTCGGATACACAGCCTTGAGCCAGCCAAGCGCCTGGTGCGGCGGCGTGATGTTGTCGCCGTTCGAGCAGAAAAGCATCAGCGGCGCGCCAACGCGGCTCAAGTCAGCTCGGCAGTGATCGTCGACAACGATCTCGCCACCCTCCAGATGGTTGCCGACGAACAGATCGCCGGCAATCGACAGCATCTCCTCACGCGCCAACTGGTAGAAGCCGTTCCACCAGCGCTCGAACTCCAGGAAGCGATCGCTCTCGGCCTCCGGCTGCGCGAACAGCGTGTCGTACTTTTTGAATACACCCTCGGGCCGCAGCGCCTCGAAGTTCTGGACCAGCCAGGCGCCGTCGAAGCGCCCGGCGCCGAGGTCCGAAACCCAGTGCGCCGGCCATATGCCGCCCGTAAACCCTCCAAGCAGTCGCATCGGATTGACGCCCCTCTCGCCGGCCCAGTATGACAACGGCGATCCGTTCAGCACCGCCAGCGCTGCACGGTGCTCGCAATGCGACAGCGCCAACGTGATCGCCCAACCGCCTTGACAGTTGCCGTAGACGATCGGGGCCTTGCCTCCGTGGCGCTTGGCCACGATGTCGATGAACGCGGCCAGCGTCTGCACGACCGCCCCCATCGTCTGTCCCTCGACAGGTTCGGGATCGAACACGACGAAGTACACGGGATGGCCTTCGAGCAGGGCCATGCCGACTTCGGAATCACGCTTGAATCCGCCGATGCCTGGTCCGTGGCCGGCGCGCGGGTCGACCACGAGCACCGGCAACGATCCCTTGCGCACATGCTTCTCCAAGGCGTCGGTGCCACAGCGCGTGACGCGGAGGAGCCGGTAGTTACTCGCCGGTTGCATGTCGTGCCCGTCGGCCACCTGCTCTGACTCGAAATGAAGCAGCGGAGGCATTCCCGCCGCTTCGTGTTCGGTCATGTTGTTCGCCCGCTGTCTCAGCGCCTCGCCGGTCGCTACGGCGCGCCACAGCATGTCGCTCCAGTAAGCTGCGAACAACGCAACTGGTGCAGCGATTCGCTGCGAGTCTGTCGTCGTGTTCATGGCTGAGAATCAGCGGCAGCAGCAGCCGCCGCCGTGTCCCTTCGGGCGGGCGCCAGCCGGGGCATGGCAGGACGCCTGCCCGGACGCGCTGGCCGGCGCCGAAGAGGCGACTGCCTCGTAGCCGGCGGCGGACAACGCAGCGATCAGCGCGGGCGTGTTCTGCGCCGCCTGGTCGCCAGTGACAGTCGCAGTGCCGCGAGCGAGATCAACATGCACGTCTTCCACGCCAGGTACGCGCTTGAGCGCCTTGCTGACCGAGTTCGCGCAGGAAGCGCAGGTCATGCCTGCGACCTTGAGTTCGATGGATTCCATGGTGTTCCTTCAGTGAGTCTCAGTGGTGGTGTCCGGACTGGACGCCGCTCGATGCTGATCTGTTCCGGCCTTCGTCTGAACGGCGCTCGGGTGAGTCGCCTTCGTCGCCCCGAGGTGCGTTGCCGTGCCCGACGTGACCGCCGTGTCCCCCGTGACCACCATGACCGAAGATGTGCATCAACGGGCAAGCGAGGATGAAGAGGAAGGGCAACAACTGCAGAAGATGAGCGTTGTGGCGATAGAACATCCAGGCAACGGCGGCGGCAAGGCCGATCCACAGCAGCCACTGGTTGATGCGTGACCAGTTCGAGCCACTTCGTCCGCTCTGTCGTGGGTCGGATGGCAGGTTCATGGTGATGCTCCTTGGTGAGGATGGGACTTACTGGTTCTTGTGGAATTTCCCGTGGTCGTGCACGGAGGTGGGTGCCGTCTTGGTGCCGGAGGCGGCGCTGTCCGGCAAGCAGGGAACAGGCTTAGCCGCCGAAACGTTGCGCTCAGCACCGTGGTCGTGGCGCTTAGCCGTCGAACTGCATTTCGTCAGTACGGGGGCCTCTGAGGCTGCGACTGGAACAGTGGCCGCAGCCGCGGGGGGCTGATCGGTCTGAGCCATCACTGCATTGGTGAACAAGGGGACGGCGAGGGCAAGTGAGAAAAGGCAACGAGAACGCGTACTCATGACAACGACTCCACGAAGAGAGAGGAGATGCAAACGCAGCATCGTCGGCCCTCATCCCAGCCCGCATGGACCAAGGGCGCAAGATGCTTCAAGCCCCGTGCGGTGGGGCGCAGACGTAGTGAGGCTACGAGCGGCTAGAGAGCCAGCCGCTGGAGCGCAATGCGCAGCGGAGGTCCTCGGTGCTGGTAAAACACACCGCCCGATCGCGCGAACGTGCGGGCGGGCCAGTCGATCAGGTCAGGCGATGCACTCGAAGAATGAGCCATCGCCGAAGCCTCCGCACTCGGGTCCAGCCTGAACTTCAGCGGCTGCGCACTCAACGAGGCCTTTTCGCAGAAATCAAGGCAGTTCGCTTTCCCGGCTGTATCTTCGCCGGGGAGCACGGCGTGGCCGTGCGAATGCGACGAGTGATCGGCAACCATCGCTCCGTGATGGCGATGGGCTGATCCGCGATGGTCATCGGCTATTCGGACCGCGCATGCATGCGCTATTCCCGTCACGATGCCGAAGAGCCACACCAGGAGCACCTGGATGGCCCAGCGGCGAAGTCGGCGACGGTTGCGGAGCATGGTTGACGTGAGTCAGGCGTAGTTTGGTTGGTTCAGAATAAAACTGAACTAAGCACAGTCCTTTGATGTTAATCAAATAAGCACTCCGTACTCGGCTACGGGGTACGGAATAATTTGCACGGAGGTAAGGAAATGTAATATGCGTGAAAGGTCGCTGTTAACTTCGCACCGTTTTCTTTGGCCTTTGACCCAGCGGAGGAAGTCGCAGCGCACAACTAGGGGCGGCAGCCGGCGACCACCAGCCATTGCGAATACGGAGCGGAATCCTGTGCCACGTTGCGCAATATCGAGGTCGATGCCGCGGACGATCACTGGCTGCATCTGGTGGGCAAAGGCGGCAAGCCAGCCAGGGTCATCCTGACACCGCTGGCGCGCGTGGCAATGGATCGCTACCTGCAGGAGCGCGGCTTTCCGGTCAGCCGTGCCCGCTGGGAACCGACCGCCACCGCCCGATATCTGTTCGACACCATGCGCGCCACCATCGAGGCGGCCATCGCCGAGGAAGATCCCGGCGCGGCCGTGCTCGCCGGCGATCGATTCATGACACCCAGCGCGCCGATTATCGCGCCATACCACCGGCACTTTGGCTACAGCCACCAGGATGGCGCCAGCACCGTGACGTTCACCTACAGCATGCGCAATCGCAGCACGCCGCTGCGCGAGGAGGAAGACGAACATAGCTTTCTGCTGCAGCTCAAGGTCGCCAGCGTCGAACATGACAAACACCACCGACTATTTCGCCGGGCGGCATGACCATGGACGACACCGTTGAAGGTACAGCTGCAGCTGGCCGACCGCCAGGCCGCTGGCGCTGGCCCAGTTCGCCAAGCGGTTCATCTGGTCGGACATGCGCGCCTGCGCGGTGGACGGTGACGAGGCGTATGTGATTCGAGGTGCGATCGAGGTTATTTTCTAGGAGATCTGCATGAAGCGGGATATGGACCTGGTACGCGAGCTGGTGCTGCGGCTTGAAAGCCTGCCGATGAAGCGCGGTGACATCTTCATCATTGGGCCGGACGACGACGAGTTGAAGTTCGACAACTACACTGTCGACGAGGTCGACTACCACATGCGCCTGATCTATGAGGCCGGCCTGGTCGAAGACGCGGGCGCTGGCTCCATGGATGGCTACGGATTCGAACGCCTCAGCTGGGCCGGCCACGATTTCGCCGACTCGGTACGGGACAATGCCGTTTGGACAAAGACGAAATCGGGCGCGATGGCCGCTGGTGGCTTTACGGTCCAGCTTCTGGTCGATCTGGCCAAGGGCTACATGAAAAAGCAGATCGAAGAGAAAACCGGCATCACGCTGTAGCGCGGCGTCGCTTGCAAATCCCGCCAGCGTGCGGGCTTCCTTTTGGTCCGGGGAATTACCCACACGTAGTGCGTATTGAGAGTGTCACCGCCATTGCCCCTTGGTGACGCGGGGAATAGCGCCAGCGTACTTTTGAGCTCGGTACAAGGCGCCCGACATCACAACCATGTGCGAGGGATAGACGATGTCGCAACACCAAAAAAATAATCAGGAACTGCGCGTCTTCTCTTGGGCCCAACAGATTCGTCCGGATCTGTGGCCGGAGGGCGAGGTCGATCATGAAGGGGAAAATCCGGATATCGTTGTTACCACCGACACACTCTGCTACGGCGTGGAACTGACTGTGCAGATGCATCAGCGAAGCGCGCATAGTGATGCTGCGGAAGCACAGATCTGCAAACTGGCGAAGGGAATGGCATCGCTAATCGGCATCAAGCCGGGCCTCCGGGTCACTGCGGCCTTTGCCGGGGCATTTGCCGAACCGATTCCAAAGCGAAGGTGGCCGGCTGTGGCGGACGAATTGCTTCGGATTGTGTCGATGCTGGATACGGGGACGCGAGGGGTTGATGTCTCCTGGTCCCATGGCGCGTCGATCGCCGCCGGCTTGGAGTCCACTGAGTTTGAGGCGGTCTGGGTCTATCACACACCCGGCGGCATCGATGACATATGACAACCGTCGCGCGCGGGCTTTGTTCCATCCTTAGGGCCTGAAGACCTGCAGCGCGTGATAGATCGAAAAAATGCGCGAGTGATCGACTATCGTATCCGTGCCTCGCGTATAGACCTACTCATTGCGGCAAATGGTGGAGCCATCGCAAGTGACTGCGTGCCTTAGCGACGAGGCACTTGCGGCCACTTACGTGACAACGTTCGACCGTGTCTTCGTCATGGACATGCTAATGCGCAGGATTCATGAACTGCGTAGTTATGCGTTTCGGCAACTTGAAGTTTGGATTGAGTTCTCGGAAGTTCTCAGTCCTCGCGTCCTTCTCGATATCGCGCTCGTGAATTCTCCGCGCATCGCGGACTTAACGGGTACCGGCCCTGGGTCGCAAACCAGGCACAACCAAGGATATGGCACCTTGGTAGTAAATGTTGCTATCCAAGCCTTACGGAGGATGCCAGCGTCGAGCGGCGAGACACGCGTTACCGGTTTGATTTCGGACAGACGGAGCGAAGTGACGGATTTTTGGCGGAGATTCGGCTTTTCGGTAGCACCACCGATCGCAGGGAAGGATGGCGACCTCCTCGGAAAACTTGAAGACCTGAGAGTACTGGAGCGATCGTACAAGGCTGGAGGCATATTCGACGTGGCGATGGATCTCTCGCGGTTCCACGTACGTGAGAACATCTAGCGTACAAAGATTTGTCGCGGGGATAGTGCCACCGGAGCTGGCATGAAGGGAAAGAGCGTTTTTTCGCCTGCCGAAGCAGAGCTCGTGCGCGAGCTACTGCATAAGGTTCGCAGGGCAGATCGTGATGAACAGAAGAAGCTCCGCAACCGCCTGCGCAAAGATGTCGGCTTCTATATCTCCGACTTCACGAGATCAAACGCTGGCTTCACGGAGGCTTATTTCAACAGCCTGGTGGAGCGAGGGACGATCAAGATCGTTTGACAGGGAAGGGCGAGCGGGCTGACGGCAACGACCCTGCCTGCGCCTGCCGCTGACTACCGATCTCCGGCGGGCTGGCCAGTGAAGTACCCGCATGCCGATTGCCCCCACAGTGACAACTAGGCGCACCACGCGCCCCGCACCGGCCGGCACCGTAGGAGCATAGTTAGAGATGGCCTATCACACCTTGCTTGGTCGCGAGCCCCAAGCGACGCGCCCCGGCTTTTCGATTCCGTGGTTTGCGACGGTCGAAGTGTCAATGAACGGCACGACTTGGCAATGGAGTCTGGTCGACAAGGGCGTTCCTGTTGGTGCATTGAAGCAGGGGTTCGCTACAGAAGACGAGGCTAAGGACGACGCACTCACCACCTTGGACGGCGACGAGTGGGAAAGTGGGAAAGCTGATCTTCAGCGCTTCCACCGGTAAAAGCCGCCTCCGTGGGCGGCTTTTTTGTCACAACAACCTGCCGAGTCGTCATGTGCGATTTAACATAATTTATATTATAGCTATCTGGTAGCTACCAGCTACCATTCGGTGAGTCTGTAGGCTACCGATCCTGATATAGGTGCTTGGTGAAATCCCACTCTTCACCGGCGAGGTCGGAGGCCGGCAAGCTGCATTCAGCACGGATCTGTTTGGCCAACTCCCAAGCTCTGGCGCCGCGTCGGCGCGCGTGGTCTTCAATCGTCGCTACGGTGTCAAAGGCCGTCGTATCGAAATCAGCCTGGGCGCGAATATAGGCGCGGCTGTACCGCACCTTTAGTTGGAGGGTGGGGTTACCCCGTTTCATTGGACAGATCTGCATTTGAATTTATGTCGATGGGTTTTCTCCTTGTGATGGGGCGGTGTAGGCCGGGTGTAGCGACGGATTCGTGACACTGACAGGCAGCTTTTCAAATTCCTCGGGTGAGCGATAGCCCAGGGCGCTGTGCAAGCGGTGCGGGTTGTACCAACCCTCGATCCAGGTAAACAATGCCCGCCGTGCATCGTCGTGCGTGGCGAAGCGCGAACTCATCAGCAACTCACATTCGAGCGTGGCGAAGAAGGACTCACACATGGCGTTGTCGTAGGCATCGCCCACCGAGCCCATCGAAGGTTGAACACCGGCGTCGCGGCAACGTCGCCCGAAGTCAACAGACGTGTATTGGCAGCCCTGGTCAGAGTGGTGAATCACTGCGCTGGGATGTCGCTGCACCAGCGCCATATCCAGCGCTTGCAGCATCAGTGCGGTGCGCAGATGACTACCCATGGCCCAGCCTACGATGCGCCGGCTGTAGACGTCGAGCACAACAGCCAGATAGTAAAAGCCGGCAGCGGTCGGGATGTACGTCGCATCGGCGACCCACAGCTGATTGGGCGCATCGGCACAGAAGTGCCGCTGCACCAGATCAGGCGCGGGTCTGCCCGCCGGCGCGCGGTGGGTGGTGCAAATGAAGCGCGGCCGGCAAGCCCCGCGCAGGCCCGCCTCACGCATCAGACGCGCCACGCGCTTGCGCCCGACGTGGATGCCCCGGCGCAGCAGCGTGGCATGCACGCGCGGCATCCCATAGGTACCGCGCGAGCGGGCGTGAATCTCACGGATTTGCGCGAGCAAGAGCTTGTCACACACGGCATGAGCACTCGGACGCCGTTCCATCCACGCATGGAAGCCACTGCGCGAGACCTTGAGCAGCCGCGCCATGGTGGATAGCGGATAGCGGGCCTGATTCGCCTTCATGAATTCGTACCCTTGTCGGGCAGCGTGTCGGTCTCCCGGGCGAACCAGGCCGCGGCTTTTGCAAGTATCTCCCTCTCCATTTTGAGCTGCCGGTTCTCACGGCGTAGCCGCGTGAGTTCCTGTCGCTCTGCCGTGGTCAGACCATCCTGACGAAGCCCGGCATCGCGATCGGCCTGGGCGACCCAGTTGTAGATCGTCTGGGCCGTCGGTTCGAACTCCTTGGCCAGATCCTCCGGGCGGCGACCCGCATGGACCAGGTCAACCATTTGCTGGCGGAAGACGGCACTGTACGGTGGGCGCGTTTTCGGCATGGTGCACCTCCTGTTCTCAAGATAGGCACTGTCCGAAAAAACGGGTCACCTCCAGACCGAGAATGCCGTCGGCAAGAGGAGGCGCAATCCACCGCCAGTCAGGCTCGTCGGGCATGACAAATTCAGGAAGCTTGATGCCTCGCAAGGGGTCTTCCGAACCCTGCGCTGATGCTTCCGATTCGGCCATGCCTATGTCTTGGATGCACTTTGAGCATTCCAAGGCGAACGATTCCAGCGCGACGGCTACGGTGAGTGCCGTGCGTGTGCGCTCGCGTTGGTGCTCGTCCGTTCGATGGCGCTGTTCCTTCCAATAGGTCATTGCCTGGTTGAAAACCGCTACAACTAGCGCACCGCCTGCAGCCCACAATGCGGCCGTGACCGTTGTTTCGCTCGGCATGGCTATTGGACCGTGAGGCGGAAAATCAGTAGGCCGCGTCGGCAGGTACGGCTTTCCGTACTCGATGAAGCAGAAGGCATAGCAAATCCCGTTGGCTACCAGAGATTAGCCACAAGGCGAAGGCCACCACGAGAAGGCAAAGTGTGGCTACCCACCGAGCAACTGAAAGAACCGATGTTTTGTGGCTGCGCCCAGAGTGGTTCTCGGCCGAGGACGTTTCGTTGGACCGCCTTCCCTTGAATGATAAAGAGCCGCCCTAGGGCGGCTCTTTATACCAAAGTTGAAGTCGTTTAGGGCAGAGCTACAGCCACAAGTGCACTCATACTTAGCCCGTGAACAGTTACCAACAATGCGGCTACCAAAAGCTTCACAAATCCAAGAGAGTTTTTACCCATACCATCACCTTTACCCTTTCCAACGTCCGAAGACGTCGAGTTGATTTTGCTCATACAAACCAGCATGGCCATACCAATGCCAAGGACAATCAAGAAGGAAAAGGCTAAGTACGAGGCACCCAGTAGGGTCGAACTACTCACAGCCGCCCCTGGCCTAAACAACCTCGGAATTTATTATGCCAGAAGGCGCCTAGTTGGGTGACGCACCTGCGGATCGCGGCAAAAAGCCTAGCTCCGGGCAAGTCTTACGCGTCGGGCTTCCGCCGTAACATTGACAGTATCATCCCACTGCCAAAAAAGCAGGCCTCCGAACAACATGGAATCCAGCTACCGTTGCCGTCTTGATCGCCCGTGGCAACAAATTTTCCGCAACCATTTGCACACCAGCGGGCGCGCTCTCGATAGGCGGCCAAAGCTGCCTGCTCAGCCTTGAGCCGCTTGGACCTGGCCCGCATTCGGGCCCCCATATGTGAGGCGCGTGCCTTGGGATCGGCGATGGTTCGTTCGAGGATGTAGTTGCGGCCCATATTTCGCTGAACCAGCGGGGGAAATTTTCGTCTGCCGTCGCACCTATCGCTTGCGGCGGGCAGCTGGTTGGCGGGACCCTGTTAGGTCCGTCCCTAGCTCAGTCGCGCTCTCCTGCGAGGGGGCGCCAGGGATTGCCTCGAGCTGGGCCCGCAACTCTCTCACTTCGGCAACCGCGCCGGCGGCCTGGCCCACCGCTTCGGTCAGTTGGCGGCGAGTCGCCTCGTGGGTCGTGTGAGCGGTGGCCAGTTCCTTTCGCGTCTCAGCTTCGCGGATCTCCGCACTTTCCAATCGCGACTCTGCTCGGTCGCGGGCCGTTTCCGCTCCAGCTCGCGTCGCGTCTGCAACCGCTGCCGCCATTTCTGCTGCTGTGCGACGGGCTTGCTCGTCGACTATCTGGGCTCGCAGATCCCCCAGTTCACGCTCAAGCCGCGGCACCGCTTCGAGTCGAAGCTCGGCCTGAGCAAGCTCACGGCGTGCTCGCGCAAGCTCTGCGCTCTGTCGATCGGCCTGTTCCTTCAGACGTTCAATTTCGGCTGCTTGCTCGTTCGCCTTGCCCGCAAGAGTATCGCGCTCGGTGGCGGTATCCGCGAGCTGCTTACTCAATTCATCGCGCTCGGCTTCCAGTGCCTCCCCATTTGCTGCGAGCGCGGCGAGTTCACTCAGAGCGCTTTGAAGCTCCGCGTGCGCATCGGCCGAGGCTTCTTCGGCAACCTTGGACAGTTCGGCACCCAGGGCAGAAAGTAACCTTGGGTTCGGTTCGCTCAACTTGCGGGGAGACGGCTTTTGTTTGCCCTGCCAGGCGGTGAAATGCCGGTGGATGGTATTCATGCTGCCACTGCCAAGGCGTTCGCGCAGGGCAGACAGCGTAGGCTTGACCTGCTCGGCCACCAGGATATCCGCGACTGCGGCCACCTGCTCGTACGTGAGTCCTTGACGCGCCATACGTATTGCTCCCCGTAAAAATAATGATATCGTACTAAAAATAGTACGATACGATACACTGCGCAAGGAGTTTGTGCCGCATTGAGGCCCGGTGGTTGCAATACGGGTGAGGCAACGCGCCCGATTGGCCCAAGTAGGGCGCCACGGGAGGTTCGGCGCCGGCGACCTTCGGCCCTAACTTGACATCGGTTGGCCTAGTGCATGATGAAAAGCACTGCCATCTCGGACTTGCCGCATGACCGCCCTGCCCGCCGTGCCCTATTCCCCCGACGCCACACTCCTACTGATCCTCGCCTGTTCGGGGCGAAAGACCGCAACGAGAGCGAGGGCCATTGATCTGTACCACGGCGTGATGTACTCCACGCTGCGCGCGCACCGAAAAGCCGAAGCAATGCCCGCGATCGTGATCCTCTCCGCAGAGCACGGATTCATTTCGCCGGAACAGATGCTCGACCCCTACGACAGACGCATGACGCCCCAGAGAGCCGACGAAATGCTTGCTGGGCTGGCCGGCTTTGCCGCGCCGGGGATCTGGCCAGACTCCATCGGATCGGCGTTTTTTGCCGGTGGACACGAGTATCGACGCGTCATGCGGGCGATCCTTGCCCTACTCTGCCCAGAGGCTGCTGCCATGGCGCGCGAGACGTTTGGAGCGATCGGCCAGCAGCGCGCCCAACTGGGGGCATATCTCAGGGGCCTCGGAAATTGATCCCCGCTGCGGCGGGGACTTGCAATCTTCGCAGGCGATCGGCCTCATCCCGTAGGGTTTCCTGCGAGAGTGCCGGGTGCCGCCTCCGGTTCTGTAAGCAGATGGCCCGCCGCAACGCGGCGGATATGCTGGTGGGGTAAGCAACTTTCAGTATATAAATACCGGATGGACACTCTCTGGCTCACCGATCCCGCTACGGCATATGCCGACTGGCAACGCCATGAAGCCGCCGGCGCCGATCGACGACGATTCGCAGAGCGCTCGATCGTGCAGCACCAAGCGATGTTCGAGCACTTCTACCACCATCTGCTGACCGTCGGCTCAACGCTGGCCAGCTTCGGCCCCGACCATATCGACGCGTTCTGGCAGACCGCTGACGCAGGCAGCTATGCCGAAACAACGCGTATGCGGTACCTCAAGCTGCTCGATCGACTTTGCAGGCACCTGGTTGCCGTAGCCGTCCGCGACAGCAATCCCGCGGCTGACATGGCCCGCGCTGGCCGGTGGCCACAGGATGAGCCTGAACCCCTCTACCTGCCCGAAGAAGATGACCTACGCCTGCAGGCGTACGTTCAGCCCAGCAACGAGGATGCTCTGCCGACTCTACGCTCGCGGGCCATCGTCGCCCTCTTCCTAGGCACTGGAATATCGGCGTCGGAGGGCCGTGCCGCGACCATCGAATCGCTTCAGGCAAGTGGGCGTCGACCATATCTGCACGTCGACGCGCATGGCCCGCGACCTGCTCGAACGGTCCATCTCCCGGAGTTTGCAGTGCCAATCCTCACCCTCTGGAAAAAGCGCCGGATCACACTGCCGATCGACGGGGATCTTCTGTTCGCACTGCGTGCCACTGGCAAGCCGATCACGGATATGAGCCTCGGAATCGTCGTACGCCGAGCTCTAGAGAGCATCGACTTTGAAGCGGACGACATGAGCCCCCGCATTCTGCGGAATACGTTCGGCCGCCGGCAGCTCCTCGCCGGTGTCGCACGCGACGAGGTTTCGCAGCGTTTGGGGCTGGCCAGCAACAGGACGGTCGATCGCATCGCGGCCACAATCGGTACGCCACCGCACCAATAGCCCCCTACTTCCCTTCACGCGGCCATACTGTGCGCCGGAACTCCGGATTCAACATTGAATAAAAAGCCGGGAGGGGACTATGGACGAAGTTGCGCTTGCCTGGGCAGGCTATGCCTTTGGCCTCTTGGCCACGCTTCTTGTCGCACTGCGCTGGATCGTAAAGAACGATCCATGCCTTACCTACCTTTGTCGAGACACCGACGCATGATCCCGCTGCTTGTACTTGCAGCGGGCATCGCGGGTTTTGCCCCCGCGTCGCAGGCCTTTACGAAGTGTCAGCGCGGCGGCAAAACGCTCTATACGCAGGACGCGCACTGCCCTGCCGGCCACACTCCGGTCTCTCCAGCGGCAGTTGGCACGGTGTCGACGATAGGCAAGAGCGAGACCATCCGTCTGCAGGAGCGGGATTTCCTCGCGGCGCGCGCAGGGGGCGCAACGCCAAACTCAGGCGCCGTCACAACTGACTCGGTACAGGCTTCTCCGCCCGCCGCTGCCGCGTGCCAGGCCCTTGCCGATCAGGCCCGCGAGATCGAGGCCTCGATGCGCCGGCCCAACGGTACGCAGTGGCAGGACGGCCGGCGCCAGCAGCATCGCAGCGTCCGCGATCAGCAGTATCGAATGGGATGCTAGGCCCTGGGTGCGTCTTTTTGCAGTGATCAGGCCGCATACTTGCATCATCCCCATTGCACACAGGCACTGATCTTCGCTATGCTGCGCCGATTCCGGCAATGGTGCCGGTATCCTGCAACAGGAGCCACATGGCAACGAAGAAGACGGCCGCCACGAAAACCGCGGCAAAAAAAGCAGCAGCGCCTGCAAAGAAGGCTGCCCCTGCGGCCAAGAAGGTTGCTGCGACGCCCGTAGCGAAGCCGCTGAAGGACACGTTCAACAAGTCGAGCCTGCTGGCCCACCTGATCGCCCAGACCGAGCTGGACAAGAAGACCGTGCAAACGGTGCTCGCCCACCTCGAAAACACGATCGTGAGCGCCATCCACAAGAAGGGCGCCGGCGAGTTCACGCTGCCTGGCCTGTTCAAGGTGCAGGCTATTCAAGTCGCCGCCACGAAGAAGCGTTTTGGGAAGAACCCGTTCACCGGCCAGGACCAATGGTTCGCCGCCAAGCCGGCTTCGGTCAAGGTGAAGGTTCGTCCGCTGAAGAAGCTGAAGGACGCCGCGCTGTAATTGAGGGCGAAGCCTATCAAGCAGAAAGGCCTGGCAATTGCCAGGCCTTTCTGCTTCATGCGGCAGATCCGCTGGCGTGTATTCGTGCCTATCGGACAGGGACTACCGTGAACGGCTTGCCCGCAGCCAGTGCCTGTTTGATCAGCATGACGATTAGAGAATCCGGCGCGGCCTCACACAGCGTCAACACGCCTTCGCCGGTCGCGAAACGCGCGTCGACAAATGATTTCAAGTCGATCTCCTGATAGACCGTCGTGCCAGCGTTTGCAATGTCTCTCCCCGCCGGCTGTGTTTGCCGTGCTGATTCTACGGCTTGCTGGGCCCGATCGTTGCTCATGCGTCCTCTCTCTCCCTTTCCTATACGGAAAACATCCGGCTCCTATTATCACCACGTTCTGTGGGTAGGTTTCCCCAGAAACAGGCAAAGTTTTCCCGAGCTTTCAGGACTTTTTTTGGATCTCGATCGATCGCCCAAAGAAAAAGCCCCGAACGTCTCGCGACGTCGGGGCTGTTAGAAAGGATGATTCACCGGCGCAAGTGGCGCATGTTAATGAAGATTGGTGGCTCAATCTGACATGGTGGTCGTCTCAGACCACCATGTGCATGGTATTCCTTACTGCCATGTGTCTCATCCAGTCATTGCTGCTGGCGCAGGTAGCGGGCGATGGCAAGATTCAGGACATCGCAAGCGATGCGCCGCGGTAACAGGGCTGGTGTGTTCGGCGCATCGATCGAGTAATAGGTCCTGACCGTGACTTCACGATAGGCAGGAGCGGTATTCCCGGACTGGATGTCCGATGAAAATTCACTGACGGCCCGGTTGAACTCCTCTTTGGAGGCCCAGACCCAGCCGGTCTCACGGCACAGCGGTTGGATCACCTTCAGAACATTGGCCTCTTCGACCATGGGAATCTGGGGATTTTTCTCGAAATAATTCGCCATCTCGTCCCAAAAATCGACGTCCGGCTTGTCCTTCCAGGCGTTCGCCAATCGTCTGATTTCCGGGTCGCTGAGATCGTTGCGGCCGTTGGCATTGTCCTTGACCGCCAAATAGACAAAAGACCCGGCACTGAACAAGAGTGTCACGACACCCGTGATCCCCATCACGTATTGAACGTGCAGGTTGCGAGCTTCCTTGCTCGGCTTCTTTTTATGCTCCGATTCATTGAGATCGGTGAGTTTTTTCTGATCCGCATCGAGGTCGAGAGCGACTTTGTCGCTGCCGCCACCAGGCTCCGGACCGACAAAGCTGCTGAGCGACGACGAGGGCGTGGCAATTTCTTGGTGGACATCGACCGTCAAAATTTCCTGCATTTCGACGGCGCGGTTCGCGTCGACAGAATTTTCGATGCTGCGGGTCAGGGATTCGGCGTGGCGTTGGCTTTTCTCGCGAGCAGCCAGTTTCTCGGGTTCGAGATCGTGCTTCGCATTTGTGCCAGTGAGTTCGAGTTCCTTCCTCACCTCTTCAGCAGTTTTGTGATTGGACGATTCGGCGCGATGGGCGGGGCCGTGACGGGACATGAAAACTCCTGGTTGGCGCTGTCTTGATCGACAGCAGATGGGTTCGCAATTACCAGCGTTTGGTTAAAAATCGAATAGATTCAACTGGTTCCCGCCATGTCGGCTGGGCAAAGGCCATCACTCGAAGTAGGTCTGCGCAGCCCAGCGTACGCACGCCCGCATCGCCGCGATATCGATTGACGATGCGCGCAAACGGATGCCGATGAAGAGATCGAGGCCGGAGACGAGCGCAGCTACTGAACAGTATCCTTGAATGTCTTTTGGGACGCGGGGATTTGAGCGATCTGGACCCAGTGCGACTCATCGCTTTTGAAGCTTCTGTAGATCATGAGGGTGGTGGCCATCTCAAGAGGATCGACCGGGAAGCCACTCAGCACTGGAAAAGCCTTGTCGTCGATCTCGATCCAATCGGTGGCTGGCCCCAGGGCTGACGGTCCCCGGTTGTTCTTGAATCGAACGGCATATCGAACTGAATTGCCTTTGATCCAGCGAGGACCTTGGGGTGTGGTGGCGGTCCACTCATTGGCGATTTTGATGACGTTCTGCGGCGGCAGTGGCGGCTGGTGTTCGTACCAGTCATTGCCGGCAAGATTCCATTGCTCAATCGTCTTTGATGCTTTCGATAACTCGTCTCGATTGATGTTCTGAAGGTAGGCGGCACGCCGGGCCTCGGCCACTTCTCTGTGTTCAATCGTCTTACTGCAGCAACCGGTCCGACCCTCGTCCTCGCCAGCTCTTTGCGAGACACCTGTGACCTTGTCGACAAAGCCCCCAACCGGCGGGGGTCTCTCTGATCCAGGAGACCGAGCCATCATGGGTTCCGGGGTTGACCTTGTAGTACCCTTCTTCGGGCATCCGTTCCAGGGTCACAAAATCATCTCGCATACGGCGCAAAGCCGGCAGATGAGCGGCGACACGTTCGGGCCAGCCCTTCAAGGTGCCTTGATCGCCATGAATGACGGCAATGAACTCGGCATAGTCGCCAAGCCAGAGCGCCGTGTAGCGGCTCTCCTTCTCTTCATTACGCATTTCTGAATAATGGTCGGCAATCTTGAGGCCGTAAACAAAGCGCATTCTCAAGGCCATCAAATACAAACTCACCGCTGCCATCCACAAATGGTAGAGAGATATTTTGTATTTGTAGTCTTCAACGGTTTTGACCTCGAATTTGCAAAACATCGAGTCGAAGGTATTGATTGCCTTCGGTAGAGTTCCGCCAACAAGACCCAGCATGCTGTTCAGGGTGGGGAGTATTCTGTCTTCGATGTAGGGAGCAGAGTTTTCCTGTATGGAATTCAGTATGAAGGCTTGCCTTGAAATCCATTCCTGAAAAACGATCAAGTCGCCTTGTTTGTCTTCGATGATTTTTTGGTCAATGAAGTTCTGGAGCGTTTCGACAGCGTTTTTGATCGCATCGATGACGGGAGAGCCGTTGTCATGGCCAAAAGCGCCGAAGAGTATTTGAGCCAAGGTGGCAACGCCGGCGCCGATGGGGCCATAAGGCATCGGGAGCGCCCACACCAGAACAGAGGCTATCGTCAGTCCATCATCGATCAACTCGACCGCCAAGGGAGGGAGTTTCGGCGCCACGCTGACAGCAATCTCGGCCGCCACTTCTGCCGCCACCTGAGGAGCAGCGCCAGATACGACAGTTGCCGTACTGTTTGATGCGGCAAACGCCAACAACCACGTATAGTGTTCCATCTGCTGAGACTCATGAGCTGGTCGCAGGGATAGCGCATGAGAGAAGCGTCCTGTTTTGATGTCGAGGATGCTGTAGGGGAGCGCGCACAGCATGACCGCATGGGACGTCTCGCGTCGGTACACTACGGTTCCAGCCGCCAAAGCCCCGCCATCCTGAACCAGGACGGACACTTCGTCGCGAATTATGCGTTCGGTAGGTGGCAAGAAAAAGCGATGCCGCATCTGCTTCCGCAATTCGCTTTGATGCAAGCGCAGTTCGGCCAGTTTCTCATGAGGGAGTACCGCCTTCAGGTCATTGTCGGTGCTCAGAAGAAAGGGGGTGGCGGCGAGCGCTCGGTACGTATCGAGCGCATCCGCGGTAATTTGCTGCCGCTCTTCGCGCGACAAGTCTGGATAACGGGCTTGGACAAAGCCCTCAATGTACTCATTTGCAGGTACACCGGAAACTATCTTCTCGAAGATATAGACGCGTTCAGAGAACATTGTTTAATCCCTAGGTTCAGATAGTGAAACACCAGAGGCGCTGGAGTCACGCCCATTCTGTTGCGCACACGACTCCGAACGTGCGCTCCGACGCGGTATCGAATCCGAATAGTATCCGAAGTAGGCTATTTTTTCCCATCGCCGTGATTTTCATTTTTCGGGCGATGGGCGGGAATAGCCTTCATGGCCCGAAGACGGAAGTTCAGTTCCGACAACGCGAAGTGACACTTTCACTGTCGAAAACGATGACACATTTAATGCGGTCTACGTCGTCCGACAGCCCTTCCTCGCGAACCAGCGTGAAATACGCACCTGCCGACCAGGCAAAAGAGAAGTCGTAAACCACACCGTTGGAGGTCACCATACCGACACGCCTGTAGCGATCTACGTCCGCCTTGGAGTACACCGTGTCACATGCACACGTGAGAGTCTTGGTCATGGTCACACCCCTCCGCGCTGCTGGATCGGACGATTTCGATCGTTGCCCTCGCTGGACAACCACTCGTCAAGCGCGGCTTGCACGTTGTTCGCAGCGTGCAGATGGATTTCGCGCTCGTCTGGCGTCGTCGTCGGAAATGCCGCATCAAACTGACCACCTTCCTCGCACAGGCCGCCGGCCGTGTTTGCATCCTGGAAGTCCTGTAGCTCGGAGAAGCTGGTGACCGTGGGCGGAACCCAGCCCTGGGCGATCCAGAGTCTGATGTCACTCTTCCCGCGCTGGATTGCTGCGGCAATGCAGCGCTCCTGTTCGGGAGTGAACTGCGTCGATTCATTGCTCACGATGGCTTCCGGAAAAAGAAATGCCCGCCGCCCCAAAGGGGCGAGCGGGCATGGTTAAGGGATATCGGCGCCTTACTGCTGCGCCAGCTCAACAACGTTGATCACGGCATCGGCTTCGTCGACGAGATCCGGTGTTTGCGAGATGAAGAACTCGCGCTCATAGCCGCCGAGGCGCAATACCTCTCGCTTCATCTGCATGAAGGCTCGTTTGCGATCGGGGTCCAGCGGGCCATCGGCCTCGTCGGTGAACAGGGTCTGGAACGGCTGCTGCACGTCCTGCGCCCTGTAGAGAGCAATACCGCGCGTGAGACACTCGTTGATCCATACCTTCTGTCCGCCTGACAAGACAGCGAAATCCTTCGTGCTGTCGTTGTCGGCATCGAGCACAGAGATCGCGAAGCCCTCCCGAGCTTCACCACTGGCCAGCCTGGTCTGCGTCTGGATGGCAACCGTGAAGCGCCGTCCATAGCAGGCCAGAAGCAGATCATTGACCATGCCGGTGATGGCGGGCCCCGCATCGTCGATCGACAGTGCGATCACACCATCGTTGCCCAGCCCCTTTGCAAGCAGCTTCCATTGCGCGATCTCGTCCGACAGGCGTTTTGCCTGCCCTTCGAGCGCACCGATGCCACCAAGCTCCCTTTCGAGGAGACTGTGCTCAGTGGACAGGCCACTCTGGCGGCGAATTAGCGCCTCGATCCTGCCGTCAGCAGCACTCACAGCTTCGCGGCCGCCGGCGATCTGGCGGTCCAGATCAGCAATGAGCCCGGTGACGTCAGTCACGGCCAGCGTGTCCCGCTCTCGCTGTACGCTGGCCAGCTGCGATTCCGCGTCCTGGACGTCGCGGGCAAGCCGCTCTTTCCGTTCCGCTTCCTCGTTGGCGAGGCCATCCAGATCGCGGCGGACCACTTCCAGACCGGCGCCGGCCGCTTCGAGCATTGGCTTTTTGGCTGCAAGGCTCGTCAGGCGTTGAATCTCCTGATGGTCACGCGCAATCTCCCGCTGTCCAGCCTCGACGGCTTGCTGGACGGCAGGAAGACGCTCCAACGTGGCAGTCAACTGCCTGGCCACCTCCTGCTTCTGGGCGTACCCGGTCCGCAGGTTCTTGACTTCGATAACCTGCTCGCCAAGCTTGCCCTTCGCCTCGCGGGCTTGGGCAAGCAACGGGCACTGAGCATGGATGTCGTGGTCTTTGCAGGGCACTTCCTCCATGACGGCAGTCTGCGCCTCCAGGGTCTTGGCCAACTGCGCCGCAACCGATCCGCGATCCGCCATGCCGCGAAGCTCTGCAGTCAACGCCGCATACTGCGTCGCCAACGGCTGCAACTCGGCATGCTCTTTCTGCCGGGCTTCCAGTTCCGCCTGACGGCGGCCTAGTGCCATCTGCAGTTCGTCTCGCCGTGCCGCGGCACCCACGATCGCCTCGGATTGCGCCAGCGTGGCCTGGTGGCCGGCCGCGGCCCGCTCCAGATCCTGCCTGCGTGATGTGGCCCTTGCGGATGCCGCACGATCATCAGAAGCAAGTTCCTGTTGGCGCGCCGTCAATTCACGCTGGCGCTGATTCAGCTCGCGCAACCGTGCTTCGGTACCGGCGGATGCCGCCTGCTTTGCAGCCAGCGTCGCCCGTTCCTGTTCGAGCTTGCTACCGCTGGCCAGGCCAGCCTCCCGTTGACGTCGCTCAGCAACCAAGGCTTCGTCGATCTGACCGATCTCCCTGGCCATGGCCGCCGCGGTGTCCCGCTTGCCAGACAGCACAAGCACGTCCCGCTGCAGGTTCTCGAGCGCCCGCCCGAGTGCCTTGGCGACATCGCCCGCTTTCGCGGACTTCTCGCGCAGGTAATCGATCCCGAGCAACTCGGCGAGCAGCTTCTTGATCTCGGCAGGCTGGTAGCTGGCCAGCGGTCGGCGATTCTGCGCGGAAAACACGCTCGTGAAGAACGCCTCCGCCGACCCGAGCACCGATTCGAGGCAGCGACCGTAGGTCTCCGCCTTGCCATCGGACACAGTACCGTCAGCCAATTGCACCGGCTTCCAGTCACCGTCAGAAGCCTTTTCGAACAGGTAGTACTCGGCCTTGCGGCTCTTTCCAGGATTGCGAAAGGCAAAGGCAGATCGATAGACCTTACCGCCGTGCTCCCATTCCAGATCCTTCTCGGCGCGCGGAGCGCACAGATGGTCCCAGTACGAGAACGCGTCGGCGGACATCTTCGCCGCATGGCTGGGCATGATCGGATACGGATGCAGGTTGTCCATGATCGTCGTCTTGCCGGCACCGTTAGGGCCGACAATCGCAATCAGGCCAGTGGGCAGCGTCGTCAGGTCCACCGTGACGCTATCCCGTTGCATGCCATCCCGGATGCCGTAAAACCCCGACAGGGTGAGTTTCAGTGGGCGCATTCGGCTTCCTCCGTACCGTTGAAGGAATGGAGATAGTCCGAGGGCACTTCCATGGCATCGTCTTCGAACACAGGGATCTCGGCGATCGCCGGGGCGTCCCGCTCGGGCTTGCCCGAAATTGCTCGCTCGACGGAGCGGCGGGCGTCCGCAAACTGTGCGGTTGCCATCGTCATCACGGCCTTCCAGTCATCCTGGCCCGTAAGTGCCCGAAGTTCCAGTTGGCTCCACTGAGAAGCCAGGCCGTTCGAGAAGGACCAGATCAAGTCCTGCAGCTCTTTGGCCGGGGCCACGGCAAAGAAGGTGTTGCCACCTGCCTCGCCAAGCGCCATGACCAGCATGTGATCGCGCTTGGCGATCACCGAACCGCGGCCAGGGCCAAACGGCTCGTACAGCATGCACTGCGTAAAGCCGTGTTGTTCAGAGAGGCGCTTGGCCATCTCCAAACGATTGATAAACGTCTCTTCGACGAAGAGCCATTCCGGGCCCGCGTGATAGAGGATCATGTTGCACTCCTGTTGAAGACGGAGTGCACCCCTGACGGGAGCACCCGTCAGGGTAGATTAAAAGAGGATGGATACTGCGGGGTCGATGCGTCAGAAGACGCGGGTAAAACCGGGTTTCGACAGCCTCAATGGGCTGTCGGAACATGGCTCACATGTTCAAAGGGTTGGCGTATCGCTACGCAAAAAGGTCGTCGGTCAGCCAGTCCATCGGAAGCTTGTCGGCTGCAGCTGGCGTGGGCGAGTCCGGACGCGCATCCGCGACGTCATGCGCCACGGTGACAACAGCGTCATCCTCCAACAGCGTAAATGGCGACTGCGTCGTCGCTGGCTCCAGCTGCACCGGCACATGGACTGGAGAAAGCGACATCTCCGACGGTGCCGCGCGCAGTTGCTCGAGGACACCATCGGCAATTGACTGAGCGTCAAGTGCATCCAGCATTGCCAGCCGGTCGACCAGCGGACGGGCATCTACACCTGTCAACTCACCCCAGCGCGACAGCTTGTCCGGCAGCGTGGCAGCGCGACTGATGCCTTCCGCACGACTGCGCACGGCCGGTACGACTCGCGCCTCCAGCTTCAAGTCCGCACTCGTTCCGAATAGCGCAACGATGGCATCACGATCGACAAGCTGGCGGTGCTCCTCATTGACCGTCCAGCGGACGCGCACGAACTTGTCGGAGGCCTGCGCAGCAATCTCCGCAAGCCTGTTCATGTCCGGCGGGCCGTCAAAGTCTACGCACACCGTTTCACGCGCCGGCGTCTCCACCAGCGATGCGCTGGCATGGCCAGGCGTGATCTCCCATTGCAAGTACCCCTTTGCGCCGATCTCACCGTAGTGAAACCGACCGATCGACCCAGGGTATGCCACCACCCTGCCCTCTCGTGCCCATTGCTGGGCGCGGTGGATGTGTCCAAGCAAGAAGGCGTCACACTCTGCGTCAAACAGCGCCCCGATCGAAAACTCGTGATCGAAGCCCGCCATCGGCACACCGTGCTCGGTTTCACAACCGTTCACGGTACCGTGGGAGACGCCAACAGTGCGCACGCCCCTGTTGCGGAGCCTGCGATTCATGTTCCCCGCCGCCGTGAGATATGCGGCGAGATGGTCGCCGATCGCCGTTGCTGCCTTGGCGACGCCAACGGCTGATGCCAGCACCGCTTTGTTGACGGTAGGCACGCAGGTGAAGACGACTGTGGGCATGCCATGCTGCGCAAGCAACACATCAAACTCGGCTTCCGAGAAGATCGGTCCCTCCGATGGGTGGAACTCACCGTCGCAAAGCGCAACCTGCTGGATGCGGTCGGCGACGTACACCGGATGCCGCGCGCCAATGAGCCGGAACACGTCCAGCGTGCCGGGTGGTTCATGACTGTATGTTCCCTGAAGCATGAGGATTGGACAATGCGCGGAGAGCCTGTGGATGCGTCTGGCGAGCGCGCCAAAAGCCGGCGTGTGAGCATCGAGGCCATAGTCAGTGGAGTCTCCCGACACCACCGCGAGATGACAGCCAGCTTCGATCGCGTGCTCCACGGCAAAGCCGAAGCAGCGGTCTGCCTCGGCAAGATTGCCCGGCGAGTAATGCAAGTCTGAGCAATGCGCAAGGCGCAAGCCCTCGCTTTGGTTCAGCATGGTGATACCTCCAAGGGATGTGCCGGCGATTTCGCGGCGAGAAAGAAAAAGAGGGAAGCCCATAGGCTTCCCTGCAACGCCGGCACGTGGATGGCGGTTTATGAAGCGACGTCTGCAGCGATGGCCGCCACCTGTTCGCGGAAAGCCATGGGGTTACCAAGTGCAGTACGCATTTCTGACAAGAACCGGCGGACATCCTGGTCGCGCTTAGACCATCCGCGCCCGAAGGTTGCGGTTGCAAAGGCCTTGAGCTGGCGGGTGCCATCCTCACTGTTGAGGCCAAGGCGCTGCACGAGATCGCGGTACTCGCGCTCGAGGTCTTCAATCCCGGACTCAGCACTGGAACAAGCAGGCGCCGCCGCATTGGCCTGAACTGCGCTCCCGTCAGTTGCTCCTACCTGCGTGGGAGCGTCACAGACATGGCCCTGTCCTGGCGCCAGAGCCTCGCCGTCACCCTCGAGCACCGAGACGGCCTGAGTTGCCATCTCCAATGCCGGTGGGGGGCGGTCCGAGCCGTCAAGCAATGCCGCAATATCGACTTCCGCGTCCAGGGTGATGAGCCATTGCATCTGACGCACTGCCTGGCCACTGTCATCGATGCGGCTGATCTCGATCTCCTGCTTCGACATCCAGAACTTGACGCCGACGAGCCTGCCGCGCGCCAGCGCCACGGTCTGCATTGCCGCGTGGGCTTTCTGCAGAACGTAGATCGAGGTCGTTGGCATTTCGATGAGACCGAGTCCGATAGCGGACGGCACGGCGAAGAAGAAACTGGCCGAGAGGTTGCAATGTCCGCCCTGGTACTGGGGACATTCCTGCGGATCGCAGATGCCGTCTTGGATGTTCTCGTCCTGTCGCAGGATGATGGTGCGGCCGCCCCACATGCGCTTTGCACGGTTGGCCCGCTCATTACGAACAGGCGCCGCGTACATCTTGCAGTAGCGCCTGCCGTCATGGCCATACTCCGAGAAGTACTGCCTGCCGCTTTTCGTCCATGCAACTAGCTGGTTGGGCATGTTGCTCAGCCAGTCGTCGAACGCAAAGACCACGGGAAAGCGCCAGAGACGATATCCATTGCCGTCGTTTCGGTCCTCACCGTAGCGCTGCAGGATGTCTTCTGCCAGCGCGGGGTTGGCGAAGTCAGAGCCGCGGCAGGTGAACCAGGGCACGTTCTTGGGAACCATCGGCGTCTTGATGCCCGTGGCCCTTGTAATGTCCGCTGCGATCCGTTCGAAGCTCTCGCCTCGCGCGAGGCCTGCATCGTGAATCCTCACGGCTTCGGGCTTGTCGCGCGCCGCCTTGGTCAAGACCTTGATGCCCGGCCGAATCTTGCCGATGATCGGCGGCCGCATGGGCCGCTCTTCTAGCAGGCTTCGGCGCCCGCCTGGCTCGCTGTAGGTGATGGGTGCGTGCATGCGTTCTTTCTCCTATCAAGGAAACGAACGACGTTTGCCCGGATGGACGCAGCATGCTCCCGAAGGCGCAGGGCTGTGTCGGCCCCGCGCTGGGTCGTTACGGAATTGAGGAAGTTCGCTCTCGCGGCTTCCGGAAGACTGGCGACATGAGCCGCCTCACAAAGGTTGCGCCATGCTTCCGGCATGCCCACGTATTCTGGGCGCCGGAGATCAAGCGTTGCCGCGATCGCGGCGGAAATCTCGGCGTTCCGGTGCATGAGCTTCTCCTGAAGATCGAGGTCTCTCACCAGAAACAAAAAAAGCTCGCTCCGGATTGCGCCGGCAGCGAGCTTTTGTGTCAGGACCTGCAATGCCACGCCCCTTCCGGGGGCGTGGCACTCAGGGAGCGGCGCACTTTTGCGCGCTGCTCTTATGTTGAGGACGTAATGTCGTCCTCGTGCAGCATGGTCACGCTGCACAACAACCCTTTTCGCGAACCCACAGGTTCGGCCGCAGGTTCACGGATCGGCTCGACGTCTGCCGTTCTACCTAGGAGGGGGCCTTTGAGAGAGCTCCACATGGTCCCAGGCTCGAACGGTGTCCAGCGTGCACTCATAGAGGCACAGCGAGGACGCGTATTACGAGCAGAAGAGGGAAGTGTTCGGCGAAAACACTTAGCACAAGAAATTTCCACACTGGTAGCCAACCAGTCGGCGCGTGCGCAGTTGCACGACTTTGAAAAAGAGATGGACTCGCTAGGGAGTCAGGTTCGATGCGTCGATGACGCGAGGTGTGAAAGGATTGTGGCACAGCCAAAGTGCCAAGAAAGTCGGAAAGCTCGCGAATTTGGCACCTCTTTCTCCGGCTGTCTCCATGATTTTGTCGCTCACAATTCGTTACTGAGAGAGATCCTATTACACATGGAACATGGCCGAACCTTCCCTCCATCTGGCTGATGGTGAGTCGCGTCTCATCTCGCCGATACCATCGAGCGAAACGCCCTCACCCGTCAGCACCGTCGCCGGACCGAAGCCGATTCGGCGCATGCTCAGCGAGACACGAGTCTCCAAGATCGTTCCGCAAACCGATAGCGGTGCGGAAATCTCCTACTGCACTGACTTCGTCAGAAACTTCCTGCGTAGCGACTATAACTTCGCCACATCGAAGTTCTCCGTTGCAGGCAAAGCCAAGACGCTCGCTCTTGACGAAGCATTCAGGGACGCCCAGCAGTGGATGGACGCTGCGCTTGCGTGGATTGAAAAGAAGCCGCGGCGCCATATCAGCCTGAAGTTCGATCAGCGCCAGCTCGTCGTTACTCACCCGCTCGCAGGCCGACTGATTCGGCTACTCAACCAGCATGACCGGCTCGTCCACCGCGTGCTGGGTGCCTACGTGGCACAAGCCATCAATGACGGCGAAAAGGACAACGCCATCAACGGCGCCGCCAGACATATCCGCGCCATTCATCGCCTTTGCATTCCCGACAACGACCGATTCGCCCCGAACGGCAAGTTGCTCGAGGGCGCGTAACGCCACCTATCAGGACCAGTGCATGGATATCAAAGAAATCGAAAGGCTCCACGCGCAGTACAGCGAGCCGCCGCTTACCATCGATATGGACGCCACGCCGGCGATCGCTGGCATACCCTCTCAAGCGCTCCCTGGGCCGATGTCGTCTCCGGACGCGGCACCGGCTGGCGAGAAGCCGGCTGGCATCAGCTCGACGTGGAAGCTGGGTGTGCTCTTTATCGTGCTCGCCGTGGTCATGTATTGCTTGGGCAGCCTCATGGGCTCGGCAGGCAAGCGCAAGGCGGCTGAGGAAAGCTCAACGGCCACTGAGAAAGCAATGCCAACGCAAGCATCTGGCCACGAGTGGCCAGCTTCCACCGCAGTCGCGACGGCTCCTGCCACGAGCCATGAAGGTGCTTCCGCTCCCGTAGCCGTTGAGCCTCCGACACCGGTCGCATCACCAAAGCCCACCGCGGCCCAAGCGGAACAGCGCGAGCCTCGTCTCGACACTCGCCCTCTAGCAACAAAGCCCATCAGCCCTCCGGCGCAGCAGTCTCGCGCCCCGACACCCGTCCAGACACAACCCTCCGCCGCGACCGCCGCGCCAGCCCGGAGCAACGAGATCAAACTCTTCTAAGCGTCGCGACCATGACACAGCCAACTACGTTCAGCCTCATCCAAGCCGGCCTCAGCATTCATGGGGACGTCGCCTCGGATCATGGCATCAGTTGCTTCGGCCTCGTCGACGGCGACCTGCGCGCTACGCATGGACTGGTTCATGTTGGACCCCAGGGGCTTGTCCGCGGTGCCGTGACGGGGGAGCATGTCCAGGTGGACGGCACGGTCGAAGGCGATGTTGCAGCGAGGAAATCGCTTCAGATCAACGGCCGCGTGAAAGGACGCATCATTTACGCCGGTACGATCAGACTGGGGACGAACGCGGCGCTCGAGGGAACGATCAACCGAGTGCCCAATATCACCTACGGGTCAGCGCAGGAAACCCAACCCGCTACGGTGGAGCAGCCCCCCGAACCCGAAAGCTTGGGAACCTGAGCACGCTCGACGAAAAATCCCGGAAAGCTCACAGAAAGCTATCGCTATTCTGGTACCCAAACAAAAAAGGCCCAACACACAAAATGTGTCGGGCCTTTTCTTTTACGCTTGTGGAACTTCTGCCATCGTCACGATCTCCTCGATCGTGAACAGATTTTTGACCGTTATCCAAGGCGCACGCTGCCCGTTCTCGTTGACGAACGCGACGAGCGGCACACGGCCATCAATAATGCAGTCGAACGTCCTTGCACCACGCACGGTATCGTCAATTGCATAACGCAAGCCATGGCGCAGCTCGAACTCATGTACTCCCTGGCGCAGGCGCATGCCGTCTGTTGCGGCCCGGACAGGGTACGCAACACCTGCAAGCCAGTCGTCAAACGTGAGGGCAAGTTCTCCATTGTAGACTCCGGAGAACCATTCTTCGACGCGCCCCGCCAGCCGGTGCCGGGGGATCTGCTCCACATTCATCATTTGCTCCGAGAAACCTCGTCCTTCAGGGCGAGGAGGAAAGGAGCGCCGTTGTTTGACAACGGCATTCCGTCTGTAAAATCGACTGCATGATCGTCGTCTACCGCTACCGGGTGAAATCGCTTAACGGTTTGCTGAACAAGCAAAGCCGAGCGGTGAACTACGTCTGGAACTTCTGCAACG
>NZ_JWMB01000107.1:0-168901 GCF_000812445.1 Cupriavidus sp. SHE | reverse complement strand
TCTTGGAGCGCTTCTTGGAGCCTCCCATCAACATCACTACACCGCCTTCGGAAGCCGGTTAGAAGTTCCCTTCATCAACCGGCTATTCCGAATACCCCCTTTTCTTTTCGCGCATCGCTACGCGCCCGCTGGCGCGTCGTCATGGCTGATAAGCGGGCGCGGCTGCTGTCATCGCCAGATGCCGCCGGACCAGCATGACGAGCAAGGCGATCATGACGATGGGAAGCACGTTGAGATACTGGTGCAGATACGCGGATAGCAGCGCCTGAGCCGGCGCCACCCAGGCCAAGGCGAAGACGATCCATTCCAGGGGCGACAGCGGCAACCTGTTGCCATCGCGCAGAAGAAAGGCCATCGGCAAGATAAGCCAGGCCAGGTCGTAGAACATGACGTAGGGTTGCAGCAGCAACGTGGCAAGGATGAACGAGGCCGCCCGTAGCTCGAATCTGGCGCGCTGCGCCCAGAGGAACGCCATCGCAAGAACCGCCGGTGCTGCGACGAGGCCGTGCAACAGGTAGGCGCCGTTGACAGAGAGGCCGATGCTACGGCCTAGGGCGAAAGCGGTTGGCATCCCCGGCCACATCATGTTGCCGCCTTGCTCCACCGCCAGCGTGCCGAATTGCGGCAGGAACGCTGCAAACGCGCGCCATGCGTCCTGCCCGAGCACCACGACGCTGACGCCAACGAAAGCGACCGTGCAAAGCGCCGAGACGCCAAACACCTTCCAATGCCTGCCGCAGATGAGCGCCAGCGGAAACAGGATGCCGAATTGCGGGTTGATCGCCAGCACGGCGATACATACCCCCGCAAGCGCCGCGTCGACTTCGAGCAGTGCCAGCGCCGCGCCGGCAGCAGCCAGCGTGAACAGGGAGTTTTGACCAAGCCCGATGGCAATGGCAGCCCCCGGGAACGCCAGCAGCAGCGACAGATACCCACGGTCGATACCGCGACAGATGCGCATCAGCACGGCGCCATAGACCAGCAGGCCGAGCACTGAGTACAGGATCAGCGCCGCGCCAAAGGGCAGTTGCCCCAACGGCAAGACCGCCAGCAGGAACGTGGGCGGATACGGCCATGCCGAATAGTCACTGAGCCCCAAGGCGCGTTCCATGGGCAGCATCCACTCCGGCGAGAATACCGAGGCCGCCCCATGTTCCACGGCAACCTTTGCGGCGGACCAGAAGATCGCGAAGTCGATGCCGAACATGGGGGCCGATTGGTCCCCGAGAATGTAGAACCGGATGATCCATATCCCCAGGACCAGAATCTGGATCGTGAGTGCCACCCCGGCGTAGACCGTCAGGCGGCGTACGCCCGGGCGCTTCTCATGCATCGACGACATGGGCTCCCTCCTGAATGACCTTTCGCGGAGTCTACCTCTTCCAATATCGCGCAGGCAGGCCCCGATGCGGGGGCGTGTTTTCCCTGATGCCGGTCGAAATGGGTCGGTACCCAGCGCGCCCTACTCCATAATCTGGGCACAAATCATATAAGGGAGACAAGTCGATGACGCAATCCAATCGGGACAACCGCGGCGCGAAGATGCAACTCCAGGGCAAGGTCGCCGTCGTCACCGGCGCCGGCAGCGGGATCGGCCGCGCCGTGGCGCAGGCGCTGGCGCAGCGCGGCTGTCATCTGGCGCTGGCGGACCGCAATCAGGAAGGGCTGGCCGAGACCGCCGCGCTGCCGGAACTGAACAGCGTGAAAGTCAGTCTCCACACCCTCGACGTGGCCGACCGCGACGCGGTGGCGGCCTTTCCGCAAACGGTGCTGGCCCACCACGATCGCATCGACCTCCTCGTCAACAATGCCGGCGTGGCGCTGGCCGGCAGCTTTGAACAGGTCAGCGAGACTGACTTCGACTGGGTCATGGCGATCAACTTCCATGGCGTGGTGCGCATGACGCGGGCCTTCCTCCCATTGCTGCATCGCAGCGACGACGCCCGCATCGTCAACATCTCCAGCCTGTTCGGCCTGATCTCGCCGCCGGGACAGAGTGCCTACTCGGCCAGCAAGTTCGCCGTGCGCGGGTTCTCCAATGCACTGCGCCATGAACTGGCCGACAGCCGCGTCGGCGTCACCGTCGTCCACCCGGGCGGCATTGCCACATCAATCGCCCGGAATGCGCGCGTGTCCGCGGACATTCCGCAAGGGCAAATGCAGGAGCGCCTCGCGAACTCGCAGAAAATGCTGCGGATGCCGCCGCCGAAGGCGGCCGACATCATCGTGCGCGGTATCGAGAAGCGTAGCGCCCGCGTGCTGGTCGGCTCGGACGCAGTCGTGATGTCATGGCTCGAAAGACTGTTCCCGGTACGCTACTGGAACCTGCTCGCCCGTCGCGCCAAACTTTGAACGCGGCGGCTGACCGCCGCCTAGCCTACGTACTCGATCAGTGCCACAACCTCTGTGCCCGGGTCCGACCCGGGCGTGAGGGTCAGCGTGCAGCGCTGCCGCGTGTTGCAGCGGAAAGGCAGCCGTTCCTCGGCCGGCCCGCTTGCCTTGAATACGGACAGTTTGGTGGCATCGCCACTCACGACGGCGTAGCTCCCCCTGTCGCCCGCGGTATCGAAGACAACGCGCGTGACGACCGCATTGAGCGGCAGGATCGCCGTCGGCATGGACCCACGCTGGCCACGCGCCACCCTGAGTGCCATGACCTTGGTCCTGACGGCCGCCGATGCGGCCACGTGCCAGCCAATCTCAGCATCTGCATACACGTTCGCCGCCCCCTTGCCACGGCAGCCTTCCAGCGTCACCACGCGGCGATTGGCAGCGAGGTTGTTGGCCTCCGAGAACATCAACGCTTCGTCGGGATAGGTGTAGTTCACGAAATCGCAGTTGCGATAGACCGCCCGCCCCTGCGCGGCCGGCGTGTTGCCCGAGACATACTGGTGGCGCCCCATGATCTGGCAATTGTCGAACACGACTTGCGCGCCCGCCGTGTTGCCCGGTGAAAACACCGCGGAAACGGTATCGGCCGCAAACGGGCGAAACCCCTGCGAGCCGAAATCGCACTCCCTAAAGCCGACATTGCCCTGCTCCCATTCGCACAGCATCAGGCCGGCGTTGCGCGACTTCTGCTCCACCCGCAAACCGTGGGCCTTGAACGAGCAGACACCCATTGCATGGTTGTTGCCGCGCAGATTGAACAGGTACGTCTGCGCCGACGGCTCGTAGCCGCTCACATCGCAGTCGGTCAGCTTGATATGGCCGCCGCGGCGCATGTCGATCCACGGGCTGGAGCACCAGTACCGGCAATGCTCGAACCAGTAGTTCAGGAACTGGTCGGACGTGTTTTTCTCGCCCACGTGCAGGAACGAATCCCACGTGCCGGCCCAGGTGCAGCGCCAGAACTTCCACTCGCTGTTGCAGTTGTCGCCGGTCAGGTCAACGCCGTAGCGCCACGTTCCGGTGAACATGCAATCGTCGAAGGCATAGTCCTGGGCACCGCCGGAACTCACGCTCGTGATCAGGTCGCTCCTGGCGTCCATGCCGTGGAATTGCAGGTTGCGCAGCCGCACGCCCAGCGCCTTGTCCTGGTTGTTGAACAACGCGCCCGAGCCGTCGCGGCCCGGCTTGTAGAGGATGACAACGGTGCCCGGCGGGCCATCGCCCTCGATCGTGAAGCCGCATGTGCGGCTGGGAAACTGCCTGGCATTGAACAGCACGCCGGGCCTGGTCAGCAGATAGGTACCGCGAGGCACGACGATTCGCGCGCCGCCGATATTGTTCGGGTTCTCGCCGAATGCCGGCGCATGCACCTGGCCGGCCACGGCTTGCAGCGCTGCGCGGAAAGCCTCATCCGAAGGCGACCTCCCGGTGCCATCCAGCCCCGGAAAGTCGGCAACGGACACCACCTTCTCCGCGGCATCTGACTTCGGGTTGGCTGGAGAGCCCAGATCGCGCGCACCGGCGGCGGTGGCCACGCCCGCGCCGGTCAGGGCGCCAAGCGTGGTCAGAAAACTGCGTCGAAGATTGGGCATCGATGAGTTCCCGTTCCTGTTTGGGAAGCGTTGGTGCCTGCCCCGCGCGGTCTACGCCGCGCGCTGGGTCACTGGCGTGAACGATATGGCTGCCTCGGGCGTATCCGACGTTTCGGAGCTGTCCATCGACATCCACCGGAGATGCTCGATCAGTTGCTCGGCGAAGGCCTGTCGGCTCGCGTCGAGGAACAGTGAATGATCGAGCAGCGGCAAGGTGCGGAACTGGACATTGCGCAACCCCTGGATAGCCTCCAGGTGCTTGCCCAGGCCCAGTCGCAGTTCATGCAAACCCACGTCCGTGGCGCCGTACAGGAACATCGTCGGCACGCCACGCCGGTCCAGTTCCCGCACGGCGGCGGCGGCGAACTCGGGCATGGTCTGCTGCACGTCGTCGCGCCGCATCCGCCCGCCGGCTGCGGAAACATGATCGCGCACGCGCTGCCGTACTCTGCGTATCGTTGCCGACAAGAGGCGGCGCGCGTTGATCTCGCCACGGAACAGCCGCTGCCAGGTTTCCCACTGGCGTGCCGCGGCCAGATAGACACGCATCGAGCGCAGGTGGTCGCCCACCGCCGCGTCATCAACCTCGTCCCAGCGGAACTTCACCAGGTTCACCAGCAGCAGCCCGCTGACGCCCGGGTTGCTCAGCGCGGCATACAGGCCCATGAACGCGCCGGAGCAGACGCCTGCAACCACGACGTCGCCATAGCCGCGCGCGCGTGCCCAATCCACAGCAGCCGCAAGGTCCGCGCGGGGCTTCATCGAATAGATCGCCGACACGCTCATCTTGCGCGCCGGGGCAGGGCTGTCGCCCAGCGCCGAGACGTCCAGCCGCAGTGCCGCCGTGCCTGCGCGTGCCAACTGCCGCGAGACGTCCACGAACATGCGGCCGTCGCCGATGTGATGATTGCCGCCGGTGTTCGGAAAGATCACGACCGTGTTTGCCTGTCTGGCGTTGGCCTCTGCGGGCACGCAGAGGATGCCGAACATCCGTGCTTCGTCCAGCCATACCGGGTGTTCTACGACACCGTCCATGCCCTCGCCCGCCAGCGCGTCGCCAGCGCTGTTGGCGCTGTTTGCGCTGTCGGGTGCGGCCTCCGCGCTGGCCGACACTTCAGGCTGGCGTGCCGTGCCTGATTTCACCCAGTCGGCTACGTGCTTCCAGGCCTCCACGGGCACATCCGCGAACTCGGTCGAACGCATCATCTCCGGATACTCGGCGAACGGCGCCATGTCGACGTCAACGCCAGCCTCGCCGAGTTGCCGAGCCATTGCCGCGACTGGCGATGCTGCGTCTGGCCACGCATCGAGCAGCAGCACGCGACGGGCGGGCACGACGTCATCGAGCCGCATCGCCTGGATGGCGGCGATGGTCGCGGCAGACAGGCGGAAGCTGAGCACGTCCTGCTCGCCGGCAGGCGTGGGAGGTACCTCGAGTTCGGGAATCGTGCTGTTGCGCCAGCCCGCATGCAACGCGCGAAGCTCCCGCAGATACAAGCGGCCGTTGACGACGGGGGCCAGCATGACCACGCCGCTGACTTCCGGCCCGCGCGCGGCGGCAAGCGCGGCGAGCGACGCCCCCAGGCGAAGCCCGCATAGCACCACCCGGGTGACGTGCGTCTCGCTACGTAGGGCCGCGACGGCCGCCGCGATATCCGCCAGCGCGCCGCCGAACATGTCCGCGCCGGGCTCCAGATCGGCGGAATCTCCTGTGCCACGGTAGTCAAAGCGCAGCACCGGCACACCAGACATCGCCAGCGCATCGGCCAGATGCCGCCACGCGCGATGGGACCACAGCATCTCGTGGCCTTGCGGCGCGCACATCACCACACCCGTGTCGCCCCCAGCCTCATGCAACCACCCCGCGCAGCCTTCGAACACGACCCTTCTCATGGGTCCTCCCGTTGCAATGGACGGGGAGCCCACGCCAGCCCGGCTCCGCGATGTCGCCCAGACCGACGCCCGCAGAAACGGGTACGCACCCCGCCGGGCCAGGCCCGTCAACTCGTTGTTGTCTTGTCTTCCACGACAGGGACGTGGGCAATCTGCCGAACCGCCGGCATGACCGTGGGCATGCCGAGATAGGGATTCATGGTGCCGAAGCCGACACGGTTGCTGCGCTTCGGCATCACGCCGTTGAGGATGCCGCCCGAGAGACTGGCCCCGGCGCGGGTCAGGCGCTTGATGGTTTCCTCGACCTGCGACGGCAGTGTCGAATCGGCCCGCAGCACGAGCAGCGTCGCGCCCACGACATTGGCGACGAGCATGGCATCCGCCACCGCCAGAACGGGCGGGGTATCGATCAGGACGAGGTCGAAGCGCTCCGCACCGGCACGCAGGCAATCGGCAAAGGCCGGACGCATAAGCAGTTCCGACGGGTTCGTAGGCGGCGCGCCGGCAGGCAGGATCGACAGCCCGTTGACGACGGTTGGCCGTGCCGCGTCGACCAGCGTGGCGCGGCCGGCCAGCACTTCGGCCATACCCGGACCCGCCGGCTGGCCGAACCAGCTCGACACCCGTCCTCGGCGCAGGTCGGCATCGACGAGCAACACGCGCTGGCCCGCTTCGGCGAACAGCACAGCCAAGTTGACCGAGACGAACGTCTTGCCCGCCCCTGCGGTGGGGCTGGTCACGGCCACCACCTTGTTGCTGCCCTCGCGACGCAGGAAATGCAGTGCCGCGCGCACGCTGCGCAGGCCCTCCACGGCCATCGAATGCGGCGCGTTGCGGGCCAGCAGGTATTGATCATGCAAACCCCAATGGCCCGGCTCGACATCGCCGGCCCCATGCGGCAATGCTTGCGCGACCTGGCGCCCGGGCTCCGGCGCCTGCAGCGCCAGCATCGTCCCGATATCCTGGTCCTTCGCCGTCAGCAGCCGCTCCAGTTCCACCTGTTCGCGGCTATACGCGACATCGCCAAGCATGGCCAGGCCAAGCGTCTCCTCGGCATCATTGGCGGTGGCCACGGCCGGCTTCATGCGCTGGCGCACCGAGACCACGCACATCGCCAGGCAGATGCCCAGCAACCCGCCGCCCATCGTGAGCGGCGCGGTGCCCACGCCGATTGGCGAGACCGGTGTCAGCGCGATGTCGACCACGCGGGTCTGCCGGGTGCTGTCGAGCTTGGCCAGCGAGAGCTGTTCGAGCCGGTTGCGCAAGGACATGTACATGTCCTCGGCCACCTTGACGTCACGCGTCAGGGCCACGGACTCGCGCTCGGAGACCGACAGCGTCTGCATCCGGGTATCCAGCTCCTTGCGGTCCCGCGTGAGCTGCTGGATCTGGCTGTCCATCGTCCGTACTTCGTTCGACTCTTCCGTAAAGCGCTGCAGCAGCTTGGTGCGGTCGAGCTTGAGCTGGGCGATCTGCTTCTGGTAGTCGATGCTGCTGTTCAGGTACGACTGGGCGTCCTGGCTCGGCTGCATCGATCCGGTCCGCGAGCGGTAGCGCGTCAGTGCCGCCTCGGCGCGTTCGAGCTCGTCCTTGACGCGCGGCAGTTCGCCGCTCAGGAAGGCCAGCGTGGAGGCGGCTTCGTCGCGGCGCGTCTCGGCCTGCCCGGTAATGTAGGAATCGGCGATGCCGTTGATCAGCGCGGCTACCGCGGTGCGGTCACTGCTCTGCCACGCGATGCGTACCGTGCTGGTATCGCTGCCATCGCTGCCGATGCGCAGTTCACGCGCCACGGTATCGATCGTCTGCGCCGTGTCGTGCCGTGTGACAGTGAAACGCGTGCCCGCGCGCGCGTCGATGCGCGACACCAGGATGGACACGCCATTCTCTTCGACTCGGCTGCCGATCTTGCCATCGGTCACGAGTTCGCCGTCGAGCGTCAGGCGATAGGCATCCCCAGGCAACACTTCGAGCGTCATTGGCACGTTGAGCAGGCGCTCCGGCACATCCAGGGTGCGGATGTCGACCCGCTCGCCACCCCACGCGTAACCGAGCCGCTCCGGCCACGGTCCCCGGAGCTTGCCCGCCTGCGCGAAGTGCGCGGCGACGCCGCCCAGCAATGGCGCGCGCAGCGGCTCGACGGAGATGTACAGGCGCAGGCGCTCCACCACCGGGCCGACCACGGCACGGCTGCGCAGCATTCCCACGTCGAACGGTTCGGTGTGTTGCGTGGTTCCCGAGCCGTCACCCTTCTGATAGATCTGCACGAGCGTGTGGGCATCGTAGAGATTGGGACGGGAAATACCGATCATCGCGGCAATCGTGGCGCCGATGACGCCAGCCGCGACAATCCAGCCGGCATGGTCCATCCATGCGCGCAAATGGCGCCCCCCCTTGCGCGTGGTGCTGCTCCCTGGCGCCGGCATCGCGCCGGCAGATGACATGGTGCTCACGTAACACTCCCCTGACGCCTGGCTGGCTCCCGGTGGCCATGGCGCACCGGAGGCTGCGGGACTACTTGCGTCCGTAGTTGTCCTCGACTCTGACGATGTCGTCCTCCCCCAGATACGCGCCCGACTGCACCTCGATGATTTCCAGCGGCGTCTTGCCGGGATTCTCGAGTCGATGCAGCGTGCCGATCGGGATATAGGTCGACTGGTTTTCGGTAAGAATGCTGGTGGTCTCGCCGCAGGTCACCCGCGCGGTGCCGCGCACGACGACCCAATGCTCCGCGCGGTGGTAGTGCATCTGCAGGGAAAGGCTCGCGCCGGGCTCGACGACGATCCGCTTGACCTGGAAGCGGTCGCCATGGTCGATGGAGTCGTAGCATCCCCACGGCCGGTGTACCTTGCGGTGATTGACGATCTCCGCGCCATGCTCCTGCCGCAGCCGCTGCACCACGTTCTTGACGTCCTGCACGTGGTGCTTGTCGACCACAAGCACCGCATCGGCGGTTTCCACCACCACCACGTCCTGCACGCCCACGCACGCGATCAGCCGGCCCTCCGAATGGGCCAGGCACGAACTCGCGCCGTCGAACAACACGCGGCCACGGCCGGCATTGCCGGCGTTGTCCTTCGTGGCGATATCCCAGATGGCCGCCCACGAGCCCACGTCCGACCATCCGGCATCCATCGGCACAAGCATGCCGGGGATACCGCGCAGCCCGTCGAGCTTTTCCATCACCGCGTAGTCGATCGAATCCGACGGACAGGTGTCGAACGCCTCTTGTCCGATCCGGAACACATCGTCCTTGCCGCTATCACTGGGCTGGCCCGTCTCGTAGGCCGCGCAGCAACGGGCGTGCATCTCTGGCTGGAGCTGCATCACGGCCTTGAGCCATACCGATGCCAGCACGACAAAGATGCCGCAGTTCCACCAGTACTCGCCCGAGTCGACGTAGTGCTGCGCCAGCTCCAGATGTGGCTTCTCGACGAACCGCTCGATCAGGAACCCGCCCGGCGGCACCGGCACGGCGGCGCGGATGTAGCCGAAGCCTGTTTCCGGCGCGGTGGGACGCACGCCCAGCGTGACGATCGCGCCACGCTCCGCGTGCAGTACAGCGGCGGCAATGGCATCACGGAAGGCTTCGCTATCGGTCACGCTGTGATCAGCCGGCGTGGCCACCAGCACGGCATCGCCACCTTCGCCAGCCGAAGCCATCGCGTGCAGCGCAGCCATGGTCAGCGCGGGCGCGGTATTGCGGCCGCACGGCTCCGAAACGATACGCGCGCGCTTGCCCTTGCGCTTGAGCATGTCGGCGACCATGAAGCGATGCTCCTCGCCGCATACGACGATCTGCGGCGCCTCGACACCGGCCGGACGGCCAGTGCGCGCGGCAACGCCTTCCAGGCGGGCCGCCGTGGCTTCCAGCAACGTATCGTTGGCCACCAGGTTGAGCAGCTGTTTGGGGTACTGCTCGCGCGACAGCGGCCAGAGCCGCGTGCCGGCGCCGCCCGCAAGGATGACCGGCTGAATCACTGGCCGCTTCACAGGCTGGATCACAGGCATGGAGGTTGCCCGTCCCGGCGCCAACACCGCTGGCGCCTCTACCTGCGCCTGCACCATGACAGGTGGCAGGATCTTCCTCTCCCGGCTTCGCACTCTCATCATGCCCCCGCCTCTACGCAGAAATAGGTTCGCAAGATAGTTCCGGACCGCTGTCCGGACGGATGCCGCCAGTGTAGAAATTCAGCCCGCGTCATCTCTGTTCGATTCCGCACACGCTCGCCGGCGGGGCCGTGCGGCAAGACCACGCACCTTGCCGTTCTGTGGCCCAGCGTACCGATGCGCGCGCGCGTTGTCGCTGCAATAGCGCTGATTGCGCCCTTGCCGGCCACGGCGGGCAAAGCACAACAGGCATTCGAACCTTGCGGAGAATCGACATGGAGCGCGGTACTGAAACTGTCCTGGGGACGCCCGCGGGTTGCGGCGGCGGAGCGGACTCTGCGGCAGCTATCGCCCCCGCGAACACGCGGCCGGGCGGCCTGCACGGCGAAGACGCGATCTGGCAGGAAACCAACTGCTACATGGACCTGTGGATCGAACTGCTCTACGGCTGGGGACTGGACCCCCGCGCCGCGCTGGCGTTCACGGTCACCCAGGACTTCGAAGGCGACCACTTCACGTTCTTCAAGTATCCGCAGGCCGATATCGAGCAGCTTTACGGCACGGTCGTGCAGGAGATGGCCGTCTACGACACGCTGGAGGCACACGTCGCCGAGCAGGTCGGACGCGGCCATACCGTGCTGGTCGAAGTCGACAGCTACTACCTGCCCGATACCCGCGCCACGGCGTACCGTCGCGGGCACGTGAAGACCACGATCGCCGTCGACCGCATCGACACGGCGGCCCAGCGGCTCTCGTACTACCACAGCGTGGGCTACTACACCGCCGAGGGCGAGGACTATCGCGGGTTGCTGCGGCTCGATCCTGCCCTGCGCGACAACGGGGACGTGCTGTTTCCGTACGCCGAATGCGCCAAGCGCGTGCGGACGCCGCTGCAGGGCGCGGCGCTGGCGAATGCCGTGGCCGTGCAGATGCGCCGGCATCTGGGCCGGCGTCCGGCGCACAACCCCGTATCGCGCTGGCGCGAGGCGTTCGGCGATCAGGTCGGCAACGTGCTGGCCCGTGGCGATGCGTATTTTCATCACTATGGATTCAACCTGCCGCGCCAGCTCGGCGCGAACTTCGAGATGCTGGGCCACTGCCTGACCTGGCTCGGCGAGCACGGCTATCGCGTGCCGGCATCGGCGATCCGTGGCGCGGCGACGATCGCGTCGGAGTGCAAGGTATTGCAGTTCCGGCTCGCGCGCGCCGTGGCGCGTGGCCGCCCAGACCTGTGCGCGGAGACACTGGACACGCTGGAGGCCGCCTACTCGGAGGTCATCGACGGGCTGCTGCAATCGTTCGGCAGCATCGATCCGGCGCATTCCTGAACCCCTTGTCGTGAAAGAGGGCCGACACGCCTGGCGCGCCGGCCCTCTCCCCCGCTCCATCCCCATCCCGAGGCGATGTATCAGGCGTGCACATCGGCCAGCGCGGGCAGCAGGCGGTCGTACTCGCGCTTGACCAGCTTGTAGCACTCGCATGAGTGCTTCTCCAGGCCGCAGCGGTCCAGCACGGTGATATGGCCGCGGCTATGGTGGATCAGTCCAAGGTCCTCGAGCTTGCCGGCGGCTTCGGTCACACCTTCGCGGCGCACGCCGAGCATGTTGGCGATGACCTGCTGCGTGATCACCAGTTCATTGGTGCTCATGCGGTCGATGGCCAGCAGCAACCAGCGGCAAAGCTGCTTGTTGAGCGAGTGGTGGCGGTTGCACGCTGCGGTCTGCGCAATCTGCGTCAACACAGCCTGCACATAGAGCAGCGTCACGCGCTGCAGCGCGGGCAGCTGGCCCAGTTCCGAACGCAGCACACGGGCCGGAATCCGGTACGCGAAACCCGGGCTGCGCACTTCCACGCGACTCGGCATCGTGTCGCCACCGGTCACCACTGGAATGCCCACCAGCCCCTCGTTGCCGACGGCCGCGAATTCGACGGTAGCCCCGTCTTCCAGCAGTGACAGCAGCGAGACCACCGACGTGGTCGGAAAATAGACGTGGACGATACGCTGACCCGAGTCGGTCAGCAGTTCGCCGGCACGCAGGCGAACCAGCTCGAAGTGCCTCGACAACGCCTCCCATTCATGGCGCGGCAATGCGTTGAGCAAGTGATTGACATGCAAGTCCGACCGATGCGTGATCATTTCTAATTCCTCCTTCTGATCCCGAAGCGGCTTCGGAACGCATCCCGCGCCAATCCAAGCGCCCAAGATACGTGACCCGGTTTCGCCGCTCCACCCGTATTCGATTGATGGCGCAAGCCGGCAGCCCTGGGGCCGCCACCCGTTTTCTCCGCCGGGGTTCGACCCCGACTGGCTGTGTTGTTGCTGGCTCTATTAAGTGCTATGCCGCACAGAACCGACAGTAGGCGAACGGTTGGGTCGGCCAGTCATGCTTTGGTAGGTTGGATGGAGGAAAACGGTGGAGGCGCAGGGTGTACGCATAGGCATCACCCGCGCGGGGCGCAACCGGTGCCAGATGCGCCCGCCGCGCCAGCGTTGGGCTGGCGGGAAAGGTTGAAGTGGGATGAAGGAGGTTGAGATCAGCCGTCGTAGCTGACCGGGCGAGAAGCATTGAGTGCCGAAACTTCGCCCGAAGGGATGGCGCTGGCGCCGCTGGTGACGCCAGCGTCATGCATCAGGCGGATGCGCCGCGTTTCACCCGGGCCAAGGTGGAACCAGTCGGCCTCCGGCTGCAAGGCATGGTCCACGATATGAACCCATCGCGCGAAGCGCCGCGTGCCCACCGTGAGCCACCATTGGTCGCCTTCGCGCGCCACGCTGGCCTGCAGTTCCGGCTCGCGCAGCGCAGCAGCGCGGCGATCCGGGAGGTACACGGACTGACTGAGCGGCGAACCGGGTGGCTGATTGAGCAACCCGTTGTCCTCATCCATTGTGTGTAGCGTGGCAATGACCACGTCGTGCGCAGGCGGGCCAAACCGGTAGGCGTAGGTGAAATCGAAGAAATGATCGAACATCTCCGCCGCGGCCAGCCTGCGTGTCTCGCGTGGTGCCAATGTGAGCGTTTGCTCGGCCCGTGCCGCCACCGCCTCGCCATCGCGCAGGCAGCGCAGCGTCAGACATACGGTGCGCGGCGTGGCGGATTCGTTGATCACGTGCGCGTGCAGGCCATTCAACCCTTCATCCGTCAGGATGACCTGCAGCGGCTGCCATACCTGGCGCAACGCATGCCATGCGGACTTCGGCCTCGCGCGCGCATCAACGATGCCCCATCCGGCACCTGGCACCAGATCCTGCAACTGCCAGACCAGTCCGCCCTGGCACGTGGACCCCGCACGGCGCCATTCGCCGAAGACCTCCGTCATGATCTCGGCCACGACCGCGCGCGACAGCGCCAGGTATCGTTCCGGTTGCTCGTAGCGCAGCCGGGGTGGATCGACATCGAACAGATCGCGCAGATAGAAATCGCGGATGTCCTCGAAGTCCCACGCCGCGCCCGCGTCGCGCGGTACACGTGCCTTCCAGCGCGGATCATGCAGCGGTTGGAACAGTCCCGCTTCGGAAAGCGTGCGCCCGCACGGCACGTTCGCAAAGGCCAGGCATTCCGAGGTGAAACGGACGTTTGCCATCCGCGCATCGGACAACGGGCGCTGATAGGCGCCCACGCCGTAGTAGTGACTGACACCCGTATCGGGCTGGAACGGCCACGCGCCCTCGCTGGGCGAATTGCGCACGTAGATCACGTCGGGTCGATGCTCGCGTACGAGCGACGGAATCAGTTCGTCGAACAATGGCTGGCGCCACACGTTGCGCGGCGTTCCCATCATCGCGGCCTGCTGTTCCGCCTCGCTGCCGCCGCACAGCACCGCCAGACTGGCGTGCGCCCGCGTGGACGTCAGCCACTGCGCCACTTCGCCCGCGGCATCGGCCATCAGCGCCGGGCTGGCGCTGGACTCGCTGCCATAGTCGAAGTTGGCGAACATGAAGTCCTGCCAGACCATCAGGCCGAGCGCATCGCACTGGCGATAGAACGCCTCTCCCGGATAGCAGGTGACGCCACTGACGCGAACCATATTGGCCCCGGCATCGCGCGCGAGTTGCAGCCAGCGTGCCACGGACGCGTCCGTATCCGCCAGCCCCGGGAGATCGTGACTCGACACACAGGCGCCACGGCAGAACACGCGCTCGCCATTGACGCGCAGCGCGAACGCGCCGGCGTCGCCGGAGCGGTCCTCGGTAATCGTGCGGAAGCCAGTATGGCCACACGCGATCCCATGCGCGCCGATACTCGCCTCAACGCGGTACAGGGCGGGTTCACCATGCGTATGCGGCCACCAGCGCTGCGCCTGCGCCACACGCAGCGTGCCCGCAAGCGTATGCCCGCCGACGCGGCGCAGTTCGCCTTGCCACACTGCGTGGTCGGGGCCGATGGCCGCGAACGTTCCCTGCTCTGGCGCCGGACCCGGAAAGTGCAACTGAAGCACCACGACGCCGTCATCACCATCCAGATGACTCGACAACTCGGCGCGCACGCCGTGTGTGACATCGGCGCCCATCGGGTCGAGCAGTTCGATGTCGCGCCATGGCCCCACCGCATGAACGGGCGGGCACCAGCCAGGCATATGACCAAGCAGCGTGGTACGTACCGCGCGCAGCGTCGGCGGCACGATCATGCGCGGCTTCCAGCGTACCGGCCCGCGCTGCGTGCGCAGCCACGGGTGCATCGCGCGGAAGCAAAGGTGCAGCACGTTGTCGCCGGCCAGTTCCACTTCCACCTGGTGGGCGGTGAACATGTGCCGCACGGTCAGCACCTTCGTGCCGTTGAACCAGACCTCGGCCAATGTCGCCAGACCATTGAAGCGCAGCAGCCGGCGTCCGTCGCCCTGGAATCGAAGCTTGTACCAGTAGTCATGCTGATGCAGTGGCGGCGGCGCAGCCTCATCCCAGCGGCCTGCGGCACGCAAGGCGCTCGCGACGGTACCCGGCACCGGTGCCGGCAGCCAGTGACCGCCATCATCGAGTTCGCCCGGGTGCGCGACCGCGTTCGCGAAGGTTTCCAGCAGGGTCCAGTCGCCTTCAAGCCGCGCATCGCCCACGGCTACACCCGGGCGCAATACCGGCAGCAGAGCCGGCTCCGGATCGCGCGCAGTCATGAGACGGTCTCCCCGAAGCACGCGGCCAATGCCGGCACGGTGCCCTGGTATGCTGCCTCGAGCTGCGCCAGGCAATCCTGGCATCCGTCGGGCTTGTGGCTGATCACGGCGCGCATCAGGCGGAACTGCATCACCATGGCTTCCGACGCCATCGTGTAGCAGGCTTCGGCCACCGTATCTGGCACCACCTTTCCGTTCATCACGAGCCAGCGCACGTAGCGGCCCATCAGCTCGAAATTGGCGCCGAGCTGGCGCAGCACGCTCGCGGCGTAGATCTGGAAGTTGGGCTCGCCGCGCGACATCAGTTGCTCGAGGTGTGCCGGAAATGCCTCGCGGAAAGCCTTGATCGGATTCTGGCGCGGACGGCGGGCCAGATGGCTGCGCAGCAGGTCCATCGACGCCCGCAGCAAGGCATCCTCCGCCTGCGCGGCAAAGCGGCGGCGCACAACCTCCGCCTGCGGAAACGACGCGGCGCCCCAGGAAGACTCACCATCAAGGCTGCGAAAGATCGACACGTAGTCGTCGCCGCTCGCGGTGTGATAGCCGTCGTGATGGTAATAGCCCACGGCCGTGGCCTCGGGCACCAGCACGTCGATCGCAATGCAGGACCGCGCGTGCTGCCGCCGATACGCGCCGGGCGACTGCGGCAACTGATAGTTATCGACCTCGAGCAGCACCACGTTGCCGCGATTGGTCTGCGCGGCCACATGCGTTTCGAGTCTGCCGTAGGTCGACAATTCGTCCTTGACGATGCCGTAGAGCAGCTCGAGGTCCGCTGACGGAATGTTCAGCGATGTGAACTGGTCACCCTCGAAATCGAGGGTGACCGTAAATGGCAATGCGGCGATGGGCTCCAGCTCCCATCCATGCAACAACTCGATCCAGAGATCGATATGGCGGTTGGCATGCGACCACACGGGGTTACCCCCGTGCAGCGCATAGGCTCCGCCGCGCGTGCGCACCTTGCCATCACCGTACATTTAGACGCCTCCCAGCGTTTCCCTTACTGCCTGAGGCCATTTGGCTGGGTCCAGTCCATGGTGCTTCAGGAGCGCCAGCACCAGCCGTTCGATACCGAAACCGACGCAGCCCGTGTGGGCGACGCCACCGTCGTGCAGTCCGATATGCCAGAGCGCGCCGAAGTGATCCATGTGGTAGTTGAAGCTCATGCAGGCCGTCGGCGGCGCGCCGTCGTTCACCGGGATCAGCAGTTCGAACTTGAGCTTCAGCTCGCGCTGGCTGTCGGCCACGATCTTGCCGCCGCGCCCGAAGAACGGGTCATTGGCCACGTCGACTTCCACCGGCAGCTGCAAGGCCCGACCGAACGCCAGCCCACGCTCCATCCACAGCTCGCGGAACGCCACGATCCGCTCGGGGGACCCCAGGCAGACGTACTCGCGCTGCCGGAACAACTGCATCCGGGTCGGCTCCAGCGATGGTTCGTGTCGATAGCAGTACGACATCACGTCGACGATCTTGCCCTCGGCGGGCAGCGGGCCACGCTTGCCGATGACGGGATAGATCGGGTAGCAGGCGGCGGGCGTCATCACAACGCCCGTGAACTGCTGCTGATCGGTCCAGTCCTGCTTGTCCTCGAGCCGCGCCAGCAGTTGTCGATGCCCACGATCGTCGCCGCAGAAGCTGTGGATCGTGCCGGCAAGCTGCGGAAAGCTCTTGAGGTACTCGCTGGTTTCGAAATCCTCCTTGCCGATCGCTGGCGGGAAGCGCAGCACTTCGGCGTTCTGGTCCGCGCCGATCCGCGTGAACGCGGCATTCAGGCCGTCGGCGATGCCTTCGAACACCGCACTGCGGCCGTAGAGGCCACGCACGCCGGTCTGGATCAGCAGCCCCGCTGCCAGCAGCGATTCGAGGAACGTTGGCGGTTGCGCGGCCATTGGGTCCGCGCCACCGGCCGGACGTGCCTCGGTAAGAGTGTGTGCATCCATGGATGCCTCCTTCAGGAACGATCGGCCAGCAGCAGGTTCGCTGTGTTGGTCTGAATGCGATCGTTGTTGATCATCAGCGGTGCCGACCACAGATCGCGCAGGTGGCGTCCCAGGCTGAACGGCGTGCCATGCTTGTAGCCCGCCATCCCGCACACCAGCAGCGCCTGCTGCACGACTTCCAGTGCCATCGTCGACATCGCCGTCTTCAGACCGTTCATCTCGGCCGCCAGCGCGAATGCGGCGGATACCGAAGCGCCTGCATGGCGGCTGCGCTGATGCGCCAGCGCCAGATCCACGCGGCCTTCCATCATCTGCAGCAGGCTGACGGCTTCGGACACACGCGATGCGGACGGCGGCAACTGGCCCGGACGCGCGCGCGCCTGTCCCTGGAAGAAGGTCTTGGCGCGCGATACGGCATCGCTGGCGATGCCGAGCCACAGCGAGCTCCAGAGGATGTGGGAGACCGGCGTCATGGTGGCGTCGGCGATCTCGCCGAACGGCACCGGCAGCACCTGGTCCACCTGTCCGGTGGCTTCCAGCCGGAAGCCATTGCTGCAGGTGCCTCGCATGCCGAGCGTGTCCCACGCATTCAGGCCTTGCAGCGTGTAGTCGGACTTCAGCGCGCAGACCAGCACCTGATCGGACGGGGAGGCATCCGCATTGCGGCGCGCGGTAATCAGGATGCCGTCGGCGTGGGCGCCATAGGAAATCGTCGGCGCCATCTTCAGCAGGTGGAAGCGGTCGCCATCCACGTTGACGGCACAGCCGCTGCTACGCAGCGCGCCACCGATCGCCTCTTCGGACGTGGCGGACGCCAGCAGCAATTGCTCGCTGGCGATGCGCGCCAGCAGGTGCTGATGCCACGGGCTGCCGGTGCCGTGATCGAGCAGGCACGCCACCTGGATCTGGTGCATCGCATAGATCATGCCGGTGGACGCACAGGTCTCGCCCAGCACCTTGCAGATCGCGGCCACCGTGGCCAGCGATGCGCCGCTGCCGCCGAGCACGGCCGGCACCATCGCGCCGAGCAGGCCCTGGTCGCGCAGGACTTCGAACGCTTCATGCGGAAACCGCGCTTCCTGGTCCACGGCGTCGGCAAAGCGCTGCGCGACCATTGCTGCCTCGCGCGCGGCGGCCAGCAATGCATCGCTGGCCATCACGCCGCCAGCATCGGGGTTGGCGTGCGCCAGCGTAACCTTCGCTCCGGTGTTCATGCTGCCTCCTGCTGCTGGCGAATGGCTTCCACCGCGGCCGCCAGCGAGTCAACGCTGCGGAATAGCTGGCGCGTCAGCATCTGATCCGGGATCTCGATATCGAACGCGTTTTCCAGCGCCAACATCACATGCACGGTGGCCAGGGACGAGAGTCCCGCCGCGTAGAGATCGTCGTTGTCAGCCAGGGTGGCCAGCGGTACATCTAGCCGGGCCACTTCGCCCAGAATATTGCGGATGGTTGCTTTCATTCGTAGTCTCCGATTGCGTTGACGGGCTCCATTCCATGGGTTTTGCGTGGTCGTTTCGGTGCGATTTCGCACCAAACCGAGCGCGCGGCGGCGTCTACCCCTCAGTGGGTCTCTTTATTGTTGGTTCAGTAGGCCGTGGTGCCGGTCCAGCCATGCAGCGCGGTGCGCAGGATGATCCGGAGGTCGAGCTGGAACGACCAGTGCTGGATGTAATAGATGTCGAACTCGATGCGCTTGCGCATCTTCTCGACCGTGTCCGTCTGGCCACGCAGACCGTTGATCTGGGCCCATCCGGTGATGCCGGGCTTCACGCGGTGGCGCAGCATGTAGCGGTCGATCAGTTCCTTGTAGAGCTCGTTATGCTCCATCGCGTGCGGACGCGGGCCGACCACTGACATCTCGCCGCGCAGCACGTTGATGAACTGCGGCAACTCGTCGAGGCTGGTGCGGCGCAGGAACGCGCCGACGCGGGTCACGCGCGGATCACCGCGCACGGCCTGGGTCACGCCACCGCCGTCCTGGTGCTGGCGCATGGTGCGGAACTTGTACACATTGAAAGGCTGGCCGTCGATGCCCAGCCGCTGCTGCCGGAACAGCACGGGACCGGGCGACGACAGCTTGACCATCGCGGCTATCAGCAACAGCAATGGGCTCAGGCAGACCAGCACGCCGAGCGAAAACACGCGATCGAAGCTGGCCTTGACCACCCCCGTGATGCCCGAGACGGGCGGACTGTTCAGGTCGATGACGGGCAGACCCATGAACTCGCTGAAGCGGTGGCCCAGCAGCTCGACGGACGACACGTCGGGCACCCAGCGGATGTCGATCATTTCATTGCGGAACTGGCGCACCACGCCGGACAGATCACGGCAAGCAGCCATCGGCAGCGTCAGCCAGATCTCGCGCACGCCCTGGTCGCGCACGAAGCTGCTGACTTCCTCGATCCGGCGCAGCGAGGTCACTTCGTACGGAATCGCGTCGGACTCCTCGTCATACACGCCCACGACGCGATAGCCGGCATCGCGGAAGTGCTGCACGCGATCGTACATTTCGCGGCCCAGCGGGCCGTAGCCGAAGATCAGCACGCGCTTGGCGTTGATGCCATGCTGGCGCACGTTGGCCAGCATCCGGAACATCACGACCCGCGACAGCGCCAGCATCACGCCCGTGCCAATGAACCAGCCCATCGACCAGACGCGTGAGACCGCCCCGATCTGGTGGATCAGGAACGCGCCGAGCAGGCCAGAGATGAACACCACGGTCCATGCGGCGGCAATGCGCAACCCCAGCACGGCACGACTGCGGCCGCGCCATGATTCGTAGATGCCGAAGGCTGGAAAGATCAGCAGCGCGCCGAGCGCGCACAGCATCGTCAGGAACCCGTTGACAGGTGCCGCGCTCCTGATGCCGTCATGGAAATACAGCGCGCCCATGGCGATGCCGCATACCGCGATCAGTACCGCATCGCCGAGCCGATAGAGATAGTGAAGTGCAGAGTGCCGCTCGGCGGCAACATTCCATTCCGACGCCATGACCGCCCCAAAGCCCTCGCGGGAAACCAAGTGCAGTCATGGTTGCGCACGCATGGCGCGTCGTCTGTTGGCAGGCGCACAAACCCCTCAAGCGCCTGCGACCTGGATCGCGTCAGCAGGCGCAACGCCGGGTCGCGCAATCCGGCCGTGCGGCGACGTTGATCTGGCAGACGCGGCAGTCCGCTTGCCAGGCCCACTCGCCACGCTCGTAGGGTCGGTCACGGCCAGAAAGAAAGGTGGCGATGCCCTGCACCCAGATGTGCGTCACGCCCGCCACGCCACTCACCGGCAGCACGAGCACTGTGGCCAGCACACCGGATGCCAGCAGCATCGCAACCGGGCCGTGCGGCACCTCGTGACGCATGATGAATGGCAGGCTGACGCAGAATCCGAGCGCCAGTCCGCTCACCACCTCGGACATCGAATGCGCGTGCAGCGCCAGCCGGGACATGCCGACGGCGAGTGCCAGCAACACGCCGGCCACGGCAGCCAGCAGGCTCAGGGTTCGATAGCGTGACGGCACGGCAAGACATGCGAACACGGGCAGGATCGACGCAGCCATCATCGCGTGGCCGGAGAAGCCCGTGAAGTTGAGCGCGGCGCTGCCGATGCCCCAGCCCATGAAGGCCAGCTTCGACACCAGCACGAGGCAGGCCGTCAGCGAGAACGCGATCAGCCAGTGACGCGCGACGGCGTTGGCGCCATGCCAGCGCAGCCACGCATACAGGAACACGGCGCACGGCAGCAGGAATGCCGATTCGCCGAAGAAGGAAACGAGTTGCCAACGACTCATGACACGTGGACCTCGTACGGTTCAACGTACGGATTGCCAATTGCTTGGGATGCCGCAGCGTAGCAGTCCATATCCATCCTCTCTGTGCGCAAGGGCACGCCAGGGTCTCCATCCCGAAGCATGAGATGGGCGACGCTCTCCGCCCCCGAGGATGAGATGCCGCGCAGGCGCGCACGTCACCCTGAGTCTTCTGGTTGATGGAGTGTCGCCGCGCGATTCGATATGTTCGTGAGTAATGGGCGTTCGCGCACGCGAGCGTCCATTTCAAAGCCCGCATGGTCCCCCGGTCGGCGGGCTTCTTTTTTGGCGCGCCGACCGGCGTGACCGTGGGCGTAGCGCCCCGCGACCGGGTTCAGGTCATTTCGTGGTGAGCGCCGTCGGTGACGCGCGCCAGCGCGACGATCATGGCGCGCGCGGCATCGATGTGCCGGTCGGCCTCGCGCTCGCCGATTTCGACTGCGGCGATGATGGCAGCCTCCTCGGTGGCAAAGCTCCGTCCGTGCAGCTCTCCCCGATACAACAACGGCCCGCCTACGATGGCGAGCCGTATCTCATAGCAACATGCCCACTTGCCCCGGCCCTCGCGCACGGCGAAGCCATGCACGGCCAGGATATCCAGACTGCGATCCATACGACCCCCTTCTTCCCCCGTGCGGCCGGCCTGTCATCTCACCGGCTTCTGATCACGAGCACATCCAGCATAGTCGCATCGACCCGCGCCTGCCCTCATCCGATCGCAGGAGATCCCTCTGGATATACCCTTGCGTGGGGTGGTAGTACCGGCGTGGACGAGATATCCGCCAGGGTTGCTGGCGGCGGCACGGGCCTCGCGCGCGGCATCGTCAACGCTTCGCGCGGAAAGCAATGCCCGCCCGCCCATACCAGCGCGGCGGCAGCGCACACAAGGTCCACCGGCGCGGGCACCGCCTGGCAACCGCCGGCGCCGAGCTTCGCGGCGTGGCCGATCAGCGCGGCATCGAGCGCATCGGACAGGACAAGCCAGCGGCGCGGTGCCAGCTGCGCGTGCACGCGATCGAGCAGTTCGTAGGGGTCATCCTCGGCGCTACAGTCGACCACGACCAGATCCACGCCGCCAGGTGGCAGGGGCTCGGCTTCATCGGGATTGTCGATCGTGTGCAGCGACACGCGCGCTGTGGCGCCGTTGGGCAACCATTCCGGGCAATGCCATCGCACCGGCTGCGGTACGTCCTGCGATTCCATGCGCCGCGCGAGGATGCGGCACATCATTTCGTTTCTGGCGATCAGGTAGGTCGTCATCGAAGTACTAATGAGCATCTCGTCGACATCGTCGCGCAGCATGTTGCGCTGGCGGGATGCCTGGTATGCGGTGGTCGGCTCATTTCAAGGTAGCAACGACCACCTGCGGCCGCCTCATGCTTTTGGATGAGGGCAGGCCGGCGAAAGGCGGAAACTGGACGATCCGAGGGCGCGCGCGCCCGGTGCGGGCAACCGATGCTCAGGCTGCCTCGCAGGCGTGCTGCGCGCTCAGGGATGACATCGGGATATGGGTCGGCCGGGCCGGCGTCGGGCCGGGCCAGTTCAACGATGCGCCGCGCTGGAGCGCGACGTACACGGCCTCGCCCTTGTTGCGCACATGCAGGCGCTGATAGAGCGTGCAGGCGTGGGTCTTCGCCGTGGCCACCGAGATATTGAGCAGGCGGCTGACCGTCTTGATCGGATAGCCACGCGCCAGCAGGGCCAGCACTTCGTACTGGCGCTCGGTGATGTTGAGCAGGTGCGCGCCCGCTGTCGGCGTTTCAGTCGGCACCGCGTGGGTGTCCGCGTGCGCGGGTGCTGCGGCGTCGGCGCCGTGCAGCGGCACCACAACTGGCGTGGCGACGAGCCTCGACAACTCCACGGGCAAGGCGTCCGCGAGCGATTCGTGGATACGATGGGCAGGTGCATGCGACGGGAAACACTCGCCGCCGGCCAGCACGAGCCGGATCGCGGCTTCCAGCGCCTCGGAAGAACAGGTCTTGGCCAGCAGACCGCGCACCTTTTCGGGCAAGCCGCCTTCCGGCATCGGCGCCAGCAGGTGATCGGCCAGCACCAGCACGCGCAGCGGTTGCAGACGCAGACACAACTCAGCCAGTATCGGCCAGCCCGCGCCACTGTCGGCGGGCATCCCGATAATCAGCAGATCGGCATGATGCACCCACGGCTCGGGGGCGTGCAGCGTGGTGGGGTCGAGGTCGACGAGATCGCCGGGGACGTGCGCCTGAGACAAAAGGTGGTGCAGTCCGAGACGCAACAAGGGGTGTGGCTCGAACAAGAGGATGGTGGCCATGACTGCTCACTTCTTCTTGGCGCGCCGCGGGAAGCGTTCGCTTCTGCAACGCGCTGATTGGAGGCGCTCCACTTGTAGCGTGGCTGCACTTCCATACGATCGGGTATAGCCTCCTGAGCCTACAGCAGCTTCCCGTCCTGGCCCGCCGCCGTCAAACCGGCCCTCCCTTGGAGGATGCCTGACCGCCCCGTTTGCGCATGTAGCGCATTAGATCCTTCTGAATACTGATTCAAACTAAATCTAATTCTGATGTTCAGCATAGGAAGGGCACTGAGTGAATGCAAGGTGATGGTGCGGCGCAGCGGGTTTCTCCGTAGGAGGACGCAGGGAGCCATTGCAGGATCTGTTGCGACGATCTGCGCACATAGCAATGGGCGTGTGAATCTCCGCTGTGCGGCGCACAAGAGCCCGCCTGCGACGACGGCAAGTGACGCTGCGGTAACGCCCGGATTCAAACCGGAGGCCCATAATGGCGGCCTCGATTAACGGACACGGTTCGCACACCACGCGTTGCGCTGCTCCGACTCAATAACTACAGGGGGCCCCTTGGCCGCTACCGAAAATACTGGCTCGCAATCACAGCCACAATCGCAATCGCCTGCCGACCTCACGGCCCTGCCCGACAACCCGGACCTGGTACCGGGCATGCCATATCGCCACTACAAGGGTGGCGCCTATCTCGTGACCGGGGTTGGCCGTTTCGAAGCCGACATGACACCGGTCGTGGTGTACGAATCCATGCGTGACCGCTCGCTGCTCTGGGTACGACACGCCGACGTGTTCACCGAGCCCGTCTCGACCGCGACGGGCGACGTCGCCAGATTCGCGCCGCACTGGGCACCGGCCTTGTCGTGTCTGGACTTCCTGCCACGCAAGACGGTCCTTCAGGTACTGGCCTTGTACGATGCGCCGTACCGCAAATACCATGACCGGCGACACGTGCTGGAGATGTTCGAGCAAGCCCACGCACTCGGCATCGCACTCAATCCTGCGCAAGCGCTCGCCGTCCTGTTTCATGACGCCGTGTACGTCCCGGGCTTCGAGCACAACGAAGCGGCCTCGGCGGCCTTGCTCGACACCATGGTCGAGGACGTGAATGCCGACGTGATTCACCTTGCAAGGCAGATCATTCTCGATACCCGCACGCATGAAGCAAGCGTGCCCGACGCCGCAACGGTCCTGGATCTCGACCTCCTTCGTCTGGCCGCCGACGATGATGTCTTCGACGCGCATGGGCTAGCCGTATTCGATGAAAACCGCGGCTTGCTGGCGAGCAGGGTCCAACTTTCCGGCGAGGCGTTGTATCACGCATTCATGGTTCGCCGCGCGGCATTCCTCGGGTCACTGGCGCAACGGCCGAAACTGTTTTTGACGACGGCATTCGCCGAATTCGAAGGTCCGGCTCGTCGCAATATCGCAAGAGTTCTTGCAAACGTCGGGCAAGCGAAAGCCAACTGATTCAGGGTTGCGAAGACCATCTCCGGACCTGCCCCGGAGATGTGTCGGAAATATGACTGTCATCTAAATCGCACCAAAGTCGCCCCAAATGACAGATGTCATGCAAACGTCCGGCCATCTGCTAACCTGAATCTCCAGAAGCCGGTTTCGTGCAGCCTGAAGAAGGACCAATAATCATGGGCAGACACATCGCGGCGCTGGCGCTGCTATTCGCCGCGGTCAGTGCATTTGCCGGAGATGTCACTGGGGCTGGTTCCACATTCGTCTACCCGCTGATGGCGAAATGGGCGGCCACGTATTACGCCAGGACAGGCCGGCAGATCGATTACCAACCCATCGGCTCAGGCAACGGCATCCGGCAGATCAAGGCGGCCAGCATCACGTTCGGCACCACGGACATGCCTCTCAAACCCGAAGAGCTCGAGCGCGCAGGACTGGTCCAGTTTCCCATCGCGGTAGGCGGCGTCGTGCCGGTGATCAACCTGCAGGGCATTGGCGCGGGGCAGATCCACATGACGGGCGCGCTGCTGGCCGATATCTATCGCGGCAAGGTTGCCAACTGGAACGATGCGGCCATTGCGTCGGCCAATCCCGGCGTGCAGTTTCCCGACCTGAAGATCACGGTGGTCCATCGCAGCGACGGCTCGGGCACCACGTTCAACTGGACTGACTACCTTTCCAAGGTGAGCCCCGAATGGAAGGCGGCAGTCGGGGCAGGCACCACGGTGCGTTGGCCCGTCGGGATGAACGCAAGCGGCAATGAGGGCGTATCGCTCTATATCCACAATATTCGCGGCGCGATCGGCTATGTGGAACTGACCTACGCGCTGCAGAAGAGCCTGCCCTATGCCTTGGTCCAGAACCGCGATGGTCTCTACGTGAAGCCTTCGCGCGAATCGTTCAGCGCCGCGGTGACGGCCGTGGAATGGAACCCGCGGCTCGACTTCTATCAGGTGCTGACCAATGCGCCGGGTCCGAATGCGTGGCCGATCACGGGCACGGTCTTCGTGCTGATGCAGCGTTCCGCCGCGCACCCGTCGAATACGAAGGATGCGCTGGCGTTCTTTCAGTGGGCGCTTGCCGAAGGGCAATCCGATGCGTCGGCCGAGCACTACGTGGCACTGCCGCCGGAACTGGTGAAGCAGGTGATCGCGTACTGGGCGGAGACCTTCAAGTAGCGTCGATCAGAACGCGTACGCGGCGCACAGATTTACGACGTTGGTCTCGCGGCCGCGACGGCCATGCCATGCCGTGCCGATCAACGCGAGGAATCCAGCGCCTCGCCGTTCTTCTGCACGTCCTGCGCCTTCAGGTAGCTCTCGATCAGCAGCTGATACGCGGGGAAGATCTTCGTGTAGATCTCGGCCCACTGCTGGGCATCGTCACGGTTCCAGGTGCGCTGCAGCTCGGACGCCACCGCGGCGGTATCCATCGGCACCACGCCTGCCTGCACGACGCGGGCCAGCGTGATTTCCTGCGCCATCTTCGAGTACGTGCCCGAGGCATCGACCACGGCAAAGACCTTGTAGCCGTCGGCAACCGCGCTGATGGACGGGAACGCCATGCACACGCTGGTGATGGTGCCGGCGATGATCAGCGTCTTCTTGCCGGTGGCCTTCACGGCGGCGACGAACTCGGGGTTGTCCCACGCATTGATCTCGCCCTTGCGCGCAACGTACTTCGCGTGCGGCGCGTTCTCGTGGATCTCGGGGATCAGCGGGCCGTTGGGGCCTTGCGGCACCGAAGCCGTGGTAATCACGGGCAGCTTGCTCAGCGTGGCCATTTTCGCCAGCGCGGCGGCACGTTGGCGCAGCTCGGGCATCGGCATGTCGCCGACGGTCTGGAACAGGCCACTCTGGTGGTCGATCAGCAGCATGGCCGTATCAGCCGGATCGATCACGGGACGGGCGCCGTTGAAGTTGGCGGGTTGGGTCATGGTGAAGCTCCTTCTTCATAAGGTGGTGGCACGCCACCGTAAGGGGAGAGGGCCCGCCGCCGGGACGATGGCGGGTCGATGACGACAGCTTAGTTTTGGAACACTGCTGGCGGTAGATTGCTAAGTTGCACATCAGAGTCCTATCTCATGAACAATGGTGCCCAGGACACTGGTCCGCCTGCTTCGCCTGGTCCGCCTGATGCCGGGATCGAATATCTGGCCCAGCGCTTCGGCGCAATGCAGGAGGCGTAGACCCGGCATCGCGCCGGATCGCGTGTAGTTCGAACGAACTACACGCACGGGGGGACGAGATTCCTCCCTTCGACGGTCGCCCGTGGGCGACATGCTGTCTACAGTCGGTCTCATCAACAGGCGCGGCCTTCGCCGCCCGATATCGAGACCGATTGCAAGCCGGAGACAGCATGTACCTGACCCAGGGCCTACACCGTCGTATGCAGCAGACGCCCGACCACGTCGCCACGATATTCAGAGGCCGCCGGCGTACCTATCGCGAATTCTCCGAGCGTGTCTCGCGCCTCGCCGGCGCCTTGCAGCAACTCGGCATGAACCCGGGCGACCGCGTCAGCATGCTGGCCCTGAACTCGGACCGCTATCTCGAATACGCAATGAGCGTGTGGTGGGGCGGTGGCGTCCTCAATCCAGTCAACACGCGCTGGAGCGTGCCGGAAATCGTCTATTCGCTCGATGACTGCGATACCGGCATCCTGATCGTTGACGACCATTTTCTGGCCATGGCCGAGCCAATCCGCGCCACGGCGAAGCGGGCGCCGATTCTGATTCATGCGGGCGACGGCCCGCCGCCGCCAGGAATGCTGGGATTCGAGGCCCTGCTCGCAGACGCGACCCCCGTACCGGACGCCATGCGCGGCGGCGAAGATCTGGCCTCGATCATGTACACGGGCGGCACCACCGGCAAGCCGAAGGGTGTCATGCAGTCGCACCTGAACCTGTGGTCGTCGTCGATCTCGCGCCTCGCCCAGTTCCCGCTGGACGAAGCGACGATCACGCTCCACGCAGCACCGCTGTTCCATACGGCGGCGATGGCCAAGGCAGTGGGTGTGTTCGTCATCGGCGGCACGCACACGATGGTGCCGACGTTCGATCCGGCCGAGGTGCTGGAAACGCTCGAACGCGAGCGCGTCAACGACATCATGCTCGTGCCCACGATGCTGCAGGCGATCCTGGCGTGCCCGGACTTCGCCAGACGCAATGTCAGCAGCCTGAAGCGCATCAACTATGGCGCATCACCGATCAACGGCGCGGTGCTCGATGCGGCGCTGGCCGCCATGCCGAATGTCGAGTTCTCGCACGCCTATGGGCTGACCGAAGCGTCGCCGGTGGTATCGGTCAATCCGCCTGCCAACCACGGCCCGGTGGGCCGCGCCAGCGGGCTGTACCGGTCGGCGGGCCGCCCCGGCTTCGGTGTGTTCGTCAAGGTCGTCGACCCGAACGGCGATGAAGTCCCACGCAACACGGTCGGCGAGATCATCGTGCGCGGCCCCAACATCATGCTGGGATACTGGAACAAGCCAGAGGAAACGCGGCAGGCACTGCGCAATGGCTGGCTGCATACCGGCGACGGCGCATACATGGACGATGCCGGCTACCTGTTCATCGTCGATCGCATCAAGGACATGATCGTCACCGGCGGCGAGAACGTCTATTCGGCCGAGGTCGAGAACGCGCTGGCCCAACATCCGGCAGTCCATTCCTGCGCGGTCATCGGCGTGCCGCACGAGCGCTGGGGCGAAGCGGTTCACGCAGTGGTGGTGCTCAGACCCGGCTTGCAGGCCGGCGAGGACGAGTTGCGCACGCATTGCCGCGCGCTCATCGCCAGCTACAAGTGCCCCAAGAGCGTGGAGTTCCGCACCGACCTGCCGCTCTCCGCAGCGGGCAAGATCCTCAAGCGCGAACTGCGCACGCACTACTGGCAGGACCAGCCGCGGCAGGTCAGCTGAACCAATCGGGTCGACAGCGAACGACCCCACATCTATCTCCTCGTCACAAGAAAAGAAGGAAAGCGCAATGACCAACAAAGTGGTGGTAGCCGGTGTCGGCATGATTCCCTTTACCAAGCCGGGCGCGAGCGACGACTACGGCGTGATGGGCGCGCGTGCCGCGAAAGCCGCGCTCGCCGACGCGGGCATCGACTACGCGCTGGTGCAGCAGGCCTACGTAGGCTACGTGTTCGGCGATTCGACGTCGGGACAGACGGCGATCTACGGTGTCGGCCTGACCGGCATTCCGGTCATCAACGTCAACAACAACTGCGCCACGGGATCGACGGCGTTGTATCTGGCGCGGCAGGCCGTGGAGAGTGGCGCGGTGGAGTGCGCGATCGCGCTCGGCTTCGAGCAGATGGTGCCCGGCGCGCTGAAGGGCGCGTACACGGACCGCCCCGGCCCGATGGAGCGCTTCGCCCGTGTGATGAACGACGTGCAGGGCTTCGACGATCAGGCGCCGCGCGCGGCGCAGTTCTTCGGCGGTGCCGGCCGTGCCTATATGAAGGAATTCGGCATTCGGCCCGAGACCTTCGCGCGTATCTCCGTGAAAGCCCGCCAGCACGCGGCGCGCAATCCGTTCGCCGTATTCCGCAACACCGTCACGCTGGAAGAAGTAATGGCCTCCCCGAAGGTGTTCGATCCGCTGACGCGTCTGCAGTGCTGTCCGCCTACCTGCGGCGCGGCCGCCGCGATCCTGTGCACCGAGGCGTTCGCGCGCAAGCATGGGCTCGACACGCGCGTGGCCATCGCGGCGCAGGCCATGACCACCGACCGCAACAGCACCTTCGATGAAGGCGACATGCGCAAGGTGGTCGGCTACGACATGACGCACGCGGCGGCCACCCAGGTCTACGAACGCGCAGGCATCGGGCCCGGCGACGTCGACGTGGTGGAACTGCACGACTGCTTCACCGCGAACGAACTGATCACCTACGAAGGGCTGGGCCTGACGCCCGAAGGTACCGCCGAGAAGTTCATCCTCGACGGCGACAACACGTACGGTGGCCGTGTGGTGACCAACCCCTCGGGCGGCCTGCTGTCCAAGGGCCACCCGCTCGGCGCCACGGGACTCGCGCAGTGCGCGGAACTGGTCTGGCAACTGCGCGGCGAAGCAGGCGACCGGCAGGTAGCCGGCGCACGCCTGGCACTGCAACACAACCTGGGCCTGGGCGGCGCGTGCGTGGTCACGCTGTACCAGCGCCAGTGACTGCCCGCCGAGCATCGACGGACAGCACTGAAAAAGACGACTAAAACGAAGGAGACACGAGGCATGAGCAAACTGACCAACAAGGTGGCAATCGTATCGGGCTCCGGCCGGGGCATCGGCCGCGAGATCGCGCTGAAGCTGGCAAGCGAAGGGGCGGCGGTTGTCGTCAACGATCTTGACGCGGAGCCGGCCGAGGCCGTGGTCCGCGAGATCACCGCGATGGGCGGCCGGGCCGTAGCCTGCGTGGGCAGCGTGACCGAAGCCGACTTCGGCAAGCGCTTCGTGGGCACCGCATTGCAGACTTTTGGCGGGCTCGACATCATCGTCAACAACGCCGGCTATACGTGGGACAACGTGATCCAGAAAATGACCGACGACCAGTGGTCGGCCATCATGGACGTCCACGTCACCGCGCCGTTCCGCATCCTGCGCGCTGCAGCGGACTACTTCCGCGAGACCTCGAAGCAGGAAGCCGAGCAAGGCCGCGAAGTGTTCCGCAAGGTGGTGAACATCTCCTCGGTCTCGGGCGTGATAGGCAATGCCGGCCAGGCCAACTATTCGGCGGGCAAGGCTGCCATCAACGGCCTGACCAAGGCGCTGGCCAAGGAGTGGGGACGCTACAAGGTCAACGTCAACAGCGTCGCGTTCGGCCTGATCAAGACGCGCCTGACCGAGGCCGTGGCGGGCGAAGGCCATGCCACCATCGACATCGCTGGCAATGAAATCAAGGTGGGCGTGAATCCGCAGCTCATGAAGAACATCGAGGCCACGATTCCGCTGGGCCGTGGCGGCACGCCCGCCGAAGCCGCCGGCTCGGTCTACCTGCTTTGCATTCCGGAATCCAACTACATCACGGGTCAGGTGCTTGTGGTGGGTGGCGGCCGTCCCTGAACGGAAGGAGACCGAGATGGATAACGCAAGACGCCGCGCGCTGCGCCGGCTTGGCTGGGGCATGGCGGGCGTGGCCGGCATGCAGATCGCGCTGCCCGGCCGTGCAACGCCGACATATCCCTCCCGCGCGGTGCGGCTGATCATGCCGTACGCAGCCGGGGGTACCGGCGATGTGGTGGCGCGTCTGATTGCCGAGGGGCTCGCCAAGACCTGGCAGCGCCCCGTGGTGGTGGACAACAAGCCTGGCGCGGGCGGCATGATCGGCGCCGATCTGGTCGCCAAGTCCGAGCCAGACGGCTACACGCTGCTGATGGCGCTGACGGGGCTGGTGCAGGCGCCATCGCTGTATGGCAAGGCCGCCTACAACCCGGTGCGCGACTTTGCGCCAATCTCGGAACTGGCTACGTCCCATCTTGCGCTGGTCGTGCAGCAGGATTCGCCGGCACGCACCGCGAAGGAGTTCGCGGAACATGTGGCGCGCCAGGGACAGCCACTGCCCTATGGCACCTATGGCCTCGGTTCGAGCGGCCATCTGCAGATGGAGATCTTCGCTCGCGCCGCCGGCATCTCGCTGGTGCATGTGCCGTACAAGGGCGAAGGTCCATTGGTCAACGATCTGCTCGGCCGGCAGATCCCCGCTGGCGTGGTTGGCGCGGTCACGGCGCGCCAGTACGCGCAGGCTGGCAAGTTGCGCCCGCTTGCCGTGGCCGGCGGGAGCCGTTCGCCACTGCTGCCCGATGTGCCGACGTTCCGGGAGTCCGGCTACGCCGGGCTGGAGCGGCAGGGCTGGATCGGCCTTTTCGCGCCGGCAAATACGCCCCGCGATGTGGTCGACAAGATCAGTCGCGATGTGAACCGCGTGATCGTGTCCGATGCGCTGCGCGCGCGGCTGGTGGACATGGGCATCATCGTCAAGGGCAGCACGCCATCGGCATTCGCGGACGTCGTCAAGTCCGAGCAGGAATACTGGGCGGACGCGATCCGCGCGGCCAACATCCGGCTCGAGTAAGCCGGTATCGCCACACGCTCCACTCACTCAACCACCGGAGACAACATGAACGCTCGCGAGCAAACGGCTGCCGAACAGATTGCAGCCCCGTTTTCGATCACCCCCATGACGCCCGTCATCGGCGCGGAGATCGGCGATATCGATCTGCGCGAAACGCTGGACGATCCTACTTATCAGGCACTGCGCCAGGCACTGGTGCGCCACAAGGTCCTGTTCTTCCGCGATCAGGACATTACGCCCGCGCAGCACGTGGCGCTTGCCCGGCGCTTTGGCGAACTCGAGGTCCATCCGGTCTTTCCGCATCACCCCGACCATCCCGAGTTGGTGTTGCTGGGCGGGAACAAGGATGCGAAGGGGCGCGAGAACATCTATCACTCGGACGTCTCATGGCGTGCCGTGCCGTCGATGGGATCAATGTTGCGCTGCGTGGAATGTCCGCCGATGGGCGGCGACACGATCTGGGTCAACATGGCCCAGGCGTATGCCGGACTGCCGGACGATGTGAAGGCGCGAATCGATGGCCTCGAGGCGGTGCATGACCTGATGCCGGGGTTCGGCGCGCGCATGTCGCCGGAGGAGCGCCTTGTCAACCGCGAGAAGTTCCCGCCCGCCACGCATCCGGTGGTGCGCACGCATCCTGAAAGCGGCGAGAAGATCCTCTACGTCAACGAAGGCTTCGTGACGCACCTGGCCAACTATGGCGCGCACATCCAGTATCGCGTGGGGGCGGATTTCCGCCTGGGCGAGCTCGATCTGCTGCAGTACCTCTATCGGCAGGCCACGGTGCCCGAATATCAGGTCCGGCTGAAGTGGCGACCCAACACCATCGCGTTCTGGGACAACCGCTCCACCCAGCACTACGCGGTGCAGGACTACTTCCCGGCTGTGCGTCGCATGATGCGTGCGACGATCATCGGCGAGCGTCCGGTCTGAGCCCGCGCTCCCGCCCACGGGCACGGCGTGCCCGTGGCGCACGTGGTAGCGCGGTGTCGCCAGTGGCTATCGAATCAGTCCAAGACTGCGCCCGATGGCGACGGCTTCCGTGCGGCTCTGCGCGCCGAGCTTGGCGCTGATCTTGCGCAGGTGAGACTTGATCGTCAGTTCCGACACGAACATTTTCTCGGCGATCACGCGATTGCGATGGCCTGCGGCAAGCATCTGCAGGACTTCCTGCTCGCGGGTCGTCAACGGCTCCGCGATGGCAGCGCCGCGCGCCTTGTTCACTTCCTCGCCGGCCACGGCCAATGGCGCCGGAATCTGCGCAAGCACTGTGCGGACGAACTGAAGGTCGATGCCGGCGCGGACGATCTCCGCTTCACGCGCGTCGGCCCATCGCCTTAGCAGATCCGCCAGACGATCCCCTTCGTCCACGAACGTCCGTACGAGCCCTTCATGACTGGCGAGCCGCATGGCCTCGGTCAACTGCTCGAACGCTTCGGACTGCCTGCCCGCGCCATCGAGCGCCATGGCCAGCAGAAGCCGGAGCTTCAGTGCACGCCAGTGCCGCTGGCGTTGGGTGGCAACCGCGATGGCATCGGCCAGTTCTGACGCGGTCTGTTCATGCTCGCCATGCGCGATCGCGAGTCTCCAGCGGATCGAGTCCGGGAAGTCGATGTCGTTCGCATGGCCATAGCGGTCACTGGCGGCCCAGTCGGTGTGCAGTTCGGCACTGCGCAACGCCTGATCGGCGGCATCGAGCCGGCCTTCGATCGTGGCAACGCGCGCGCGCTCCAGCCAGGCCGAACAGATGGCGCGCGGCAACTGAATGCTGCGGCCGATCTCCTCGACCTCCGCCAGCATACGCAGCCAGCGGTCGCGGTCGCCGCTCAGCAGCGCCATCCGCGCCGAAAGAATGAACCCGGCAATCATGGCGTCCGGCGGCGCGTAGCCCTTGCAGTAGGGCATCGCTTCAGCCAGCACGCGTGCGCAATCCTCGAGGGCGTTCGCCTCATAGAGGGCAGTGGCCCATGCCGGAAGGAAGGCGTGTCTGAGACTGCTCACCTCGCTGGGGCTCCAGCCGCGCTCGGCGACGGCGCGGAACCGCGCCAGTGCATTGCTGAGTCGGCCCTGCACCAGATCGATGACGCCTTCGAGAGAATCCGCGATGCTGCGCTGAAATCCTGTCCGCACATCGTTCGCACCCGGCATCAGGCGCGACAGCACACGGCGCGCGTCCTCGTACCGATGACTGGCCACCAGCGAAAACGCCTGCGAGTTGACCACGCTGGCGTACCGGAATGGCGCGTCCGGGGGGATCCGCTCCAGATGCGCCAGGCCGGCGGCCAGACACGCTTCGATCTGGTCGGTCATGGCCAGCAGCACACATCGCAGCGTCTCGACCTCGAAGGCAATCTTCGCCTGCTGGTCGGCGGGAACATCCGCCGCAAGCAACGCCGCCATCGTCTGCATCGCTTCCGAATAGCGGCGATTGAGCAACAGGACCCACGTATAGGCCAGACCCATGCGATGGGGGTCCGCGAGCAAGCGCTTGCGGTCGATGCGGTCGAGCCATCGCGCCAGCAATCGCACGCGGCCCGCCTGGAACAGGGCTGGCGTATGGCTGGCGATCAGCGGCAGCGCCTCATCGTCAAGCCCGGCTTGCAGCAGGTGCTCGATCGCCGGGACGGGACGATCCTCCGACAGGTACCAGCGCGATGCCGCCACATGCAGCGCGCGTGCCTTGTCCGGGTAAGTCACTTGCAGCCGATGCTGCAGGAAGCTCGCGAAGAGGCTGTGATAGCGATACCACTGATGCTCGCCATCAAGCGGCGTAATGAACAGGTTGTTCCGCTCCAGGAAGCTCAGCATTTCGCGGCTGTCGTGCCGTCCGGTCACGGCATCGCACAGTGGCGCTGACAGTTGGCCAAGCAGACTGGTCTGCAGCAGGAAGTCGCGGCACGATTCGCTTTGCCCCATCAGGATGTCTTCCGCCAGATACTCGGCCAGCTCGATATTAGTACCCGAGAACGACCGGACGAACGCCGCATGATTGGGATGTCCGCGTAGCGAGAGCGTGGCCAGGTAGACGGCTGCCGCCCAGCCCTCGGTGCAGCGCCATAGCGTGGCGATCTCGCCGTCCGGCAGCGGCAGCCCGCACTTGTCCCGGATGAAGCTGGCGGCCTCGTCCGCGCTGAAGCGCAATGCGGCCGGGTTGATATCCAGAAGCTGGCCCCTTGCACGAAGTCCACCAAGGCCGAGGTCTGGCGTGGCACGCGTGCCGATGACCAGCACACCCTGCGGCGACAGCACTCTGACCAGTTGCTGCAGATATTCGGTGATCGCGTCGTTCTGGATGACTTCGAGATCGTCGAGCAGGATGGCGAATGGGTGCGCATAGGAGGCCGCGATCTCGATGATCTCGTGCGCGATGGTTTCGCCAGCAATGATGTCGGAGCGTTCGTCGCGCTGATGGCGGGTCAAGCCCGGCAGCCTGAGCAAGCCCGTGTGGAGATGCAGAAGAAAACGCTGCAGGTCATTGTCGGCGGCATCGCATCGCAACCACACGCAGGCTCGCCGGCCGGCCTGGCATCGTTCCAGGTACTGCTGCATCAGCGTGGTCTTGCCGAAGCCGGCTGCGGCGCGGACCAGGATCAGACGGGCCGAGGCGGCGTCCACCATCACGTCGACAAGGCGCGAGCGGACCAGATGATTCGGCAAGGCGCGGGGCGGCACGAGCTTGGAGGCAACCAGGCCCCGCCGCTGCGTGTCACTGTCACCGGGCTTGCGGCTGGTCGCTGCGCTCATTGCTCCTTCCCTCACCATGCGTGGCGTGGGGCGTTCGCCATGGGTTATCTCCGTTTGATCTTTTCGGGCGGCACTTGCGGCACGCCTGTGTCCCGCGGCTGTGATCCGCTCGTCGCCAATTGAAAAGCTGTGCAGATTCTGCCATGTCGACGGCACGACCAAGATTCTCCCATCGCGGAACGAGGCTGTCGTGGTTCTTTCGAACTAGCGGGACCGCCGACATGTGGCTGCCGGCCAGATCATTCGAGACGCTGATAGTGTTTGGGAGGCTGCGGGCGACTATGCGCCGCAATGATTGCGATCTTCTCGTATTGCGCTCTGGAATTTCTTCCAGTGAATATCGCCGATTTTTGCTGTTTTCCTCAAATGCGCGGGCAACGGCCTCTGCGGTATACGCATGGCACGTATACACCATATATGGTGGCCGGGTGGCGCGTAAACCGTACCAATGGGGCGTCCGCGCACGAAGCGTACCCAACGCTGCGTATGTTTTTCTTTAATAATCAATGCCAAATTGAATTACATGATTTCTGGAAATTCCGCCCGTTTGGGTGCCTGAGAAGCCTGATTGCGATGGGGGTGACGACGCGGAATCCGCCCATTGGCCTTCATCAAGGTGCGTGTGACACGACAAGAAGCGGCTTTGGGGCATGGAGAACGGCATCGGGCGGTTTGATTTGGTGATCTTTCTGGAGAGACCCATCATTCCTTCTATGAATTCTGAAAATGATGCACCTTCGGTGACATGCAGTCGGCGGACGCGACATCAAGGCGTCGATGCTGTGGCCGCAGCAGTTGGCCCTGCGCGGGCGTAGCCATCTGGGGGTGTGTTGCCCTGCCCTGGCCACCGTGCAGTCGTCCAGGCTGATGCCAGCGCTTCACCTGGGGAGCCTAGACCGGGATGACGTCACTGTGCTGTACCCGATCTGCCGACAGGCGGGCCAGAAATCGGTATTCGATCCGCCACTCAGCAAGATCAGGAGGTTACTATGCTTCAGGCAAGCCGGGTAAGGACGCAGTGTTGCCACTGCGCCCTCCCCTAAGAACCGTGCTTGCGACTTTCACCGCACACGGCTCAAGCCTTTCAAAGCCTCGTTGAGGAAGCCGGTTTCACAACCTTGAACCTGCGTGCACGCGCGATCTGATGACAGTCCGGATGCAGCATGACCAGATTAGCGTTGGTGTCCCGTCCGCCGTCGACCGTTCGTTCCACATGGTAAAGACGCCACCATGTAGATTTCGTGATCAACTGCTGGCAGACAGGACATTTCCGCCCCTGATCAAGCCACATCCGAATCAGTCGAGTGCGTCCCTTGATTGAGTCCCGCATGGCAAGACCCAACCGGTCCTCGAAGTAGGATTCGCTTTTTGGATCGTAAGGATTCGCATCGGCCCGGATTTTCCGGTGCCGCTTGATCGACGTACTAGCAATGTCATATAGCGTCAGAAGCTCGGGAGCCCCTGTACTGAGCGTCTTGCCCGTCTCCGTGGCAAAGACCCAGTGCCGAAATCCGACGGTATGGAAGTATTTCCGTCGCACCCAATCTGCGCCTTTGTTGGGATGTCGGCGCCTCGCCCAGCGCCACAGACTTTGCCACATTGCACAACTGACTTTGCCGAACGTGTGCTTCGACACAACATGCCGATAATAGTTGGCCCACCCGCGAAGCAGTGGATTGAGCCTTCCTATCAGTTCGTCTTGCCGCATCATCGCGCTGCCCTTGATCACCTCCCTGAGCTTGCGCAGAAAGCGCTGAACGCTGGCGCTGGCGGGCTTGATCAACAGCTTGCCGCCATATTTGCGCACGTTCATACCCAGGAAGTCGAACCCATCGCCGATATGCGTGATCCTGGTCTTTTCCGGCGACAGGGACAGTCCTCGTTCCGCCAGAAATTGCTTGACCATCGGGACAACTTCTTCGGCCAGCACTTCACGTGTCGCGCCGGTTACGATGAAGTCATCCGCATAACGAACGATGTTGACCTTGGACGGGTTGTGGGGTCCTCTGCGGTACTTCGAGCGCAGACAGTCCTCTAACCCATCCAATGTCATGTTCATCAACGTCGGCGAGACGATACCCCCTTGCGGTGTACCAGCCGTCGTTGGATGCAGGACATTGTGGTGCAGGTAGCCAGCCTTCAGCCACATCGACATTGTCGCCTTGTCCGTAGGGATATTGGCGACCAGCCAGTCATGCGATATTTCATCAAAGCAGCTACGGATATCAGCCTCAAGAACCCACTGCGCGCTGAAGCGAGTCGCCAAGATAGTGAAGCACTGGCCAATCGCGTCGGCGGTTGATCGTGCGGGCCTGAATCCATACGAATTCGGGTCCGCCGTGGTTTCCGCCACAGGCTCCAGAGCGAGCAAATACAGCGCCTGCTGCGCCCGGTCGATCATGCAGGGAATCCCCAAGGGCCGCTGTTTCCCGTTGGACTTCGGGATGTAGATCCGTCTCAGCGGACGAGGCCGATAGCCCCGCCGTTTGAGCAACGACACTGCTTTGAGCTTGGCCCCCGGCGTGGACCAGGTGATGCCATCCACGCCGGAAGTTCGTTTGCCGCGGTTCTCAGTTACCCGTTTCACGGCGAGTGCCTTGCCGCTGAACGAGTGGGTCAGCAGCCATTGCAGGGCTTTCACCCTGCCGTGTTTGCCTTCCTGTGTTGCCTTCACGATACGCGCTTGCAGCCTCCTGATCTCGCGATGGCATCTGGTCCAGTCGATGCTGTGCCAGTGCGTCGCGCAATCGGAGGGCGCACCAGTGCCGCTTTGCCGCACCGTCATCTGCCTCCCCTCCTTCAAAGGTTTATCAAACTCTCTCGTGATGAAAGACCATGCGGAAGTCTGCCCGCTTTCGCGTGGGATGATGTTGCCTGCCGACGCAATCCCTATGCGTTCGATTACAGAACGCCATTCGCTTTTTCCGCACTCCTGTACCCGCACCGCCAACAATCTTCCTTGCGGTTGATCTGCCCATAGGGCAGCGATACGGGCTTACCGTGTTCCCCATCGTTTGCAGGGATGGTTTAGGTTCGGTCTGTCCACCGGTAGCGCTTCTTGTCCGTGTTGCCCCATATTTTAGAGAGCAAGCCCGCTACGTTCCCTGTTGGGTAGGGCCTGTCAGTGTCTTTGGCCCTTCTGCAATAACGATGGTTACGACCGTTCAGATACCTTAACCTTGCCATCCAGCCTAGCGCCCCATCCGCATCGACACTCGCAGATGCACCTCGGCCTCGCGGCTCTGGTGTGACTGACGTCGGGCTACATTGTCCCAGTGGCTTCACACCGAGCTGTTACCGGCCCCGCATGCACTGGTAGGCTACGGGCGACGGAACGCCCGGTTTCCTCCCTCGTTGAGGTGAAAACAACAAACAATGCGACCTCACGTCGCAAAAAATAATTTACATTGCACTTTGTGATGCAGAACAGGCCGGATGAAACAGGAGACTGGATAATCCTGTTGTAATTCAGTCACTTATGTGCGGATGGCCAATGTCGGCGTTCGCGCACGCGGGACGAAATCCCAAGCGCACAAAGTGCATTCAGAGGCCATAGACCCCCATGCCTGACGATCGAGATACGCTGGCCGCCACGAAACTGACGCGAACGGAATTTGCCGTCGTGCGGGCGTACGCCCAGGGCATGAAGCCCCTGGAGATCGCCAACCGGTACCTGCAGGACCCCGACGACGACGACGATCTGACCGAGCACCAGGCCATACAGCGCATCCTGGCGCTGCGCGACCGGTTGGTCCAGTTCGCTTTGCAGCATGATCGCCCCGATATCGCGGAGATGTTCGAGGCGCTGCGCGGGCGCTCCGACGCCGGCATGACTCGCCGGGTAGATGCGCTGACTTCGATCGAACAGTTGGGCCAGGGGCGCCCACTGCCAGGGCATCAGGTCTCCCTCTGGTTCGGCCCCAGTCTGTCTCGACGACTGATGGCAGCGGGCATCCGGACGATCGCCGACATGACCGACCTGGCCAATCGAAAAGGCAGCGGCTGGTGGCGTCATGTACCGCGTATCGGGCGACATTCCGCGGAGATCATCGTCCGCTGGCTTGGCACGCAATCCGCCCAGACGGCGCTCAAGGTCAGTCCGCATGTGCTCGTATCGGCACAATTAGTGGATCGTAAGGCACTTTATGCTCAGGCATTGGGACGAGGTATGGCATTCCCTGTTCCGCTTGAACTGATGCGTGCACCGGAAACATTTGCTCCCTGGGCGATGGCGCTCGGGGAAGAACTCAAAGACGTTCAAGGATGGGTGGCGGCACGGGCGAGCTCTCCAAACACCTGGAAGAGCTACCGTCGCGAGGCCGAACGGTTTCTGCTCTGGGCTGCCGGGCAAGGTAAGTCATTGCGTGCCATGGCCGCCGAAGACCTGGATGCGTATCGGGCGTTCCTTGGCAATCCAGAGCCATCATCATTCTGGTGTGGCCCGGCCGGTCCGCGTGACAAGGCGCACTGGCGGCCGTTCGAAGGGCCATTGCGTACCAGTTCCTGCGAGGCGGCGATGCGGGTGATCAGCGCGCTGTTGCGGGCATTGCGCAAGGGAGATTCAGCCAGCTTGGCGCGGAGCGGCGTCGTCGAGGATGGGATTGCCACCGTGCAGGCATCCTCCAAACCGGCGGCGTTACCCCGCGAGACGATCGAATCGTTCCTGGCCTGGCTGGGTGCCAGCCCGTCTTCGCCACGGCAGCGTGCTGCGCTGGCGGCAGCGCTACTGCTCGCTCGTCACGGAATCCGGATCGTCGAATTGGCTTCGTTTCGCCTGGTTCATTTTTCCTGCTCACCGTCTGCGGCGCCCCCTACGGGCCGACTGCTGCTCGAAGCAAAGAGTACGGCGAGGCGTGGTGAGATCGTCCTGGAGGAGGATGCGTGGTCCGCCCTGTCGGCCCATTGGACAGACCGACAACTGGCTTGGGATACGTTGAGTGAGGGATGGGATCCGGATGCCGCGTTGCTGGCGCCGATCGAGTACCCGTCGACAGCACGGGGGCGAGCCAAGCAATCGATAGCGACTGCAGGTTACTCGGCCAGTGGCTTGGAGCAATTGCTCCGGGCAAGCTGGAGACGTTTTGCTGAGACGCACGACGTCGACGTCGAAGCCTTCACGCCGAGGCAGTTGCGGTTGGGGTGACTGCGATCCAATAGAGCAGTTTCGTCACCCGATTGGATCGCAATGGATAGTGATGGTTGGAGGATGCTCAGATCAGCGTCTTGTCCAGGCCGAAGCGGGCCTTGAGGACGTCGAGCAGGTCTTCCCGGGCACTGCGGTCGGTGAGTTGAACATCAAGCATGACACGGCCGGAGTCCCACTCTTTGATCGTCCCGAGTAGCTGGCCCGATTCGGTCCGAATCTTGTACTGGCGGCTGATCTCTTTGACCTTGCGGGACTTCCCTTCCTGGGCCTGCTTGCGAATCGCTTCGACCTCGCGGCTGGACATGCCGTCGTTCATGATTCGCGTGGCCAGATCGCGCGTGCGGTCTTCGCCAGCAACCTTGCAGTACAGCGTCAGTTCGTAGCCGGTAGCAATCCCGATCGCGCTCGGACGTTCGCGCATGACCGCCAGAACGGACTCGGGCAGCTTGAGCAAGGCCAGTGTCTTGTTGACGGTGCCGGCCGACATTCCGGTCAGTTCGCAGATTTCGTCCTCCTTCTGAACCTTGCCTTCATCGAGCAACTGGCGCCAGGCGATGGCGTTGTCGAGTGCGGACTGGTCCGACCGCTGCTCGTTGAGCAGGAAGGACAGGCGATAGAAATCGAGATCGCTCAGGTCGGTCTCGATGAAGCATTCCATCTCGAGCTTGCCCGCTGACGCCAGCGCGCGCTTGCGGTAGTGACCGTCGATCAGGATGTAGTGGCCGGGACGGGTCGGGTCGGACGCAGCCAGACCCGGCGTCTTTTGACCATGCGTGGCGATCGACGCCGCGCGCTCCTGCACAACCGCCGGATCGTAGATGCGGCGGGCATTGAAGGGGTTGTCATGCAGCTGGGCGATGGGAATCTTTATCAGCGTCCGCCCTTCGATCACGCTCTCATCACTTTCAGCGCTGAAAGTCGATTGCGGCGGCATTGCGCGCGCCGACTGCAACAGCCCATTTGGGTGCTGGGAAATGGCCGCCTCCGCACGCGCGAACCGGTCGATCGCGTCGCTGCGGGTCTTTTCTGCGGCCATGCCGGCGAGCATCCCCGCCTTGAGACTCTTCAATTTCGTTGCCATAGGTATTACTCAATCAGGGACAAGATTTCGTCCACCATCATGTCGACTTCCTGCACGGCCTCTCGTGCGCCCGGCACGCCATGCACCGTGCAGCCAATGGCTTGGCACTCTCGAAAGGCCGAACGCGAACCGACCATTGCGTTCAACAGCGGCACATCGCCGTCATCACCGAGGATCTCGATGGCCTGACGTGCAATAGACACGCGGCGCTGGACCATGTTCGCCATCACACGGATCTGAAGCGTTTCGTTCTGTACCTGGGCGTGCTGCGCCAACGTTTTGGCGGCAACGGCTGCCCAGAGGTCTGGCGGCGACGGCACAACGGGGATGATCGCGAGATCGGAGATCAGCAAGGCGCTCGATGGGGCTGCCGAATGGACGGCAGGCGGGCAATCGACAAGGATGTAGTCGTAATCGTTGACGAACTTGCGCACTTCCCGGTGCATGGCGCCTCCCGAAGGAGCCAATCCGATCACTGAGGCCGGAAATGGGCGTTCGTCGCTGGCTTGCGCAGCCCAGCGCGTAGCAGTGCCTTGCTCATCCATATCCACCAACAGCGAGCGGGCACCGCGGAGTCCAAGCGTGCCAGCGATATGCATACTGACTGTGGTCTTGCCGCAGCCGCCCTTTTGGTTGAAAACGGTGATGATCTTTGCTGCCACTACGGCCTCACTTTCAGCGCTGAAAGCGCGAATGATGGTATTCAGTTAAGGCGTCACTTTAGCCAAATAGACATTCCGCTACAACCCGTTTTTCAAAAATTGAAATTTTGAAATCCGATCGAGAGCGTAAGGACGTTGCAGCGCAAAAGAATGCGAGTGATAGCCTGCCAAGCAACGGAAATCCGCTTGAATTGCCTGCGCAGATCGCTTCTTCTTGAAAAGCGGTACGGAATCCGCCTAAAGTAGGGGTAGTGCGCTCTACGGCGCACATGACACCGCAACACATTGTGGTTATGATGCCTGCTACAGTCGAGTCAAGTCGTGTCAACCTCGTCGGCTTCCGTTCGGTTTCTACGAGAATTCAACATGCTTGAGCGGTTGTTTGCGCTGTGTAACGAACTTGCTTCGAAAGGAAATTCTTATGGCAACCGGTACGGTCAAGTGGTTCAACGAGACCAAGGGTTTCGGCTTCATTACTCCGGATGACGGTGGTGCAGATCTGTTTGCTCACTTCTCGGAAATCCAGGGCAGCGGCTTCAAGACGCTGAAGGACGGTCAACGCGTGACGTTCGAAGTGAAGCAGGGCCCGAAGGGTCTGCAGGCATCTGCAATCAAGCCTGCGTAAGCTGGACCACCACCAGCGCCGGCGTATCGCGTCAGTGACTCGTCCGGCAGCAAAAAAGGCAAGCGTAACGCTTGCCTTTTTTGTTTTGCCCGACCAGGGGGCTCAGGAAAGCTTGCGGACGCTCGTTCGAGATGGCTGCAGGATCAGCGCCTTCGAAGAGTCTGCATCCACCTTCGCCCCGGGATAGACCACGAGCACATCCTTGAGCGCCTTACGGAATAGCGCCCGGAATTTGCGCTCGCTTTCCGTTTCCGTACCGAACTGCATCTGCAAGGCTTCCCAGGGAATCTCGGTGCGCCGCTGAATCGTGAAGAAGCGATACGTTAGCCACGAATACACGTCCAACGCGAAAGGCGACTGCTTGAGTGCCTTGAGCGCACGCATATCCACGGGTACAGGGCGGTTGACCAGCTCGTTGAAAAACGGTTCGGACAACACCACGAAGCTCTCGAACATCGAGCCTTGCCCTGGCTGCATCGGATCCCACCATGTCGACAGCTGATCCGCCAGCAAGTACCCAACGCGATCGATCGATAGTGGTTCATGATTCGGCGCCTGATTCGGCACAGGCATCGACTTGTTCTGCACGATCGCAATCGTCGCTGAGAACAACCGGATCATCTGCTGGCGCACCAGCGTCATCGTTCCACGCTTGCCCCCGGTAGCCATCGGGATGCCGAGGTTGTACATGAACTCGGACAGCGAGTTGCCAAGGGAAATACGTCGATCCTCGACGGTTCCTGTGAACTCGCCCCGCTTCTTCTTGGCCATGATCTCCTTGCCGATCCATGCCAGCATCAGGCGCGGATAGGAGCCATAAGGGTAGCCAAGCGACACCGTTTCCGAGACAAGCTTCTGCCGGCCGTTCGTAGCCCGCTCGGAGCGCTGCTGCGTGAAATAGCCAGGCTGGATCATCAGCGAGATGTTGCCACTGGTGCGCGTCCACACCGGCGGCGCGCCCTTTGGGGCGCGATAGGGCAACGTTACCTGGACGCTGGCACGGCTCAGAAAGCCTACTTCACCGCTTTGCCATGCGTCCTCGCGTTCCATGGCCTGAGCCTCGTCGAACAGGCGCTGGAATTTTTCGGATGGGACAAGGCCGTTCTCGTTTCCGGGAACGATGATACGGGATGGCTCGTTGTCCCCTACCAGGACGGAGCGATCCTCGGCGATGGCCATTGAGCGTTTGATCGGCATATTGACGGGCTTCGAATTACCCGCCTTTGTACGCGATCACGTAAACGTTGTCACGCAGAAACGGGTACGTATACGTATTTCCCATGCCTTCGTGCTGGCTAACGGGTTTCAGGTGCCGGGTATCCGGCTAGTGGCGAGATGGCAGGTCGACGGTGGGCAATCCCGAAGGGTTGTCCACGGTTGCCTGCTCATCCACTACAAGTAAACGATACCGATACGGGTTAACTACTCGTAAACCGTATACGGAGTGACTCGATCCCTGATTACAAAAGAGAATTTGACCCTACTTGTACCCGTTTCTGCGAGTAAACGTACCTGATTCTGCGAACGGTCGAACCCGAATCTGCGACAAACCGAACCCATTTCAGCGCAATCGCCGAACCGGATTCTGCGTGGATAAGTCACTGATCCCACAGGGTTTTCCACAGCAGGAAAGCACAAAAGCGTACCCGTTTCTGCGCGGAAGCCTCGGGGGGCGTCGATATGACACGCACTCCTGCATCAGAAAGGGTGTTGTCCACGCAGAATCGGGTACGCAAACGGCTTGTCAGCATCGCGAACCTGCCCCAGGCGTACCCGATTCTGCGTCCGTATCGGCCGATAACGAACCCGTTTCTGCGCTGAACCCCAATCGACACGCAAAAACACCAAAGCGTACCTATTTCTGCGGCGTACCCAATTCTGCGAGTGGGGCCGAAATCACCCGTATAAGCCCGTCACGTACCCATTTCTGCGTACGCGAATGCCATACGTAAGGACGCTGGCGTACCTACTTCTGCGAGCCGAGGCGACGTATACGATCAGCTCCGCGGACATGCGGTACGTATACGTCGGATTTCCCCAAAAGCTAGTGCACACTTAGCACGTATACGTCCAGGGTGACTTCTTGCCTTGCGTACCTGTTTCTGCGACGCACCTCCGTATACATGTGAGGTTAAAGACCGACAAGGCTGGTGGGGAACAACGACTCCGTACCCGTTTCTGCGTACGAACGTTGGCAAACAGCGTACCCGTTTCTGCGAGAACCCTTCGGGATGGGACCTCTGCGCCGTGGTGGCGAGTGCGCTGTACCCGTTTCTGCGTGGATAACCCGATTGCCTCTTTGATAGGCAGGAAAAGTCGCCCAGCGTCCGTGACGCTGGGCGCTCAGGCTCGTTGGATCGGCGCGACATGAAGATAGACCTGCTTACCCACCAGGCGTACCCATTTCTGCGGAGCAATTGGAGGTGTCCGTCGGATCCACGCGAAAAGCGTACCTATTTCTGCGTGCCCAAATGAATGGGCCAGGACGAGGGGACGGTGCAGGCCAGCTTAGACGGAGGACAAAAGCGTACCCGATTCTGCGAGAGGGCCAGGAGTGGGTAGGGGCTGCCAGGGGGATGCTGGGGTGATGCTTGGCTTGGGGCGCTATGAAAGCAATGGGCGTAAAAAACCCGCCATAAAGGCGGGTTTTTCGCGATCAAGCGCACCGTCAAGGTGCACTCGAAATCACAACGCTTACAGCGGGGTGATGTTCGCAGCTTGCAGACCCTTCGGGCCGTTCTTGACTTCGAACGACACGCGTTGGTTTTCCTGCAGCGACTTGAAGCCGTCGGCACGGACTTCCGAGAAGTGAGCGAACAGATCGTCACCGCCAGCGTCCGGCTTGATGAAGCCAAAGCCCTTGGCGTCGTTGAACCACTTTACGATACCGGTTTGCATGGTATTACTTTCCAAAAAAAATATAAAAGAAACCGATGGTGCACACACCACCGTACAGCGAACTCAAGGAAAGGACACCATGGACAACCGAAGTACCAAGACGGTGGCTAACGAATGAACTGTTGCCTCGTCGCTTGAATCTGGCGGAGATTTATACGGGGGATTGAGGCTCCCGTCAAGGCAGGGGATTACCCGAACCTAAGCTGGATCAACAAACCCAGCATATGGGATCATCTCGCCTTTTTGCATATTGTCGATGAAGTGCCCGCTGGCAGACAGCGCTGGCGCCGCAATGAGCACTTCGTCAACAGTCAGGAGACCAGTGATGTCCACGTCGGACCAGAGGCCACGGCCAGGCAGCGAATCCACCCTCGCACAGCCATCGACCGGTGTGCTCGAGCGCCTCTTCAAGCTCGGTGAACACAAGACCGACGCCCGCACCGAAATTCTCGCGGGCGTGACCACATTTCTTACCATGGCGTACATCATTTTCGTCAACCCGAGCATCCTTGGCGATGCCGGTGTGCCGAAAGATGCAGTGTTCGTGGCCACCTGCCTGGCCGCCGCCATCGGCACGTTGATCATGGGGTTCTACGCGAACTATCCGATCGCGATGGCGCCTGGCATGGGGCTGAACGCTTATTTCGCCTACACGGTCGTCAAGGGCATGGGCTTGCCGTGGGAAGCCGCGCTTGGCGCGGTTTTCATTTCAGGCTGTCTCTTCTTGCTGGTGACGCTGTTCCGTGTGCGCGAGATGATCGTCAACGGGATTCCGCACGCGCTGCGCGTGGCAATCACCGCGGGCATTGGCCTGTTCCTCGCGATCGTCGCGCTTAAGAATGCAGGCATCATCACAGCCAGCCCGGCCACGCTTGTCACCATCGGCGACCTGCATCAGACGTCCGCGATCCTGGCGGTGATTGGCTTCTTCGCCATCGTCGCGCTGGATCATCTCAAGGTGAAAGGCGCCATCCTGATCGGCATTCTCGGCACCACGATCCTGAGTTTCGTTTTCGGTGGGAACACGTTCCACGGCGTATTTTCCGCGCCGCCATCCATCGCCCCCACGCTGTTCAAGCTTGATATTTCCGCTGCGCTGTCGATCGGCATCGTCAACGTCGTGCTGGTGTTCTTCCTGGTGGAGTTGTTCGATGCCACGGGCACGCTGATGGGCGTGGCCAATCGCGCCGGGCTACTGAAGGCGGGCCGGATGGACCGTCTGAACAAGGCGTTGATGGCGGACAGCACCGCGATCATGGCCGGCTCGTTGCTCGGCACGTCGTCCACCACGGCCTATATCGAAAGCGCTTCGGGCGTGCAGGCCGGCGGCCGCACGGGCCTGACGGCGGTGACCGTGGCGGTATTGTTCCTGGCGTGCCTGTTCATCGCGCCGCTGGCTGGTACCGTTCCCGCCTACGCAACGGCGCCCGCGCTGCTCTATGTCTCCTGCCTGATGCTGCGCGAGTTGGTCGATGTGGACTGGAGCGACGCAACCGAGGTCGTGCCCGCGGTGCTGACGGCGCTTGGCATGCCGTTCACGTACTCGGTGGCCAACGGCGTGGCGTTCGGTTTCATCGCCTATGCCGGCCTCAAGCTCCTGACCGGCCGCGCACGCGAGGTGCCGGTGATGGCGTGGGTCATCGCTGCCGTCTTCCTGTTCAAGTTCTACTACCTGCCGGGGCACTGAGCACGGCGGCTAGAGCATATGCAGTAAAAACAGGGCGGCTTCGGCCGTCCTTTTTCTTTCTGCGAGCGTTGTTATGCCATCGTCAAAATGAAAACGATGACATTCGGCGGATGGAAATGCTGCAGTGCGTACCTATTTCTGCGTATGAAACGCGGGATCGGGACGCCCACCGTACCCGTTTCTGCGAGGAATGTGAGTGCTTATTTACCTTGCAGCCTCCGCATAAAGCCGCGTACACGCCTCATACAAAAGTATGAGAGTAGGAGGAAGGGGACTACGCCGGGCTGGACAAAAGAGGCCAAATGCACTGAACTATAGGCGTGGCAAAAATTTGAGGGCGCAAGAAGCGCCCTTTCTTGACTCCGGGATTCGGAGGACGCCGGCGATAACCGGCAAGCGTTTCCAACAAAGCGCCAGGTCCGGCAAGCTTCAGCCGATACAAGGACCGGCCGACAATGAGACCGTTCGCTTTCGCGCCAACGGCTTCGCCACCACGAAATAAAGAGCGCGTGAACCAGATACGCGTCATATAAAGACAGATCCAATCCAGAACAGAGATAGTGGTAACAAGCGAACGTGTAGTGCCGGGGGATGTTGTTCAACGGGGAACAGATCATGACCGCAGGAGAAATCCGGCGTCCCGCCATCGGGCCCATCAGCGAATCCGCCAAGCCGTCCGCCCACCGTGCGTGGACTGTCCTGGGTGAATCGTCGAACGGCATCGCGCTGTCAGACTGGCACGAGGATTACGCCATTGCCGAAGTCGCCGCCGTGCTTGCCGATGACCAAGACGTATCGCCGCGCACCCGCGCCGCGGTAGAAGGACTACTGCACCGGCACCGCCTGCTGGCCGAAGAGCTTTCGCGACAGCGCAAGCTGCTCCAGGAATGGATTCTCAGCCAGCAGACCTACAAGACGCTGTACTTCCAGTACTCCGGCCAGTCGCCCGACGCACCGAACATCGAACTGATGCTCGAAAAGGACATGGTGCGCCGACGAATCCGCGACCAGCTGAGCGCAGGACGCGACCAGGTCAGCGTCGCGGAAGAACCCCCACACAGTTTGTCCAGACCGTGATTCCCACGTTGCGCGCGGCACCGACCGCGCAGCCAGCGGACCCCGAACGGGCCATGCGGCTCGCCGCCACACCTGCGGGCTTGGGTTCCGCCACTAACAAGAAGTTCAACGTCCGGGAGAACGTCATGGACCGACTGTGCAAGGCGCCGACACGGACCGCACAGATCGTGCTCGTGTCGCGCTATGAAGATTTTGGATTTAACGCGAACCAGTTTGGCTCCGGATGGGAAATCCGCCGGGTGCAGCAGGTTCGCGACCTCGAGCGCCTGGTGCGTGCGAGTTCGCCCATGGCTGGCGTGCTCGACCTGCAGACGCCTTACACCGATGCCGAGCTGAGCCAGCTCGAACAGGCGCTACAGCACCTGCATGTGATGTGGGTCGCCATTACATCCACGGCAATGCTGGAGGACGAGCGCATCCGTCGTCTGATCCGGGACTATTGCGTCGACTACGTGCGCACGCCATTCTCGTTCGACGAGTTGCTTTACACGCTCAAGCACGCGCATGGCATGGCATGTCTGCATGGCGCTCGTTCGCCCGAACTGGTGGCGCGCGGGCCGATGATCGGAGAATGCGCGCCCATGCGCAACATGTTCCGCTCGCTGGCGAAGGTCGCGCACAACGACGCGCCGGTGTTTATCTCCGGCGAATCGGGCACGGGCAAGGAACTCGCGGCCCAGGCCATCCACGAAGCGTCGAGCCGCCGCAAGGGGCCGTTCGTGGCGATCAACTGCGGCGCGATTCCATCGCACCTCGTGCAATCGGAACTGTTCGGCTACGAGAAGGGCGCGTTCACCGGCGCGAACCAGCGCAAGATTGGCTGGATCGAACAGGCCCAGGGCGGCACGCTGTTCCTCGACGAGATTGGTGACCTGCCGCTGGAAAGCCAGGTTGCCCTGCTGCGATTCCTGCAGCAAGGCATGATCACGCGCCTGGGCGGGCACCAGTCGATTCCGCTCGACCTGCGCATCATCTCCGCCACGCACGTAGACCTGGTGGCGGCACAGAGCGACGGCCGGTTCCGCTCCGATCTGTTCCACCGGCTCTGCGTGCTGACACTGACCATTCCGCCGCTGCGCGAGCGTGGCGAGGACATCCTGCTGCTCGCGAATACGGTGCTGGCCGAACACGGCCACGAGGCGCACCGGCGTATTCGTGGCTTCTCCACCTGCGCGACGCAGGCCATGATGCAGTACATGTGGCCGGGCAATGTGCGCGAACTGATCAACCGCGTGCGTCGCGCCATCGTGATGACCGACAACCGGAAAATCACGGCGGAGGATCTGCAATTGCACGGTGGGGTGGAGGTGCCACGCAAGACGCTGGACGCAATTCGCGAGGAGGCGGAACGTGAGGCGATTCGCTCCGTCATGGCCAGCCATGGCTTTCACGTGGTGCCGGCGGCGCGCGAGCTCAACGTGTCGCGCGTGACGCTATACCGGTTGATGCACAAGCACAACATCCGCATCGACACGCAGCCCGGCGCGTCGGCGGAGTAGCGACTTCGATGCAGAAAATTCTGAAACAGCACGTGCAGTAAGTGCCAAGGGAGACCTGGCGACGTCCGCTCGCCAAGTCTCCTTTGTCCTGCCGCCCGGACAGCGGTGGCAGGCTAGCGCGGCTTGGCCCGCGCAATGCCGAACGATTCCTCCTCCCGGAGTGATCAGCTCATGCTGATCTTGCCGCGCCGTCCGCGCGGCGGCGTGGTGCCATCGTGGTTGTGATCGGGCAGCGCCTCGTGCGGATCGATCGCGCTATCGCGAGCCTGCCGCTCATCGGATTTTGCCGGCTGGTCCGGCTTGAAGCGCACGTCTCCCCATGCCCAGCCGAAGGTACGGACATAGGTGTCGTTGCTGACGGCCGCATGGCTGTTCAAGTTCACGTCGTCGGGCCGGTCGAAGTATGCGTAGTTGCCTGCCAGGGCCGGCGTCGCAATGCTCGAGAGCAAGGCCAGCGCGAGGGCGGCAAGGACTCTAGCGTGCATGGGTGGCTCCCTCCCTCACTAAAAAAGGTGCCCGCCGGGGGACGGAGCACGTAAACCGGTGTAGATCCGCGCGCGACAAAAAGCAACGACCAATCACCCGCCCGCGCGAGAAAGCGGCCCGTCAGTAACTGGGCGGCCCGCTGCGGGATCGGCTGGCGCAGGCAGCCACGCCACAGCCGGCGGCCGCGCAATAGGACGTGGCGGGTCGTCTGGGCGCTCGCGGCGACGGAAGCAGGGGCGGCGACAGCAGATCCTGGACGCTTGGCGCGGGGCCCGCAAGTCGATAGGCGCGTCTGCGCGCCGTCATGCGCGCTGGTGGATGACGCATGGCTGTTTCCTCTCCCGGGGTTACTTTCGTATTGTTGTCACTGGCTCGTGTTCTTCTGGCACTGACTCTCCAGAGCGACAAGCGTGCCAATGTCATGCTTTCTCTTGTGCCGCAAGGCCTGCAGGCCGTTGACGTGCCAAGCGTTCCCGGCGGGATGGCATGCTTCGATGCCATTCGGTTTCGCGGCTGTAACCGAAGGCGTGAATGTCGGCTGCAAGCGCGTGCACGCGCGCAACAAGCCGGCAAACCGTGGGCGCGTCAGCGGGCCGGCCTGGTCGGCAGCGCGGGCCGGATTCGGGGGGAAACGGAAGATGAGCGGTGGATTAACGGCCTGCGCATCCACTGGAAGGGCGGCCATGCGAGTCCAGGCCACGAGGTGAGCGGTTCGGCGTCCACATGGCATGTCCGGCGTGGCAGACAACGATGCCTGTGCACCTTGTTGCAACGCTGAAACAGGCGGTCAGGCGATCCGCTGCCGCAGAAATGGGTACGCTCGATGCTTGCCGAACCAGACCGCACGGCGCTCGGTGCCGTGTTCTAGCGAGGCGTGCCGGCCGGGGACGACGCGCTGGTGCCTGCGGCTTGCGATCCGTTACTGGAGATGGGTTTGGGGCCCGGCCCCGGCGCCTGATTCCGATCGCATCCTGCCAGCGCGCCCAGGCAGAACGTCAGGCAGAGCGTCAGCCCGATGCCGCGCACAACATGGGACCGGCCAAGCATGGTGCGAATCACGATTGCCTCCTGATATCCCGGCGAGTGGATGACCCGGCCGGTTATTGTGCCTTGATCTACTCTAGCAGGCGTGTCCGCGCGGTGCTTGACCGCGCGCACTATGATGAACTCACGCCCGGATGCTGATGACGGCGGTCGTATTCATCGTGGCGCGGCCGCACGACTTTGACGGTGCCGATCTCTCCACTTATGCTTGGCGAAGTTACCCAAGGATGAACGCCATGCCCCCTGAACACGCCCCAAACAACCCGGAGCAGGCTTCCTCGCAACGGGCGCCCAGGCGCTGGCTTCCAGACCGGCACACCGGCGGGCGCACCGTGCGCGTGGTGTCGGCCTCAATCAATTCGTGGCTGGACCATCGCGCCGCCAGCAAGGGCGCGGCGTTGTCCTTCTACATGCTGTTCTCGCTGGCGCCTATCCTGGTGCTGGTCATTTCCATCGCCGGACTGTTTTTCGGCGCCGAGGCGGCGCGCGGTGAGATCTTCGCGCAGATTCAGGATCTGGTCGGTGCCAAGGGCGCCGCCGCGATCGAGGGCATTCTGGCCGCCACGCATCGCGCGGGCGGCAGCGGTGTGGCGGCAGTCATTGCCACCGGCATCCTGTTCGTCGGCGCCACCAGCGCGTTTGCAGAGCTCAAGAGCAGCCTGGACGACATCTGGCATGCGCCGCCGCCGGCCGGCGCTGGCTGGCAGAAGCTGCTGCGGGCCCGGCTGCTGTCGTTCAGCATCGTTCTGGTACTGGCTTTCATGCTGCTGGTGTCGCTGATCGTGAACGCCGCGCTGGCCGTGATCGACCGTTTCTGGGGGCAGCTCTGGACGGCCACATGGTTCGCGCCGGTGGCTGAAGGCATCTCGACGCTGTTTTCGTTCGCCGTCGTTACCGCGCTGTTCGCGGTGATCTTCAAGATGCTGCCGAATGCGCGCATCGCGTGGCGCGACGTGATGATGGGCTCCGTCATCACGGCCCTGTTGTTTGCCGTGGGCAAGCGCCTGATCGGCCTGTACCTGGGCAACAGTGCGGTGGCATCGTCGTACGGGGCAGCCGGATCGGTCGTGGCGCTGATGCTCTGGATCTATTATTCGGCACAAATCTTCTTCTTCGGTGCCGAGCTGACGCGCCAATACGCACTGCAATTCGGTAGTCTGCGCGGTCATGATCCCGCGCAGGAGCGCGAAACGGTAAAATAGCGCCCCTGTCCGCCCTCGGGCCAGCCGCGCCCCGGCGCCGCTGCGCCATTCGGGCCTTTGCCATCACCAGATATCACCTGCCAGGTTCCCCCAGCCGTGAGTTCGCTCGTTTCCGAAATTGCGCGTCGGCGCACATTTGCCATCATCTCCCACCCGGACGCGGGTAAGACCACACTGACCGAGAAGCTGCTCTGGTTCGGCGGCGCGATTCAGGTGGCGGGCGAGGTGCGCGCGCGCAAGGCCGACCGCCACGCCACCTCGGACTGGATGGAGCTGGAAAAGCAGCGCGGCATCTCGGTGACGTCGTCGGTGATGCAGTTCCCGTATCAGGCGCGTCCGGAGTTGCCCGAGAACATCGTGAACCTGCTCGACACCCCGGGCCACGAGGACTTCTCCGAAGACACGTACCGCACGCTGACCGCTGTGGATTCGGCCGTGATGGTGATCGACTCGGTCAACGGCGTGGAAGCGCAGACGATCAAGCTGCTCAACGTCTGCCGTTTGCGCGCCACGCCGATTCTCACGTTCATCAACAAGCTGGACCGAGAAGGCCGCTCGCCGATCGAACTGCTCGATGAAATCGAGGACGTGCTCCAGATTCAGTGCGCGCCGATGACCTGGCCGATCGGCATGGGCAAGGCATTCCGTGGCGTGTATCACCTGATCGACGACAAGGTGCAACTGTTCGACCCGAAGGGCGAGAAGGGCACGGCGGCAATCATCGACGGCATCGACAACCCGGAACTCGACCGTCTCCTCGGCTCGCAGGCCGAGGAGCTTCGCATCGAGGTGGAACTGGTGCGCGGCGCGTCGCACACGTTCGACAAGGAAGCGTTCCTGGCCGGCAAGCAGTCGCCGGTCTACTTCGGCTCGGCCATCAACAACTTCGGTGTGCAGTCGCTGCTCGACGCGCTGTGCGAGCTGTCGCCCCCGCCGTTGGCGCGCCAGACCGAAAGCCGCACCGTGGAGCCCGAGGAGGCCAAGTTCACTGGCTTCGTGTTCAAGATCCAGGCGAACATGGACCCGCGTCACCGCGACCGCATTGCGTTCGTGCGCGTCTGCTCGGGCCGCTTCGATCGCGGCATGAAGCTGCTGCACGTGTCGCAGGGCAAGACTGTCGCGATCAACAACGCCATCACCTTCATGGCGCAGGACCGTAACACGACTGAGGAGGCCTTCGCAGGCGACATCATCGGCGTGCCGAACCACGGCACGATCCGTCTCGGCGACGTGTTCACGGAAGGCGAGCCGCTGCGCTTCACGGGCATCCCGTCGTTCGCGCCCGAGTTCTTCCGCCGCGCGCGACTGAACAACCCGCTCAAGGTCAAGCAGCTGCAGAAGGGTTTGCAGCAGCTTGCCGAAGAAGGCGCGACGCAGATGTTCCGTCCGCTGGCTTCGAACGATCTGGTGTTGGGTGCGGTCGGCATGCTGCAGTTCGATGTGGTGGCGCACCGCCTGGAGCATGAGTACGGTGTGGACGCGATCTTCGAATCGCACGAATGCGCCACGGCACGCTGGCTGAAGGGCGATCCGGCCGAAATCGAGAAGCTGATCGACAAGGCCGGGCACAACGTCGCGCTCGACGGTGCGGGCGACCATGTCTACCTGGCCCCGAGCATGGTCAACCTGCGCCTGACGCAGGAGCGCTTCCCGAACATCAGGTTCCTGGAAACGCGCGAGATCGCCTGATCCCCAGCGCAGTTCGATAACGGAAACGGCCCGCATCTGCGGGCCGTTTCCGTTGGTGCGTGAGGCGTGACCTGTCAGTACGCCAGCGATGCCTGGATATAGAACGTGCGTGGCATGCCGACGTACATGCCACGGTTGTTGTCGGTGGAACGCGTGAAGTAGCGGCGATCGAACAGATTCTTGATGCCGACTGCCAGCTTCAGGTTCTGCGCGGCCTTGCCGAAGTCGTAGCCCATGCGCATGTTCAGTAGCGCATAGCCGGGAATGTCGCCAAGCGAGCCATCCGCCGATTGCTGCGTCTGGTACACGGGGTTGTCGCCGGCCGGATCGCCTGGCGAGTGTTGCTTCGACTGCGCGTAGCCATCGACGTTGATGGACCACCGGTCACGCGCGTAGCGCATTCCCAGCGTCGCCACGTGGCGCGAATAGAAGGGCAGGTCGCGGCCAGCGAACGCGCCTTGCTGGTAGGTGGCGTCCGTGAACGTGTACGTGGCGTAGGCGGTCAGGCCGGCCAGCGTTTTCGTCAGCGAACCGAAGTCGAAGCGCAGCCCCGATTCGATACCGCGGTGCTTCGTCGCCCCAAGGTTCGTCCATGCATCCTGCGAGCCGTTCCGGCCGGCACGCAGCTGCAGTTCGTCATCGAAGTTGATGTTGAATAGCGTCAGCTCACCGCCCCAGCCGTGCACGTCGTTAAAGTGCGTGCCGATTTCGTAAGTCTTGGCCTTCTCGGGCGTCAGACCGTTAGTGGTGCGGTTGATCTGGAAGTACTGGACGGGCCCAAACGAAACGCCCGCATTGGCGAAGGCGGTCCAGTTGTCGGTGACGTGGTACATCACCGAGACCGACGGCAGCGGCTCGTTCGCCGAATTGTCGGTTCGCTTGCCGGTCACGTTGTCCGTGATGTTCGAGCGGATGAATTCGTAGCGCAGGCCCGGCGTGATCGTCCACTTGCCCCAGTTGATGGTGTCGTCGATGTAGATCGCGTTGGCCGTGGTGCCGCCGTCGCTGGACTGGTACAGGTTGGCAGGCAGGTCGGGCGCGTACACGCTGCCCGGCGTGTAGAGGGCCGTGCGCGTTGCCCGTTCGGAACTGGCCTCGCGCAGATAGCGATAGCCGACGCTGATCTCGTTGCTGACGCTGCCGGTGCGGAACAACTGCGAGTAGCGCGGCTCGATCGCGAACACGTGATAGTTGCGCGGTGATTTGGTCAGCCGCATCTGGCTGCCGTTGGGCTGCTCGAGCGTGCTGCCGCGGAAGCTGTCGGTGTAGTACGTCAGGACTTCGAACTTGCGGTTGTTGTCATTGTGCGCGTACTTGAGCGAGAAGTCCGTGCGGCGGCCCGAGAAATCGTCAAACGGGCGCGTGGACTGGAACGGGTTGGCCGCGAATTGCTCCGGCGTGAGGCCCCCAGGCATTCCGGCGTGCGCTTCGTAGTAGTGGAACGCGGCCGAGAGCTCGTCGGTCTTGGAGATCCGATAGGCGCCCTTGAGCATCAGGTCGTCGATATCGACGTTGTCATTGCTCTCGCGGTAGCCATTGCCATGCACGCCCGAGTAGAGCAGGGCGCCACCGAGGCCATTGTCGTTGGTGCCGCCGATGAAGGCGGTGGGGTTGGCCTTGGCATTGCCACCGTGGCTGTAGATGTCGGTGGAGACCGACGCGTCTGCCGCGAAGGTCTGCGGGATCGGGCGCGTCACGAAGTTGATGATGCCGCCCACGTTCTGCGGGCCGTATCGCACCGAACCCGCCCCACGCACCACGTCGACTGCCGCGAGGTTGCCCAGCGAGGTAGGAGCCATCGACAGTTGCGGCTGTCCATAGGGCGCCACGGCCAAGGGCACGCCATCCATCAGGATCGTCGAACGTGGGGAGAGCCGCGAGGTCAGCCCGCGCACGCCCACGTTCAGCGAGATATCGCTGCCGCCGGTGCCATTGTTGTCCTGCACCTGCACGCCTGGTACGCGCTTCAGCACGTCGCGCACGTTATTGGCGCCCGTCTCGACAATGGCCTCCCGGTCGACAATGGTCCGGGCGCCGGGATGCTCCAACACCTTTTCTTCGTTGGGGGCCTCGAGCCAATTGCCCACCACGGTCACGGCGTTGAGCGTGGTTTCATCGGCACGGGTGACGGCCGGTGCGGTCTGGGAGCGGGAGGCGAGAGGAAGGGCGAGCAGGGCGACGCCGGTGGCGCAAAGGGTCAGGCGAAAAGCTGGCAGCACGGTGAACATCCGAGGTAGGCAAATACAAGTGCCTGATGGTGCGCAGCGCGTCGCGAAAAGCGTGCGCTGCGTCACAAGGCCTCGAAAGTATAAATAGGAATGATTCGCAGCTACATTGTTAACGGCAAATTTTGTCTGACATGTGGCGTAAATGCATCAACGTTGATACATGAAAGCGCCAGCACCTCCCGACCGCCTCGTTTAGAATCACCACCTTTGTGTCCAAGTGCACGCATTCGTGCGCTTCCCGCCTCGCAGTACACAAAATGTGCTGCCGAAGCGTCTCCGAAGCGCTCCTTCGAGTGCCGATACACCCCATGTCCACCGCCCCCGCGCAAGCGGCCGACGAGCCGCAAACCGTCTTTCGTGATCCTGCTTTCCGGCATTTCTGGTTTGCCCGGCTCTGCACCACCATCGCCTATCAAATCTTCACTGTCGCCGTCGGCTGGCAGATGTATGACCTGACGCGCGATCCGTTCATGCTCGGCATGGTCGGGCTGGTGCAGTTCCTGCCGTCGATCGTCCTGCTGCTGATGTCGGGTCATGTGGCCGACCGGTTCGATCGCCGCATCGTGGTGCGTACCTGTCAGGTGCTGGAAGCACTGATCGCGGCGTCGATGGCCGTGGCGAGTTTCTCGGGCTGGGTCACGAGCGAGCACATTTTCCTGTTCGTCGCCGCGATCGGCGGGTGCCGCGCCTTTGAAACCCCCACGCTCCAGGCATTGCTGCCCAGCGTGGTGACGTCACGCCAGTTGCCACGCGCGGTGGCGTTGTCGAGTTCGGCGGGGCAGACCGCGATCATCATCGGGCCGGCGCTGGGCGGCTTTGCCTACGTAGCGGGGCCCGGTGTGGTCTATTCGATCAGCGCCGCGCTGTTCGCGATTGCCGCGGTCCTGGTCACAACGCTGAAGCTCCGGCAGGCCGCGCAGCGGATGACCGCGCAGGCCAGCCTCAAGACGCTGTTCGCCGGATTTGCCTATATCCGAAGCCATCAGGTGCTGCTGGGCGCGGTGTCGCTGGACCTGTTCGCGGTACTGCTCGGCGGCGCCACGGCGCTGCTGCCGATCTACGCGCGAGACATCCTGCATACCGGTCCGTGGGGTCTTGGCCTGCTGCGCTCGGCGCCCGCGATCGGTGCGTTGACCACCGCGCTCTGGCTGGCCCGCAACCCGCTCAACCGTCGCGTCGGGCGCGTGATGTTCACGGCTGTGGCGATCTTTGGTCTGGCGACGATGGTGTTCGGCGTCTCCAAATGGCTGCCGCTGTCGATGGCGGCGCTCGTGGTGCTCGGTGCGTCAGACATGATCAGCGTCGTAGTGCGCCAGACGCTGGTACAGCTCGACACCCCCGATGACATGCGCGGACGCGTGGGCGCGGTGAATTCGGTGTTCATCGGCGCTTCCAACCAGCTTGGCGAATTCGAATCCGGGGTGACCGCCGCGCTGCTCGGGCCGGTTGGCGCGGTCCTGCTGGGTGGTGTCGGCACGCTGATCGTGGTGGTGACGTGGATGCGCCTGTTCCCGAACCTCACCGAGCGTGATCGCCTGCACGACCATCATCCGGCCAAGGCAAGCTGAGCGGCATGGCCGCTCGCCGGCAGAAAAGCGTACCCGTTTCTGCGCGCCGGTGATCGCGCTATAGTCGCCCAATGTCCGTTCCCTCCACACCCCTCCATGACAACGCGGTGTTCTCAGCGCTCACGCAATCGCGTGCGTCGCTGGAGCGCGCCTGCGCGCTGGGTGACGGGTTTGGCCTCGCGCTCTGGCGCAACCGGATGGACGACACCGCGTATGCGCGGCCCGGCCATCACACGATGTCGGTATACCTCGAGGGCGGCTTCTCGACGTACCGGCGCGACGCACCCGACCGCAAGGGCGCGCCCGACCGCCTGTGCCTGCTGCCTGCCGACCATGAGTCTCGGTGGCACGTCGGCGGCACGCAGCGCTTCATGCATCTCTACTTCCAGCCCGAGCATCTGGCCTGGCACTGCGTGCGTGTGCTGGACATGGAGCCACGCGCGCTGCAGTTGCAGGACCGCTTGTTTGCCGAAGACGATGCGCTGGTGGCGCTGACCCGCCACATGGTTGCGCTCGATTGGGAAGCGCCCGACATGCGCATGGCCGCCAATGCGATGGCGCACGAGGCAGTGACGCGGATGCTGCTGTCACACGGTACGCGCCAGCCTTCGGTCGACTGGCGCGGCGGTCTTTCCGCCGCCGCGCGTCGGCGTGTGACGGAGTGGGTTCATGCCCATCCGGCCGCCAATCCCACGCTCGGAGACCTGGCCGCGCTGGCGGATCTGTCCGAGTACCACTTCGCCCGCATGTTCCGTATTTCATTCGGAATGCCCGCGCACGTCTGGATCATGCGCGCGCGGCTGTCACGGGCGTGCGGGCTGCTGGGCGACCGGCGGCTCTCGTTGCAACAGGTAGCCGACCAGGCTGGCTTTGCCTCCGCCAGCCATTTCAATAACAGATTCCGCGCCGCCTATGGGGTGACGCCGGGACAAGCGCGTGCCTCTGGAATGGGCGCACTGCCGCCTATTTCGGCCTCTCAGGCATCGTAAGGTGCACATTTAGGCCGTTTCGCTGCACTGCGTCACGCAGAAATGGGTACGCTTTTGCTGAAGACCGATCCGGAACGTCTCGGTCCGACGGGTGTCTACGAGCTTTGCCCTGAAAGGAAGGAGCCGACGGATGGACCTGAAATTCATTGATGCCGCCAAAGTCGAGGCCACCTGGACCTATCTCGCGCAATTCGCGGTTAGCCAGGGGCTGAACCTGTTGGCCGCGCTGGCGATACTGGTTACCGGGTGGTGGTTGTCCAGCCGCGTCAGCCGGGCGTTGACGCGGGCGCTGCAGCGCACCTACATCGACGACACCTTGAGGCCGATGCTGACCGCGGTGGCGCAATGGATCATCCGGATCCTGACCATCGTGCTGGTGCTGTCGCAGTTTGGCGTGCAGACCGCCAGCATCATCGCGATGCTGGGTGCCGCCGGCCTGGCGATCGGGCTGGCGTTGCAGGGCACGCTGCAGAACATCGCGGCCGGCATCATGCTGGTGCTGCTGCGGCCGTTCCGCGTCGGGCAGTACATCGACGCGCAGGGCGTGGCGGGCACGGTGCGCGAAACCGGTCTCTTCATGACCGAGCTGACGACGGCCGATGGCGTGTGCATGCGCGTGCCGAACGGCAAGATCTGGGGCAGCGCCATCACCAACTACAGCGAGAACCCGACGCGCCGCCTGGACATCGAGGCCATCGTCACGTTCGACAGCGACATTCAGGCGGGCCTCGATGCGCTCAAGGCCATGATGGCCGAGGAGTCACGCCTGCTGCCCGAGCCGAAGCCCGAAGTCATGGTGACCCGCTACACCGACCGGGGTATCACGCTGAACGCGCGCTACTGGACGAACAGCGGCGACTTCTGGAACGTCCAGTATGGCTTCTTCGGCCGGCTGCAACAGCGGCTGGAGGATGCCGGTTGCCGCCTGGCCGTACCCGTGCAGGAAGTACGCAGGCCAGAGAGCGGCGACGCCGCCCGGGCGTAACCCACACGCACGCAAAACGCGTGCAAAAGGCGTACAAAACGCGCGCAAGAATCGTACGCAGAAACGGGTACGCTTTCGCGGCCGCCACCCCGGCGGCCGTCCCCCCAATTCCCTCAATGCTCTTCCGCGAACAGCGAGCACGCGCCGGCTTCGGCCGTGCTCACGTGCGCGCGAAAGCCGCCGAAGAGGTCGCGGCCCACGCCATGCCGATTGCGTGTCAGATCGGGCGTGTCCATGGGCCGTGACGCCCATTCCGCCTCGTCGACCCTGACCGTGAGCACGCCCGCCGGGGCATCCACGCGCACGATATCGCCCGTGCGGACCTTGCCGATCTCTCCGCCCGCATGCGCTTCGGGGCAGACGTGGATGGCAGCCGGTACTTTGCCCGATGCGCCCGACATGCGGCCATCCGTCACCAGCGCCACGTGGAAGCCGCGATCCTGCAGCAATGTCAGTGTCGGCGTGAGCTTGTGCAGCTCCGGCATCCCGCACGCGGACGGGCCCTGCCACGGGAGCACGGCCACGAAGTCACGCTCCAGTTCGCCACGCTTGAAGGCAGCCAGCAGATCGTCCTGGCGATGGAACACGATGGCGGGTGCTTCCACGACCTGATGCTCGGGTTTGACGGCCGATGTCTTGATGACGCAGCGGCCGAGCTTGCCATCGAGCAGCTTGATACCGCCGTCGGGCGCGAACGGGCTGTCGGCGGTGCGCACGATGGTGTCGTCCAGGGATTTCACCGGGCCGTCGATCCAGCTCAGCTTGCCGTCTCGCAGCACCGGCTCGCGCGTGTAATCGGCCAGACCGGTGCCGGCGATCGTATTGACGTCGTCATGCAGCAGCCCCAGCGACAGCAGGCCGCGTATCACCACTGGCAACCCGCCGGCCGCCTGGAACTGGTTCACGTCGGCCTTGCCGTTCGGGTACACGCGCGCCAGCAAGGGCACGGCGGCGGACAGCTCGTCGAAATCGTCCCAGGTCAGCAGAATGCCGGCCACGCGGGCCATGGCGATCAGGTGCAACGTGTGGTTGGTGGACCCACCCGTGGCCAGCAACCCGACGATACCGTTCACAAAGGCGCGTTCGTCCAGGACTTCGGCAATCGGCATGTAGCGCGTGCCGCCGTGGACGAGCCGCAGCGCCTGGCGCGCGGATTCGCGGGTCAGGGCCTCGCGGAGCGGCGTGTTCGGATTGATGAAGGCCGTGCCCGGCAGATGGAGGCCCATGATCTCCATGAGCATCTGGTTCGAGTTGGCGGTGCCGTAGAAGGTGCAGGTGCCCGGGCCGTGGTACGACCGCGTCTCGGCTTCCAGCAGTTCCTCGCGCCCGATCTTGCCTTCCGCGTAGAGTTGCCGGATGTGCGCCTTTTCCTCGTTGCCCATGCCGGTCGTCATCGGGCCACCCGGCACGAACACGGCGGGCAGGTGTCCGAACGACAGCGCGCCCATCACCAGGCCTGGCACGATCTTGTCGCACACGCCGAGGCAGAGCACGCCGTCGAACATCTGGTGCGATAGCGCGACCGCGGTGGCCATCGCGATCACGTCACGCGAGAACAGCGACAGGTCCATGCCGTCCTGGCCCTGCGTGACTCCATCGCACATGGCCGGCGTGCCACCGGCGAACTGCGCGGTACCGCCGGCGTCCAGCGCGGCTTCCTTGATCCACTGCGGAAAGGCATTCAGCGGCTGGTGTGCGGACAGCATCTCGTTGTAGGCCGACACGATTGCGAGATTCGGCCGCTCCTGCGCCTTGAGCCGGATCTTCGCATCATCGGGCATCGCCGCCACACCGTGTGCGAGATTGGTGCACGACAGGTTGGCGCGTTCGACCTTCTGGCCCGCCATGGCGCGGGTGCGCTCCAGGTAGGCCTGGCGGGTAGGGGCACTGCGGGCCACGATGCGGGCCGTGACCGCATCCAGTACGGGGTGGCGGGGCATGGAAGTCTCCTGTAGGGCGCTATCAGCGTAGTCGAAATTCATGGGCATCATCGGAATGCCGTCCGGATCGGCGACCTGCCCGTTTGCGAGGGCGTCTGCATGTGGGATTGAAGCGGCTCACGGTTGTTCCGCCACGGTGATCTGGGCCACGCAGAAACGGGTACGCTTTGGGTCCGATGTGCGGCGCGGGTCATGCTCGTGGCCACTTCCCCCTGCCCAAGCGGCGGCGAGTGACGTACCATGGCCGGAACCAATGCGCCGCGCGGCGGACTCAATAGTTGCCGGGGCGCCCCATCCCCCGCAAGGAGCCCAGGGTGAGCTTGCCCGATTTCGACATGGTGCTGTTCGGCGGCACCGGAGACCTGGCGCGGCGCAAGCTGCTGCCAGCCCTTTTCGACGCGCACCGCACGGGGTGTCTCCACCCGTCCTCGCGCATTCTCGCTACCGGAAGTCATCCGCACACCACTGAGCAATACAAGGCGATGCTCGAGGAAAGCGTGCGTCCTGGCCTCGAACATGCGCCACCCGAAGCGTGGACCTCGTTCATGGATCGTATCGGCTACGTGCAGGCCGACGCGCGCCAGCCGGCGCACTTCGACGCGCTGGCCGAGCAGGTGCTGGCCCGAAAGCCCGAAGTGGTCGTGTGCTATCTGGCCACGGCGCCACATATCTTCGTGCCGATCTGCGAGCAACTGGGGCGAACCGGCCTCAATGCGCCCAACGTGCGCGTGGTGCTCGAGAAGCCGCTCGGCCATGATCTCGACTCGTCGGAGGCGATCAACAACGCCGTGTCGCGGTATTTTGGCGAGGAACAGATCTACCGGATCGACCATTACCTGGGCAAGGAATCGGTCCAGAACCTGATGGCGATCCGCTTCGCCAACGCGCTGTTCGAGCCGCTGTGGCGGCGCGAGTGGGTGCAGGACGTGCAGATCACCATCGCCGAGGAACTGGGCGTGGAGACACGCGGTGATTTCTACGATCGCACCGGCGCGCTGCGAGACATGGTGCAGAACCACCTGGTGCAACTGCTGTGCATGGTGGCGATGGAACCGCCGGCCAGCCTGTCCGAAGACGCGATTCGCGACGAGAAGATCAAGATCCTCAAGGCGCTCAAGCCAATCCTGCCGCAGGACGTTGCCGAGAAGACCGTGCGCGGCCAGTATCGCGCCGGCGCCGTCGGCGGCAAGCCCGTGGTCAGCTACGTCGACGAGCAGGGCATCGCCGCCGACAGCACGACCGAGACCTTTGTTGCCATCAAGGCCGAAATCGCCAACTGGCGCTGGGAAGGGGTGCCGTTCTACCTGCGCACGGGCAAGCGGATGCAATCGCGCGTGGCCGAGATCGTGGTCCATTTCCGCGACGTGCCCCATGCGATCTTTCCCAGGCCGCTGACCCTGTCGCCGCAGAACCGGCTCGTGATACGGCTGCAGCCCGAAGAGAGCATCCGCTTGTATTTCCTGGTCAAGCAACCGGGCGATACGGTGGAGCTGACGCCGACCTCGCTCGATCTCGACTTCGCCAACTCGTTCAAGATGCGCCGTGCGGGCGCATACGAGCGGCTGTTGCTCGACGTGATCCGCGGCAAGCTTGGCCTGTTCGTGCGACGCGACGAGCAGGTGCAGGCGTGGCGCTGGGTCGAGCCGATTCTGGATACGTGGGACCAGAGCACCGTGCCGCCCAAACCGTACACGGCCGGCACCTGGGGACCGGCGGCATCGTCGGCCCTGATGTCGCGCGACGGCGCGTTGTGGCACGAGGAGGCCTGACGCGCCACCGAAGGATCGGAAACATCGGAAACTTCGGATTCACCACGACACGCGAACCATAAGGAGTAGAAGGAGCAGCCCATGCGCCAATTCGAACATGCGACGTTGATGGACCAGGCTGAATCGCTGGCCATCTCGATCGGTCACGCGCTTGATCTCGCGATCAAGGCCAAAGGCTGGGCCGTGCTGGCCGTGTCGGGCGGCAAGTCGCCACAAGCCATGTTCGAGCGGCTGCGCTACCGCCCCGTTCGCTGGGAAGCCGTGACGGTCACGCTGGTCGACGAGCGCGCGGTGCCGCCCGATGACGCTGACAGCAACGGAGCCATGGTGCGCAGCCACTTGCTGCGAGAAGGCGCGGGCGTGGCGGCCTGGGTGCCGTTGATCCGCGACGAGGCCGAGGCCGCGCATCCGCAAAGCGCGGTGGCGCGCCTGAATCAGGCCTTCCTGCAACCGGATGTAGTAGTGCTGGGCATGGGCGAAGATGGTCACACGGCCTCGCTGTTTCCGGATGCACCTGAGCTTCAGACCGCCCTGTCCGAACCGACTCCGGGCTACATCGTTACCCATCCGTCCGTCGCGCCCCATGCGCGCATCACGCTGAACCTGGCGGCGTTGCTGGCGGCGGACCGCATGTTCCTGGCGATCAGCGGCGAGAAGAAGGCTGCCGTGCTGGAGCAGGCGCTGAAGACGCCGACGCCCTCGTTGCCGGTCAGTGTCGTGCTGGCACGGCACCGCCACGGCGTCGATGTCTTCCGGGTCTAAGCCGATGACGGATCGTGCGATGTCCTATCCCCGGATTCTGGCCGACGTGGGCGGCACCAACGTGCGCTTTGCCATGGAGACGGCGCCGATGCGCATCGGCGAGATCACCGCATACAAGGTGGCCGAGCACGCCTCGCTCGAAGCCGCGATGCGGCTCTACATGCTGACGCGTAGCGGCGCGGCCCGGCCGCGCCACGCGGCCATCGGCCTGGCCAATCCGGTCACTGGTGACCAGGTCAAGCTGACCAACCACAACTGGGCGTTCTCGATCGAGGCCATGCGCCGCGCGCTCGATCTCGACACGCTGGTGGCCATCAACGACTTCACCTCGCTGGCGCTGGCGCTGCCGTATCTGCCCGACGCCAGCCTTGTGCAGGTACGCGACGGCACGGCGGTGGCCACGGCGCCCCGGGCCTTGATCGGGCCCGGTACCGGCCTTGGCGTATCCGGCCTGATTCCTGCGCTGGGTGGCGCGGTGGCGCTGGCGGGCGAGGGCGGACACATCGAGATCATGCCGGTCACCGACGACGAGTGGATCGCCTGGCGCGCCGCCCACGACCAGTTTGGGCGCGTGTCGGCGGAGCGGCTGCTGTCGGGCATGGGTCTCTCGCATATTCATGCCGCGCTGTCCGCAGAAATGGGTACGCCTCTGGATGTGCCGCTGACCCCGGCGCAGGTGACGGACGGCGCGATGCGCGCGGGCGACCCGATATGCCGCCGCGCTTTTGACGCGTTCTGCGGGATGCTCGGCTCGGTTGCCGCCGATGTCGCGCTGGTGCTCGGCGCACGTGGTGGCGTCTATATCGGCGGTGGTATCGTTCCACGCTTTGTCGATGCCCTACGGGCGTCGACCTTCGCGGAGCGCTTTGTCGCCAAGGGCCGCATGGGCAGCTTTCTTGCCGATGTGCCGGTGTACGTGATCACGGCCGAGTATCCGGCGCTGCCGGGCCTGGCTCGCGCACTGGCGGACCGGCTCGAAGCCGACGCGCGCCGCGCCGAGACCTCTCAATCCTGAAAGACGATGCGTGTATTGCTGGTAGAAGATGACGCCATGATCGGCGAAAGCGTGAAGGTGGCGCTGCGCCAGGAGGGTTTTACGGTCGACTGGGTGCGCGATGGCGATGCCGGGCTCGATGCCGCATCGGACCAGCACGGGCCCCGGGCCGACGGCGGCTACGACGTGGTGCTGCTAGACCTGGGTTTGCCGCGCCGCCCTGGGCTCGACGTCCTGAAGACGCTACGGGCCCGCAATGTGCGCACGCCGGTGCTGATCCTGACCGCGCGCGACGCGGTGGCCGACCGCGTGGCCGGACTCAACGCTGGCGCCGACGACTACCTGATCAAGCCGTTCGACCTGCAGGAACTGGCGGCCCGTATGCACGCGCTGGTGCGCCGTGCCGAGGGGCGCGCGGAACCGGTGCTGCGCTACGGCGACATCATGCTCAACCCCGCCACCCGCGAAGCCACCCAGGCCGGCGCTTCCGTCCGGCTGTCGGCGCGTGAATTCGCACTGCTGTCGGCGCTGATGGCCCGACCCGGCAAGGTGTGGTCGGTGCCGCAGCTTCAGGAGCGGTTGTATGGCTGGGATGACGAAGTCGGCAGCAATACGGTGGAGGTCTATATCCATGCGCTGCGCCGCAAGTTCGGCGCGGCGCTGATTCGCAATATCCGCGGGGTGGGCTATGTGATCCCCGCCGAAAGCGGCGCGGAACAAGACACCAAGGGCGGTCCCGAGGGAGCCATGCATTGATGCGCTCGATTCAACGTACGCTGCTTTGGTGGCTGGCGGCGGGGCTTGCCGTGGGGATCGCCGTGGCCACCGCGCTGATCTATGGGCAGGCGCGGCAGGAAGCCAACGCGCTGTTCGACTACCAGATGAAGCAACTGGCGGCCGCGTTGCCGAGCCAGTTTTCCGCGCCGGTGGCGCCGCCGTTCGATTCCGGCAGCCCGACGGGCGCTGACTTGCTGCACGCCGACGAGGACGTCGTGATCCATATTTGGGATGGCTCGGGGCGCAGCCTTTATCTGTCGCACTCGCATCCGGCATTGCCGCCGCAGGCGGAACTGGGTTTCTCGAATGCGCAGACCAACTCTGGCGAGTGGCGCATCTACAGCGTGCAGCTTGGGCCGGCGGTCGTGCAGATCGCCCAGCCGATGAGCGCGCGTCGCACGCTGGCCGCGCATATGGCGCTGCGCACGGTGGCGCCGCTGCTGCTGCTGTTGCCGCTGCTTGGCTGGCTGGTGTGGCTGGCGGTGGGGCGTGGCTTGCGGCCGCTGCGCGAGATTGCCAGCGAGGTGAGCGCGCGCGATGCCAACACGCTGGCGCCGCTGTCCGTGCGCAATATGCCCGTGGAGATCGCGCCGTTATCCGATGCCTTGAATCAGTTGCTGGGGCGGCTGGCGCATGCCATCGACACGCAACGCGCGTTCGTGGCCGATGCCGCTCATGCGTTGCGCACGCCGCTGGCCGCGCTGCAGTTGCAGGCTCAACTCGTCGAACGCGCCGAAAATGCCGAGGCCCGGCAGGACGCCGTGGGTCAGCTACGGCAGGGGCTTGAGCGGTTGACCCACCTCGTGGCGCAGTTGCTCACGCTGGCGCGGCAGGAGCCAGGCGCCGTGCCGCCGCCACATGAACCGATCGACCTGCGCGAACTGGCCGTCGGCGTGGTGGCGGATATGTCCCAGGCCGCCATCAATCGCGATATCGACCTCGGTCTGGATGACAAGGCCGGGAGCCAGGCCACCGTGCGTGGCGATGCCGATGCCTTGCGCATCCTGCTGACCAATCTGGTCGACAACGCGCTGCAATATATTCCGCGTGGCGGGCGCATCGATGTGCGGGTGAGCGAGACCGCGGCGGGCGTGGAACTGGCCGTGATCGACAACGGCCCGGGTATTTCCGCCGCCGAGCGCGAGCGCGTGTTCGATCGCTTCTATCGCGTCCCAGATGCGCCCACCGGCGGAAGCGGGCTAGGTCTGGCCATCGTGGCCGAGATCGCGCAGTCGCACGGCGCGCGCGTCTTTCTGGAAGATGCGGCGCCGGGGCTGCGTGTGCGGGTGGTGTTTCCTGTGACCGCCTGATCTGTCGGCTGATCAGAGTACCGGCGCCACCAGCGGCTCGCCGGCAAAGTGCCGCCGCGCGTTCTCGACGAACTGGCTGACCGAGGCGAAGATTGCTTCGGGCGACCAGCCGGCCACGTGCGGCGTCAGCACGACGTTGGGACAATCGAACAGTTCGACGGGCGGTGCCGGCTCGCTTTCGTAGACATCGAGCCCCGCGCCGCCTAGTTCGCCTGCCCGAAGCGCGGCCGCCAGCGCCGCCGTGTCTACCACGCTGCCACGCGCGATATTCACCAGATAGCCCGCCGGGCCCAGCGCGCGCAGCACGGGCGTGTCGACCATATGGCGCGTCTCTGTGCCGCCCGGCGTGGCGATGATCAGGTAGTCGGCCCATTCGGCCAGGGACATCACGCTGTCGAAGTAGCGATACGGCACGTCCGTGCGCGCGCGGCGGTTGTGATAGCCGATCTCCAGATCGAACCCGAGACCACGTTGCGCGATTCGCCGGCCGATCGTGCCCAGCCCGATAATGCCCATCCGCTTGCCTGACAAATTCGGGGCCAGCGGCAGCGCATTGCGCCAGATGCCTTCGCGCGTGGCGCGATCGTAAGCGGGTACGCGGCGTACCGACGCCAGCAGCAACGCCATCGCATGGTCTGCCACGCAACTGTCATTGGTGCCGGCGCCGTTGCCGACGGCTATGCCGCGTTCGCGGCATTTGGCGGTGTCAATGTTCTCGTAGCCGGCACCCATCGCGCAGACCAGCTCCAGCGCGGGCATGGCGTCGATTTCTTTCGCGGTCAAGCCAATGCTGCCGATGGTGAGCACCGCGCGGAAGGTCTTGCCATGGGTAGCGACCTCGGTAGCACGTTCGGCAGCAGTCGGCGCATAGCGAACGTCGTAGTGTTCGGCGATAAGGGCGAGGTGGGCAGGTTCGAGATGGTTGAGGATGAGCAGGGCGGGCTTCATGACTTCAGGACGTAACGGCAAGGCGAGGGAGAGACTGCTTCTGGATGTCGGCTTCAGCGGCCGAAGCGCCATTTTATGCCTGATGGTCGATGGCTGCCGGCCCTCGCCCACGCTCGCAGAAACGGGTACGCTTCGGGCATTTGGCGTACGCAGAAATGGGTACGCTTTGGTGGGCGATGATGCTGGACATGTCCGGTATCCTCCCGCAGCCGCTCACAATCACCCAATGCCCACTACCCTCACCCGAGAACTCCCAACCTGGTTGCCTGCCCCCGATAGCTGGCAATACCACCTGCTGCTCGGCGCGGCCGGGATGCTGATCCTGGGGCCGCTCGGTGGTATCGCCGCGGCCTACATGAACTTTTCGCTCGGGTTCTTCGTGGGGGGACAGGTACTGGCCGGCATTCTCGGGTCGGCCGTGACGGCGGGCTACGGCGCATCCGGGCGTCACGGCGCGAACTACATCCAGACCGCCGCCGCGTCCGTGGCCGGCATGAGCGGCATGGCCGTCGTGATCCAGGCGATGGGCTGGATGGGCATGGCGCCGCCGCCGATGTGGCAGTTGATCGGCTACATGCTCTGCATCGGCATGTATGGGGTGGGCGTGGGAATGCTCTATACCCCGCTGCTGGTGGACCGGATGCAGCTCACGTTCCCGTCCGGGCTCGCGGTGGCCAATATCCTGCGCGCGCTGACCGATCCCGTGCTGCTGCGGCGCTCGGTTGCCCGTCTGGCGGGCGGCACCGGGCTTGGCGTGCTGGCGAGCATCGGTGCCACACGCGTAGCATGGCTTGGCGCGATCGACCTGTCGGCTTCCACGTTTGGCGCGGGCATGATCGTCGGTGCCCGCATTGGCATCGCGGCGCTGGTCGGCGGGCTCGCAAGCTGGGCGTTGACGCCGTATTTCGTTTCCATCGGCTGGCTGGCGCCGGGCGACCCCTATCGCAAGATCACGTTCCTGATCGCGCTGGGCATGATCATGGGCGCGGCGGCCGTCGATGTGTCGCTACTCCTGATGCGCGCGGCGCAACGCACGCGCGCCGTTGGCTCGGGCGGCAGGGCGCCGCAACGCTGGATCGTCGCATGGGTAGCGGTCTGGGGCGCGGCGGTCGTGGCCGCCGGCGTGGCCTGGTTCGGCCAACCGGTCGGCTATCAACTGATGGCCGTGGCGCTGGTGCTGATATTCGCGCTAGTCAACGGCATCTCGGTCGGCATGGTCGACCAGAATCCGATTTCGTCCGCGTTCGTGCTGACGGTGATCCTGATGGCGGCGGTGGGTTTGCGTCAGCCGCATGTCGGCTTGATTGCCGCAACCGTGCTGCTGGTCTCCACGGCAGAGGCATGTGACATGCAGCAGGACCGATCCACTGGCTGGCGCCTCGGCACCAATCGCATGATCCAGTTCGGCTATCAGGTCGCCGGCATCGTCGTGGGCGCGATCCTGGCGGTGCTGCTCGCGCGTCTGTTCATGGATGCCTATCCGGTTCTGCGACTGGACCAGACCACACTGCCCGCCGATGCCCAGCCCGCGCGCTGGACGTCGGCCATGACCTACAAGATTGTCGGTGCGCTGCGCAGCATGACCGAAGACAAGCCGTATCTGCGGCTGGCGGTATGGATTGGCCTGGGCATCGGGCTCGTCACCGAAGTCCTGCGCAAGCTGATAAGGGCGTCGACGCGTTATCGCCGGTTCACGGAGCAGAGCCGTGTCGGCAAGGGCTGCGATTTCCTTCTGGATGCCGTGTTGCTGCCGTCGCCGTATGCGTCGTCCTTCGGCGGCTTCGTTAACTTGCCCGCCGCCGCGTGGATGGCGGCCGGTGGCGTGGTCGCCAACCTGGTCGACAGCCGGGCGCAATCGTCATCAAAGGATGCGGCACTGCCCGATGACATGAGCACGACATCGCTGGTCGGTGGCGGACTGATCGCCGGCGATGCGCTGGCCGCGCTGGGGTTCGGCATCGCAGGCTTGCTGGCGGTCGTGCACTGATACGGCGGACTAGATCACCTGCAGCATTGCGTGTGGCGGCTTGCGCGCGAGCAACCCCGACAGTTTCTTGAGCGCCATCGAAAGCTGCGCGCGCTCCGCCACGCCGCCGAGCGAAATACGAATGGCGTTGGGCGCATCGGTCCCATCGGAAAACGCATCCGATGCGGTCACCCGCAGGTGCTCGTCGCTGGCCGCGCGGCTGAATCCGCTCGACGTCCAGTAACTTGGCAACGGGTGCCACACATGGATGCCAGATTGCGGCGACTGTTCGGCTCCGATCAGCCATTGCTGCGCGATTTGCTGCCGAGCCGCCGCTTCGCTGCGAATGCCGTTCAGCAATGCCTCGGCGGATCCATCGCGAATCCACTGCGTGGCAAGCGCGGTGGCGATCGGCGACGCCATGAGGGTGATCGCGCGTAGCGCGGCCAGGATCGACTCCTGCGTGTCGGCATCGGGCGCCACCACGTATGCGGTGCGCAATCCGGGGCTCAGGCATTTCGACAGGGTCGCAATATGAATCGTCTGCTCTGGCGCGAGTGCGGCCACCGGGGGCGGTGCGTCGGGCGTGAGCAGCCAGTACGGGTCGTCCTCGATGATCCGCGCGCCGCACTGGGCGGCCACCCGTGCGATGTCACGCCGACGGTGCTCGGGCATCGTGTGCGTGGTGGGATTCTGCAACGTCGGGTTCAGGTAGATGAGCCGAATCGCGTGCGCGCGGCAAGCGGCTTCGAGCGCATCGGGACGCATTCCGTCGCTATCTGTCGCCACCGTCACCACGCGCCGCCCCGTTTGCGCCGCCGCCGCGCGCAGCCCCGGATAGATCAGCGGCTCCGCCGCGATGACTGACCCCGGGTCGCTGAGGCAGAGGATCACTGCCGACAACGCCGATTGGGCACCGGGGCTGGCGATCACGCGTGAGGACGCTACCGTGCCGAGCATCGGTCCGAGCCACCGCGCGCCGGCTTCGCGATCCGGCTGCGTGCCGCCACCCAACTGGTAGGTCATCAACAGGCTGGCGTCCGCGTGCAGCGTCACCTGCGCCAACCCGCGCCGGAGCATGTCGTCGAAGTCGATGCTTTCCGGTGGTGGCGGCACGTTCATGCTCAGGTCCACGGTCTGGGCCAGTTCGAAGACCGGCGCGGCGACGAAGGTGCCGAGCGAGCCGCGTGGTTCGACCAGCCCACGGCGCCGCGCCTCGGCCAGCGCCCGTGTCACTGTGGTCAGGTCCACGCCAAGCATTGCTGCCAGTTCTCGCTGAGGCGCCAGCCGGTCCCCGGGAGAGAGCCGCCCGTCTGCCACCGCGTGCTCGAGGAATCCCGCGATTTGCAGATAGCGCGGCCCGCCGGTCGGGCTGAACTCGCCGATCCAGGCCGGCTTGCCTGTAAGCGCGGAAGTCTTTGTACGCACCGAAAAATCCGTCTTGTATGGATGTTGTCTTACCTTAGCATCCCGCGCACCTCAGGCCAATCCATACAAATACCCGGAATACGCCTGTGCCCCCATCAATAGGTGTCTGAAATGCGTGAGCGAGTTGCCGCCCCGGAGCATGTCCGCCGGCGAGTACCCATCCCCCCCAAAGTCCGCGCGTGGCTCTACGTCGCGGCTCCCCTGATCCTCAGCGGTTGTTCCTACGATCTGCTCTCCCCGAGCGGCGCCGTAGGTGTGCAAACGCGCAACCTGATCGTGCTGTCCACCGCGCTGATGCTACTGGTGGTCATCCCGGTCATCATCCTGACGCTGGTGTTCGCGTGGCGGTATCGCGAGACCAACACCAAGGCCGAGTACGCGCCGCGCTGGTCGCATTCGACCAAGATCGAGGTCGTCGTCTGGGGCATCCCGTGCGTGATCGTGGCGCTGCTCGGCATCATCATCTGGGACACCACACACAAGCTCGACCCGTTCCGGCCGCTCGAATCGAAGGTGGCGCCGATAGAGGTGGACGTCGTCGCGCTCGACTGGAAGTGGCTGTTCATCTATCCACAGTACGGCGTGGCATCGCTGAACGAGCTACCTGTGCCGGTCGGCACGCCCATCAACTTCCGCATCACGGCCGAATCGGCGATGAATGCGCTGTTCATCCCGAAGCTCGGCAGCATGGTCTATGCGATGAGCGGGATGCAAACCAAGCTGCATCTGATCGCCGATGAAACCGGCGTGTTCGACGGCCGCTCCGCTGCCTATAGCGGCGCCGGTTTCTCGGACATGCATTTCCGGACGGTTGCCACCTCGCGCGAGGATTTCGATGCCTGGATCGCCCGCGCACGGGCGTCCGGCAACGTGCTCGACGAACAGACCTACCGCGCGCTGAAACAGCCCAGCAGCAAGGACCCGGTCACCATCTACGCAAACGTTTCGCCACGCCTCTTCCAGGGTGTCGTCGATCAATACATGGCCAGCTATGGCGACATCTGCCGCGCGGACAGCCCCGAGACGCTGCGCGCCGCACTGCCGCCGCTGCCCGACACCGTGGAGCAATAACCCATGTTCGGAAAACTCACTCTCGATGCCATCCCCATGCACGAGCCCATCATCATGGGCACGCTGGTGGTGGTACTGCTGGGCGGCGCCGCGCTGTTCGGCGCGATCACGTATCACCACAAGTGGACCTACCTCTGGCGCGAGTGGATCTGCTCGGTGGACCACAAGCGCGTTGGCGTGATGTACATCATCATGGCGCTGGTCATGCTGCTGCGCGGCTTTGCCGACGCCATCATGATGCGCACGCAGCAGGCCATTGCCGTCGGCGAGACCGCCGGTTACCTGCCGCCGCACCACTACGATCAGATCTTCACGGCGCACGGCGTGATCATGATCTTCTTCGTGGCCACGCCGTTCATCCTGGGCTTGATGAACGTGATCGTGCCGCTGCAGATCGGCGCGCGCGACGTGGCCTATCCGTTCGTCAACTCGCTGAGCTTCTGGCTCTCGGCCATTGGCGCGGTGCTGGTGATGATCTCGATGTTCGTTGGCGATTTCGCCGCCACCGGATGGGTGGCCTACCCACCGCTCAGTGGTCTTGAGTACAGTCCCACCGTCGGGGTGGATTACTACATCTGGGCGCTACAGATATCAGGGCTTGGCACCACGCTGACAGGCATCAACTTCATCGTCACGATTCTGCGGATGCGCGCGCCGGGCCTGACGCTGATGAAGATGCCGGTGTTCACCTGGACCGCGCTGATCACGAACATCCTGATCGTCGCCATCTTCCCGGTGCTCACCGCCACGCTGGCGCTGCTTACCGCCGACCGCTACCTGGATATGCATTTCTTCACCAGCGAGCTTGGCGGCAACGCGATGATGTACGTGAACCTGATCTGGATCTGGGGCCACCCCGAGGTCTACGTGCTGATCCTGCCGTGCTTCGGCGCGTTCTCGGAGATCATCGCCACGTTCTCGCGCAAACCGCTGTTCGGCTACAAGTCGATGGTCTACGCGACGTCGTCGATTGGTGTGCTGTCGTTCTTCGTCTGGCTGCATCACTTCTTCACGATGGGATCGGGCGCCAGCGTCAACGCGTTCTTCGGCATCATGACGTCGATCATCTCGATCCCGACCGGCGTGAAGCTGTTCAACTGGCTGTTCACGATGTATCGCGGCCGCATCCGCTTCCATTCATCGACGCTGTGGACCATCGGCTTCATGGTGACGTTCGCGGTGGGCGGCATGACCGGCGTGCTGCTGGCCGTGCCGGGCGCGGATTTCGTGCTGCATAACAGCCTGTTCCTGATCGCCCACTTCCACAACGTGATCATTGGTGGCGTGGTCTTCGGTTGTCTGGCGGCCATGTCGTTCTGGTTCCCGAAGGTGTTCGGCTTCACGCTCAACGAGTTCTGGGGCAAGGTCGCGTTCTGGTGCTGGCTGATCGGTTTCTACCTGGCCTTCATGCCGCTGTACGCGCTGGGCCTGATGGGTATGACCCGCCGCATGAACCACTACACCAACCCCGAGTGGCAGCCGTACCTGATCGTCGCGCTGGTTGGCGCGTGCATCATCGGCGCCGGCATCCTGGCGATCCTGTGGCAGCTCTACGTCAGCGTGCGTGACCGCAACCAGAACCGTGACCTGACCGGCGATCCGTGGGATGGCCGCAGCCTGGAGTGGGCCACCGCCTCGCCCGCGCCGTTCTACAACTTCGCGCACGTGCCGAACATCACGTCGCTGGAGCAGCACTGGGAAGACAAGGATACCGGCCGCGCCTACGCGCAGCCCGCCAGGTACGAGGACATCCATATGCCGCGCAATACATCGGCCGGCTTCCTCGTCTCCGTGTTCGGCCTTGTGTTCTGCTTCGGCTTTGTCTGGCACATCTGGTGGATGGTCGGCTTCGGCCTGGCCGCGATGATCTTCACCTTCATCGCCCGCGCGTATGACCGCGACGTGGACTACTACGTCCCCGCCGCCGAAGTGGAACGCATCGAACGCGCGCGCTTCCAGCAACTGCAAGGCGCCAACTGATCATGACGACATCCCTGAAACTCCGGGCCGACGCAGCGCCCGGCATCCATGCGCCGGGCCATGCGTCCGACGCCCACGGCCATGACGCTGCCCATGGTCACGACGGTCACGACGGACACGACGATCACGTGGTGCAATCGCGCACCACGCTGGGCTTCTGGCTCTATCTGATGAGCGACTGCCTGATCTTCGCGGTGCTGTTCGCGACGTTCGGCGTGCTGGTCAACAACACCGCAGGCGGCCCGGGCGGGCGCGAACTGTTCGACCTGCGCTTCGTGCTCGGTGAAACGATGCTGCTGCTGACCAGCAGCCTGACCTTCGGCGTGGCGATGATCAAGCTGCAGGACGGCAAGGCCAATCCGAACCAGGTCATCCGCTGGATGGTCCTGACGTTCGCGCTCGGCGCGGCGTTCGTCGGCATGGAGATCTTCGAGTTCATGGAGCTGATTCACGAAGGGGCTGGCCCGGGCCGCAGCGCCTATCTGTCGGCGTTCTTCATGCTGGTGGGCACGCACGGTCTGCACGTCACGGCCGGGCTGCTCTGGATCATCGTGATGGTGCACCAGATCCAGGTGTTCGGCCTCGACGGCATCGTGCGTCGACGCCTGGCCTGCCTGAGCCTGTTCTGGCACTTCCTGGATCTGGTGTGGATCTGCGTTTTCTCCATCGTCTACCTGAGGACCTTCCTGTGAAGCCCACCAGCGTTACCGCTCATGAATCGTCGCACGGCAGCATTCGCAGCCATCTGATCGGCTACGGGCTGTCGGTGGTGCTGACCCTGGTGTCCTTCGGTGCCGTGATGAGTGGGGTACTGCCGCCGGGCTACGGGCTCGCGGTCATCGTCCTGCTCTGCATCGCGCAGTTGCTGGTGCAACTGGTCTTCTTCCTGCATCTGGGCCCGCGCAAGGGGCAGCGTGGCAACACGGCGATCTTCGCCTGCACGGTGTTCCTGATCGCCATCGTGGTGTCTGGCTCGCTGTGGGTCATGCACAACGCCAATCTGAACATGATGCCGATGCAGTCGATGCCGCTGCAGGCCAGCCCGAAGGGCTGAGCGAATCGAACCGATCCGGTTTGGGGAAGGCGTGGCGGCACAATGGGCGTTGTGCCGCCGCGCCCCTTTTTTATCCAGGCTTCAACTCGGCGGCGAGCCGTCCTTGAAGCACGCCTTGAGCTGGCTGCGCAACTCTGGCGTGTCCTGATGCTCGTGCACCTGCACAGCGTGCTGGACCGCGGCTTCCAGCAGTTCCTCTTCGGTATCAGCACTGAGTGCCACCGTGCAATGCATCTGGCTGGGATAGTCGCGGCAATCGATGAATTTGCGTCCCATCGTTGCCTCCTGGCGCGAATGGTTCGTCGGGACGGGAACCTCTCGGGGGCTCCCAGTGCGGAGGCCGGCTGCGCAGCATCCGCGGGTTCGGCTCCTCCTGCAGGCATGGTCGTTGACGGGACACCGGCGCGGTTGGCCGATGTCATGTCCAGTATAGGGCGTGGCACGCATCGCCAAGCACGGCCCGGCGATTCACGCTAACCTGTCGCGGTTCCCATATTCCGCAGATCAGGAAAAGTCATGACTCAAGCACTCAGGATCGATTTTGTTTCCGATATCGCATGCCCATGGTGCGCCATTGGCCTGACGTCGCTCAAGCAGGCGCTGGAGCGTCTCGGGGACGAAGTGGAAGCCGAGATCGTCGTGCATCCGTTCGAACTGAATCCCGACATGCCGCCGGAAGGCCGCACCATCCTCGACTACGTCAGCACGAAGTACGGCAGCACCGCCGAGCAGCTTGCCGAACGCCAGGTACAGATCCGCGAGCGCGGCGAGGCGGTTGGATTCGAGTTCGGCCCCCGGACGCATATCTACAACACTTTCGACGCGCATCGCGTGTTGCAGTGGGCCGGCACGCAGGGCAAGAAGCTGCCGCTCAAGCTGGCCTTGCTGAAGGCGTATCACGGCGCGGGCAAGGACCCGAGCAATCACGACGTGATCGTGGAGGCCGCGCAATCGGCGGGTCTCGATGGCGCGGAGGCGCGCCGCATTCTGGAAAGCGATGCCTATGCCGATGAAGTGCGCGCAGAAGTGGCGCAGTTCCAGTCGATGGGTATCAACTCGGTGCCATCGGTCATTTTCGACAACCGCTACCTCCTCACGGGCGGGCAACTGCCGGAAGCCTTCGAGCAGGTGATTCGCGAAGTGCTGGAAAAACGGCAGTCATGAAGTGACCGTGGCCGCGTGCGGGTCCTCACCCGCACGCGGCCACGTTGCCTGCTGGACGTCGGGGTGACTTTACTCGTGCCCCTTACTCGTGCCCCGTTACGAACTTCTTCGTCGAGTGATAGCCACGCTTGCTGGCATCGGCGACGGCATGGCCGGCAGCCTTGGCGCCGTCGCCAATCGCAATCGCGGTCTCGTGCACCGCGTGTCCGGTCTTCTTGCCCGCCGCCTTGACGTCGGCCTTGAATTCACGGGCGCCTTCGGCCACGCTGGCGTTGGCCAGCGTGCTGAAGGCGATCAGCACGATCGCAACGAGGGAAGTTGCTTTCTTCATCAACGGTATCCCGACTCGGTCTCTGATGCGTGCATTGTAGTACCGTCCGATGCGTGTGACGTTCAGCGCGCACCGGCGCCCGGCTCCGTGATCGCGCTGTAGACCATCGTGCGCAGTTGGCGGCGCACGGGATAGGCCGACGACGGCAGGAGCTGGGTCAGGAAGAGGCCGATCAGGTCTTCCTCGGGATCGACCCAGAAGAACGTACTGGCCGCGCCGCCCCAGAAGAAGTCTCCGGCGCTGCCGGGAATCAGCGTGGTGGCTGGCGTGAGCGTCGTGGCGAAGCCGAGTCCGAATCCGACGCCCTCGTAGGTGGCCTCGCTGAACATCGAGCGGGACATACGCGGCAGATCCACGCCGCCCGGCAGATGGTTGGCCGTCATCAGCGCCAGGGTCTTCGGACTCAGCAGGCGCGCGCCATCCAGTTCACCGCCCTGCAGCAACATGCGCGCGAAGCGCATGTAGTCCGCCGCCGTCGACACCAGACCACCGCCACCCGAGACAAAGCTGGGCGGCTTCAGGTAGGTGCTGGCCAGAGGATCGTCCTGGAGCATCGGCCCACGCGGCGAAATGACCTTCGAACCCAGCGCGCCGATGGCGTAGCACGCGCAGAAGCGCGATACCTTGTCCTCGGGTACATGGAACGCGGTATCGACCATGCCCAGCGGATCGAAGATGCGTTCCTTCAGGAAGGTCTCGAACGGAATGCCGCTGATCTTGCCGACCAGGTAGCCCAGCACGTCGGTCGATACCGAGTAGTTCCAGGCCTCACCCGGCGAGAACTCTAGCGGCAGCGTGGCCAGCTTCTCGATCATGTCGTCGAGCGTGCCGTCCGTGGCGATGTCGCCCAGCTTCAGCCTGCGATAGGCGGCATCGACATTGGTGTTCTGCTGGAAGCCGTAGGTCAGTCCAGAGGTGTGGCGCAGCAGGTCGACCACCTGCATCGGTCGTGCCGGCGCGCGCGTCTGGAAGCTCTCCATGAAGCCGCCGGTGAAGACGCCGAGGTTTTCCCATGCGGGAATGTACTTGCTGACCGGATCGTCCAGCGCGATCTTGCATTCCTCGAGCAGCATCATGATCGCCACCGAGGTGATCGGCTTGGTCATCGAGTAGATGCGGAAGATCGAGTCCTCGGCCAGCGGCACCTGCCGCTCGCGGTCGGCCTGGCCCAGCACCGAGTTCAACACCAGCTCGCCGCGCCGCCACACCTGGGTCAGCGCGCACGGTAGCTTGCCGTTGGCGATATACGCTTCATTGATGAAACGATCGATCCGCCCCAGCCGCTCCCGGGACATCCCCTGCGTTTCCCTGCCTTGCATATCCATGGCTTCTCCTCGATCCGGCGTTCAGTTCAGTGCTGCATGTGCCGTGAAGGGTCAAGGATACCCCGGGAGACGCGGATCCCGCTCAGTCGCCAGCCTTCTCCGGCGGCACGGCCTTGCCGAGCAGCTTGCCGAGCAGGCCGGTCTTGCCGGTCTCTGCGCGGCGGCCGCCCTTAGGCAGCGAGCCAGCCCGGTTGGCGCCGTACTGTTTCATGCTGTTGTTGATCTTCAGGCCCTTGTTCTTTTCCAGGTCGGTTTTCTTCACGGACGTCATCCCACTAGTTGAGCCCGGCATTGTACGCAGGTGGGCCGGCAAGCGGCTGGTTCGGGCCGTCTGGTGGCCTTGCGCGGGGGCATAACAATTCATTACAACGCCAGCATCCCGCCCGCATTATGCTCGCCGACCGTGACGATAAGGGATACGGAAGGATCGAATGAAAAGGGATTGCGGCGTTCGTGTGATGACGGCGGCATGGCTGCTCGCGGCAGCCAGTTCCGGTAACGCGCTGGCCCAGCATGTGGTGGGCGGCATGGGCGAGCCGGTGCGGATGGGGGCGTTCGACGCGCGCGGCCAGTTCGAGGGCCAGGCCATTCTGGCTACGCCGGTGTCAGGCAAGGAGAAGGCGCGTGCCAGACAGACCGGCACGCGCCGTGTGCCCGCCGCAGGCACGCGTGGCGTGACACCCACGCTGCCCGGCAAGCAGTTGCCGTAGGCGCCGCGGGAGGGCGGCGCCGGGCGGATCAGTGGCTTGCGGCCCCGACGGCGCCGATGCCGGTCTCGGAACGCAGTTCCTGTGCCTCGAAGCCGGCCCGGTCGATACGTGCCCGGGGCGACCTGTCGGTGATCGAGAAGAACCAGATGCCGACGAAGCCGATCGTCATCGAGAACAGCGCCGGAGACGTGTACGGGAACGGCGCATCCTTGAAGTGGAACACGTCGACCCACACCGCCTGCGACAGGACGGTCAGAATCACGGCCGACAGCAGGCCGAGGAAGCCGCCCACCATCGCGCCGCGCGTGGTGCAGTTCTTCCACAGCACCGACATGAACAGCACCGGGAAGTTGGCCGATGCCGCCACGGCGAACGCCAGCGACACCATGAACGCGATGTTCTGCTTCTCGAAGACGATGCCGAGCACCACGGCGATGATGCCCAGAATGATCGTGGTGATGCGCGACACGCGCAGTTCCATCGAGCTGGTTGCCTTGCCGTGCATGAAGACCGTGGAGTACAGGTCGTGCGACACGGCTGACGCGCCGGCCAGCGTGAGGCCGGCCACCACGGCCAGGATTGTCGCGAACGCCACCGCCGAGATGAACCCGAGGAACACGTTGCCGCCCACTGCAGTGGCCAGGTGAACGGCCGCCATGTTGAGGCCGCCGAGCAGCTTGCCGCTACCGTCCTGGAACGTCGGGTTGGTGCTCACCAGCACGATGGCGCCGAAGCCGATGATGAACGTCAGGATGTAGAAGTAGCCGATCCACGTGGTGGCCCAGAACACGGACTTGCGCGCTTCCTTGGCGTTGGGCACGGTGAAGAATCGCATCAGGACGTGCGGCAGGCCGGCCGTGCCGAACATCAGCGCGATGCCGAACGAGATCGCAGAAATCGGGTCCTTGATGAATGTGCCCGGGCCCATGATCGCGTCCTTCTTGGCATGGACTTCAACGGCCTTGGCGAACAGTGCCTCGGGGCTGAAGTGGAACTGCGCCATGACCATGAAGGCCATGAACGATGCGCCGCCCAGCAGCAGGCCAGCCTTGATGATCTGCACCCAGGTGGTTGCCGTCATGCCGCCGAACAGCACGTACACCATCATCAGCGCGCCAACGATCACCACCGCGATCCAGTACTCGAGCCCGAACAGCAGCTTGATCAGTTGCCCGGCGCCCACCATCTGCGCGATCAGGTAGAACGCCACCACCACCAGCGTGCCCGACGCCGCGAACGCGCGGATCGGGCCCTGCTTGAAGCGGTAGGCGGCCACATCGGCAAAGGTGAAGCGCCCGAGGTTGCGCAGGCGCTCCGCCATCAGGAACGTGATGATCGGCCAGCCGACCAGGAAGCCGATCGAGTAGATCAGGCCGTCGTAGCCGTTTGCGAACACGGCGGCGGAAATGCCGAGGAACGATGCCGCCGACATGTAGTCGCCAGCGATGGCCAGGCCGTTCTGGAAGCCGGTGATGCCACCACCGCCCGTATAGAACGCCGCCGCGGACGTGGTCCGCTTGGCCGCCCATTTGGTGATGAACAGCGTGCCGATGACGAACACGACAAACATGCCGATGGCCGTCCAGTTGGTGGGCTGCTTGACGGCCTGACCAAGATCACCACCCGCGGCCAACGCGGCCGTCGACAACAGCAGGGCGCCGCTTGCGGCGATAACGTGATGCGTTTTCATGCGACCTCCCGCTTGATCTGCTCGGTGAGCTCGTCATAAGTGTTGTTGGCATGGCGCACGTAGAGCCCCGTGATGACGACGGTGAAGACGATCACGAACAGCCCGATCGGCATGCCCCATGTCGTCACGCCGTCTCCGACCTTCTTGGCCATCAGGTCCTTGTCGAAGGCAATCAGCAGCACGTAGCCGTAATACACCACGAGCATGACGAGCGTGAGCATCCAGCCAAGCCGCGAGCGCTTGTGGACGAGTTGTTGATACCGTGGGTTGGTCTTCAGTCTTTCGACCAGATCGTCATTCATCTCTGTCTCCTGCGTACTTGTGCGCTTTGCATGGCCGAGTGCCGCCCGCGCGCCACGCCAGCGGGGCGCGCAATATGAGCGTCATCAGGGAACCATGCCGACAAGGTACGGTGTTCGGCTTACCTGCTTCTTACACGGGTCACAGAAATGCCCGGGGGTAAACGCGGAGTGGTGCGTCGGGATGGGCTTGGGGCGTCACGGCATTGCGTGCTGCCGCGCGCAGGAGAATTAGAACGAGACGGTGAGATTCGTCATGACCACCTGTTCGGACGAGCCGGGATTGAACCAGTAGCAGCCGACCGTCACGTTCTTGAACGTGAGTTGCACCAGGCCGCCACGCTGGAACTCACGATCGCCGCCGTAGATCCGCGTCCGTTGCATCACGAAGCCAAGCCGCAGCCAATCGACCGGACGATACCCAAGCTCGCTCCAGGCATAGAGATAACTTGGCGTCTGCGTGCCGGAGCCGGTCAGGTACTCGGCTTCGATGTAGTAGTCGAACTTGTACGCGGCGAGACTCGCCTCCAGCCCTGGAATCACGCCGTGGATGCTTCCCATGGCGAAGCCGATGATCGGCGTCACCTTGTAGGTGAAAGCTTCGCCGCCGGCGAAGGACCAGCCAACGAAGGCCGATTGCGCGTGCATGGCCTCGTAGTTGACACGGGCTTCGAGATGCAGCTTGTCGCGCTCCGCGATCGCGATGGCGGACAGGTAACTCTGCTCCTGACGCGGCATGTTCCAGTAGCCGGCGAGCGAGAAATTCCAGGTGGGTGGCTGCGCTTCCTGCGATGCGTTGGCCGCAGGCGCGGCAACTTCCTGCGCGTGCGCGCTGGATACGGCCAGCGCGATACCCAATGCGGCGACCGGGTGGCGCATCTCATCCCCCCAGGGCGATGACGGCCATTGTCAGGGCGACGCCGAGCGCGGTCATGCCAATGCCGGTGGCCCAGCCATTGAATCCTGCGTGGCGACCGAGCGCCATGCCCCCTGCGAACAGCATGATGAGGGTCAGGATGCGGGAAACGATCAGGGCCGTCGACACATCGCTCAGCAACACGAATGGCAGCGCGACAGGAAACGTGGACAGCACGACGATGAAGAAGATGCGGATGGACCCCAGCAGGTCGCGGGTATTGAGCTTCGCCCGCTCAGGGAGCTCCACGGCACTGGCCAGCCGCTGGCGCAACATGTCGATCTCCGCGTCACTCAGCAGCAACTGCGCGCTGGGTGACAGCGCGGTGCGGATGGCGCGCACAGCCTCGGTTGCGGTTGGCGCCTCCCGGGCGGCTGTTGCCACCTTGAATCGCATCCCGCGATCCGCCAGGGTGCGTACCAGAAACATGATCGCGTCGACGAGCCCCCAGGCCAGATTGCAGCCCAGCGCCGTGACGAGCATCGTGTGGCCCGCGTCGGCCCCGGAAGTCGGGGAGGGCGCGGAAGTTGCCGAAGATACCGCGCCGACGAACGTCAGGGCCATGAACAGCCCAAAGCACATCTCTGCGACACGATCGACGACATTAAGGGCTGGATCGCGCCCTTCGTCCGCCTGCTCCATCGCATCGGACTCCGATTGGCTTCCTGGCATGGCGGTTCACCTGGCGGGTAAGTTGGAGTGGTTCGAGATGGGTGCCGGGCGGACGGCAGCGTTCAGGAATGCGCCGCTACTGGCCGTCGCACGCCAGGCTCGATGCGCCCGTATCCTTGAAGGTCACCACCACCTTGCTGTCTTTGGCGATGGTGATGGTCTGGCCATAGCTCACGGTCGGCATGAAGGCGATATCCGGCGCGACGGCCACGGGCGGATTCCGCGCGCCGTCGACACTCAGCGCCAGCTCGACGCGATAGGTATCCACCGCCACGCCCTGGCCCTGTGCCTTTTGCGCGAACTTCTGCTTGAACGCGCACAGGTCGGTGGTGATCTTTTCCAGCGCGGTGGAGATATCGACGGGTTTGCCGGGCGGGATTGGCGCGGTATTGCAGGCCGCCAGCCAGCAGGGGCCCAGCACTGCAATCAAGGCGGTACGCATCAATGGCTTCAAGATGTTCTCCTGCGAGGCGGCTGTCCGTTGTGCTCGATCCACTTTATCCCTGCCGCTGTATGGTCTCCATTGGTCCAAAGCCCTAGGGACCAATGGAAACCAGCCGGATGCTCAGAACTGATGGCGCATGCCGACCATGACGCCCACGCGTGTGGTGCTGTCGATGTCGGTCACCGGCGTGCCAGCCCAATACTCGGTCTCGCGGCCGACGGTGCCGCCGCGCGCGTAGACGACATCGGCCTCCACGTACAGGCTGGTGCGCTTGGAGAGCGCGTAGTCGCCGACCAGGGCGACGCTGTCGGCGTTGCCGCTGCCCAGCAGGATGGGCGTCTCCTGGAACTGCGTGGTCACGGCCCCGCGTTGCTGGTAGCGGTAATAGGCGCCAGACAGATGCAGCGCAGGGGTGAGCTGATAGCCGAGGCCGATGAACGAGGTGGCGAATGAGGCATCGCTGACTGTTTCGCGACGTCCCATGTGGCCCAGGTAGGCCGTGGCCTTGCCGAACGCGTAGGACCCGCCCACCGAGTAGTTGCGGATCGTGTTCGTGCCATCGGTGCTGCTGCGCTGGTCGTAGGCCACGCCCAGCGCCAGCGGCCCCTGCTGGTATTTCACGCCGCCGCCGAGCGTGGTGCCGCGGCTCTGGTTGCCGGGTTGCTCGCCCGCGCCGTAGTCGAGCTGGACGGAGAACGGGCCGATCGTGTTTTGATAGACCACGCTGTTGTTGATGCGGTAGTCCTGGAAGAAGATGTCGCCGCCGACGTACAGCGGGTCGGACCAGAAGTTGCCCCAGCCCTGATCGAGCGGATTGAACGCCCAGCCGATGTTGTTGAGCGCGTTGTACTGGCGCCCGAAGGTCAGACTGCCCCAGTTGCCGGAGAGACCGGCCCAGGCCTGGCGGCCGAAAAATGCGTTGTAGGCCGCGCGGCCATCGTCGCTGCCGATGCCGGCCTCGAGCTGGAAGATGGCCCTGTTGCCGCCCCCAAGGTCCTCGGAGCCCCGCAGGCCGAAGCGGCTGGCGACCATGCCGCCCGATACGAGTGCGACCTGGTCATGATGCCGACCGTCGAGGTTCGAGGTATAGCGCACCGCCGAACTGACGATGCCGTACAGGTTCACACCGGATTCGGCGTAGGTGGTGCCGGGCACGACGGTGGCGGCAAGCAGCCAGAGGCTGGCTGACTTCTTCATGGATTGTCCTCCGGAATTCGGTCCCGCCCGGCGCATGAGCGCGTCCAGGGACAGGCCGGTCAGGCAGTTGCCTGGGGGGTTCCAGTCCCGCGCGGCGGTCCCGTCAGGGCGCGCGGGGCGTTATCCAGACCGTGCGCGGCAAAAGGCGCGTAGGCCCGGATCGAGGGTCGAAGCGGCAGGCAAAGCCTGGAGGGGGCGCAAGCCGGACCGCTCGTTGGCAGGTTCGGGCAGGCTGGTGGGGCGGGCGCGAGGGCCCAGGGATGTGTTCGCCGGATACCCACTTCGACGTTCGTGACGGCGGCTCGTGTGCAGATAAAGACATGCACGACGGGCCGCGTCCGGCGTGGCGAACGATGCGTAGTTTACTGCATTCGCTCCGACGCCCCGAAATGCGCGTCTTTTGACGCACGTCCCTTTCTGACCGGCCGGTTCTGGCAATAGACTGAAAGCGGCCACATGCGGCGTGCGTCGCGCCGCCCGGCGTTCATCCAATCAGCGAGCCCCTATCCATGTCACTGCCCCATCTTTCGTCTGGCCAGACCGCGAGCGTCCTGCCGCTCGGCACGGACCTGGCGCAAACGCCGAGCAGCGCGCTGTTCAAGGCCCCCCACCTCGAAGTTGCCCGGCTCGTCATGCTGGCCGGCAAGCGGCTGCCACAGCACGCGGTACCCGGCCCGGTCACGATTCAATGTCTCGAAGGCGAAATCGAGGTAACGCTCGGCAGCGTTGCCCAACGGCTTCGACACGGCGATCTGCTCTACCTCGCCGGCGGGGAGCCGCACGACGTGGCGGCGCTCAGCGATGCCTCGCTGCTGTTGACGATCGTGCTGCTGAATCACGACTGACACGCGACTGACACGCGACTGACAAGAGGATCCGATGGGTATCAGCAGATGGTTCAGGCGGCGCGGGACCGAGGCATCCGGTGGGGGCGCCAGAGGCGGACGTGACGTCGAAGACACAATCGAGCGCATGACGGCGTTGAATCCGCGCCTGCGGTTGGCCACGCGCTACCAGCAGAGGCTGGCGCCCGAGACCGCCGCGGCGCTCGAATACGTCAGGGGGCTGGTGGCCCAACTGCCCGCCGTTCATGAGGCATGCGCGGCCGACTGGTCGACGGATGCCTGCATCCATGCCTGCTTTGCGACGGCGGACGACGTATCCCGCGCGCTGAATGGGGCCGCGACACTGCGCAAGTTCTTCGACAACAACCTGGCGGCCGATGAGGCGTACGCGGTGCTCGGCATGACCATGGTGGAGCGCCACACGCTCGGCGTGGCCACGGAAGGCGATACCGTGCGCTCCGATGTGCCGCAGACGACATTCAGCTTCAGCGATCACCAACTCACGATGTGCGAGCCGGCCGAGGCCGCGCTGCGCGAGGAGATCGTGCGCCGAATGCTCGACCAACTGGCGATCCAGGGGATGGCGCGCATTGCCAGCCGGCTGACGAAGCGCGATGCGCTCAAGCAGGAGATCGCACTGCTCAAGACGCGGCAGCGCCTGCTCGAGTCGCAAGGCAAGGGGATGGGCGCGGTAGTGGGCGGCGCGGTGGAACCGGCAATCGGTGAGGTGGCGAAACTGGACGCCGAAATCGCGCGCAACGATGCCGAACTGGCCAAGCTGTCCGAGGCCACCGGCACGCTCGATCGCCAACTGGACATCCTGATCAAGGTGATCGGGGATGTCAGGCAATTGCTCCGGGTGGATTACCGGCACGTGCGGCTGAGCCGCATGAATGTCCTGCTGACGAAAGACGACGTGGGTGGCGATGACGTCGAGCTGTCGTCGGCGACCATCCCCGGTGCCCCGCCGCTGGTTCGGGCGTTCATGCTGGTGCGGGTGAAGCGCAGTGCGATAGTCCCGGTGCGCAATATGCTGGACGAAGCGGAGCGCTTCCTCTAAGAGCTGTTTCGTTTTCTTTCGATAACATCTTTACGCGCTTCAGGCGTCCAGTGCCTGACACAGCGCCCGCAGATCGCGAACGATCAGGTGCGGAGGCGGGCTGCTGCGTGACCATTGCGCGGCGGACGCCTCTTCGGAGCGCACCACCCATGCGGCCTGTGCGCCTGCGGCGATCGCACCGGCAACGTCGAGGTCGGGATCGTCACCGACGTGAAGCATCCGGCCGGGCGCGCATCCGGCTGCATCGGCTGCCGCGTGGAAAATCGCGGCGCCGGGTTTGCCGCTGCCAAAGCTCTGCGGGTTCAGCGATGCCCGGAAGAACTGGTGCCCGCCAGTCAGCTTGAGATTCGCATTGCCATTCGATACCGCGACGAGCGGAAACCGCTGGCTCAGCCATTCCAGCGCGGGCAGGGCATCGTCGAAGAAATCGACCTGCTGGCGCGCGGCGTAGAAAGCGTCGTAGGCGGCCTCGGCAAGGCCGGGGTCTTCTTTCGACATGTCGAGCACCAACCGGATCGAGCCCAGCCGCAGCGCGCGCATGTCGCCAGCCAGCTCGGGGCGCATGGCCTCGAACTGGACGCGGAGGTCACGCAGCACCTGGGGCGATGAAAGGATCGGCGCGGATTTGGGCGCTTGCTGCAGCAGCCAGTCATGCAGGACCTGTTCCGCGCGCACGACGGCAGGTTCGAAGGCCCAAAGGGTGTCGTCGAGATCGAGAGATATTGCGGAGATACCGGCCAGACGCATGGTGGGGAATGTGAAAAAGCGGAATTGCAGGGGTTCCGCCGAATTTACCATCTTCGTTCGCATCGCCCCCGCAGGCCGGGTCGACCGCAAGGTCACTTCAGGCTGAGCGTGAATGGCAATAGCAACACGTTGACCAGCAGCAGCGCATACACGATCACGATGGCTGCGGGGATGACCACGGGCGGCCGATAAGGCGGGTAGGCGCGTCGACGGCGCCAGAGGACTCCAGCCGTAGTTCCTGTGATGACCAGTGCCAGCAAGGCGCTGGCCCACGCCAGTGATGCAGGTCCGGACTCGTCGGCATTGGTCGCCGTGTCCGAATCGGTCAGCGAGATGTCGACGGCGGTTGTCGAGGTGACGGGGGCGCGCGCGACAGCCATGGCAACGGATGTTTCAAACGATGTGGCGCGAACCGGCTGCGCGATGGCAGGTGCGGCAGTCGCGCGGACAGGTTCTGCCATCGTCGCCATGCGTTGCGCTGGCGCAGCGGGTGTCGGCGGCGCGTCATGACGTCCGGTCGATGGCACGCTCGCTGCGACGTGCGGCGCGGCGGCCGTCGTGCCGTGCATCGAACTACGGTCCCGCCAGAACAGGTGGAACAGGCCATCGAGGCAGCGTGCCGAATCACAGGCATCCCGTCGGGCGCGCCAGGCGACGATATCGGCGTTCTGGATCGTGCCCTTGTGCAGCATCCTTTGCTGCTCGGCATAGATGCGTTCGTAACGCTCGGACAGTCCCGCCGAATCGCACACCAGGCGATTGCGTGTGCCACTTGCGTGTGGGTTGTTGGTGTTCAGCGAGCAGCGCATCCCGTTGCCGCCGGGATCATCGCAAACCACCGGGGGGGTGGTTCCGCGCGGATGGCAGATGATGTCTGATGCGCTCACGTTGCCTGCCGCGAGCAGGCCGGTTGCGAGGCAGATGGCCATACGAATGGCCCAGCGCACAGTGACCCTCTTCATCATGCACCCCCCATTGAAGCGGCCTGGTTTTATAACGTAGACGAAAGCCCGGGCGATGCCCAAGCACGCAATGCGATGGGCGGGTCATGATGCACTTGCCGCCAGATCGGGTTTCCCATACGCGCGACGTTCCGATCATTCGTCCGCCGTCGTAATTCATGAGACGGAAAGCCTCCGTCATGGCGGCGCCGTTCCTGGGTGATCGCGCATGCATCCTCAAAACGCTCGTGACGCAGCGTGCCGTGATCAATGGGACGCCGCGCCCGCTACGTGGCGAACAGGCGTTTGAAGCATGGGGCTGGTTCCTTGCGCCCTATTGCGCCACGAGGGGCGGCCGCAACCGTGTCGAGTCGTGGCTGTCACGAGATGAAGACAACCTGATGTGAAGCCTTTGTGCTGCGGAATTGAATTCTTTCGATGCGTCGGCCGAACGCAAGCGGTGCCCATAGAATGCGTCTGGATTGGGTCCATTGCAGTACCGCTGCTGTGGGGAGGCCCGCGGTGGCATCACAACAACCTGAGTTACCCGAGGAGACTGATATGAGCCATCGTTTCGCCGCTGCCGGCGCAGTGTTCGCGTTGCTGTTGCTGTCCGCCACCGCTGGCGCGCAGACCCAACCGCAGCCGCAACCACCTGCGAACGCGCAGGAAGCCAAGGCGAAGTTCACGGAGAAGTTCAACGAGGCGGATGCCAACCACGATGGCAAGCTGACGCGCGAGGAAGCCGAGGCAGGAATGCCGCATGTGGCGAAGGACTTCGACAAGATCGATGCCAAGAAGAAGGGCTACGTCACGCAGAAGCAGGTTGGCGCGTACTACGCCGCCAAGGCGAAGCAGCGCCGCGCCCAGGACCCGGGCAACCTGAACTGATCCGAGCCGCATCCGCCAGGGCGGTCGCCACCGGCGCCGCCTTGGTCGCGCCTGAGCGTATCTCCAGACCGGTCCCCCCGGTCATCGAAAGTCCCGTGTGACGTGCGTGATAACATTTAAAAAATTCGCGCGCGAACTAAATCACCCGGGTGCCGTCTTGAATCCTCGACTTGTCTACCTCCTGAATGTCGGTCAGCGTCGGCTGCATCGATGGACACAGGCGCGCACCGCCGCCGGTGGCGTCACCGCATCGCAGGCCGGAATGCTGTTCTTCCTCGGCAAGAACGATGGCGCGTTGATGAGCGAGGCAGGCGCGGCGCTCGACCTTGGCGCGCCGGGCGTGAGCGGGCTTGTGGATCGCATGGAGCGGGCGGGGCTGGTCGAACGCGGCCTGGACGAGCACGATCGCCGGGCCTTCCGCATCTGGCTGACCGATGCCGGACGCACCGCGCTCAAGCGCTCCCGGTCGAATCTCACCGAACTGAATGCCCGATTGACCGAGGGGTTCACGGCCGCCGAGATCGATGTGGTGGCGCGCTGGCTGACGAGCCTGCAGGACAAGTTCCCGGCCAGCGACGACGAGTGATGCCGGGGATGAACGAAGGCGCCGAAGCAGACGACGCCTTCTGGCGCATCACTGCTTGGCGATCCTGCTGAAGTCCGGCTGGCGCTTCTGGGCAAACGCCGTGAAGGCTTCCTTCGCTTCCGCGCTGCGCAGCCGCTCCACGAACGTCGAACTCTCGGCGTCCATTTGCGCGACCAGTTTCTCGGCCTCCCGCATCAGACGCTTCATTGCCGTCAGAGACCCGGACGGCTTGGTGGCGATCTTCTCCGCGATGCGTCGGCCTTCCGCGCGCAACTGGTCGACCGGAACCGTCCGGTTCGCGATGCCCCATGCCACGGCGGTGTCCGCCGGCAACGGATCGCCCAGCGAGAACATTTCAAACGCGCGCGCGTGGCCGATGCGCAACGGCAGCAGGTAGCTCGACGCTGCCTCGGGCACGAGCGCGAGGTTCACGAACGGCGTGATTAACTGCGCATCGTCGGCCAGAACCACGTAGTCACAATGCAGCAGCATGGTCGTGCCGACGCCGACGGCCTTGCCCTGGACTGCCGCGACGATCGGCACTGTGGCATTCGCCAGGCTATGCAGGAATCGCACGACATGGCGCTCCTTGGGGGCGTTGCCGGTGGCCTGGGCCGCGAACTCCCCGATGTCGTTGCCGGCCGTGAAGGAATCACCGTCAGCCTGAATCAGCACGACCCGGACCGATGCGTCGGTCGATGCACTCTCGATGGCGTCCGCCAGGGCGCCGTACATGTCGTTGGTCAGCGCGTTCTTCTTGTCCGCTCGCGAAATCGTGAGGGTCAGCACGCCACGTTCAAGTCCTGCTTGGATTTCCGGAATCACGGCTTTGTCTCCTGCAATGGAAGGGATAGGGGGCAATGAAGATGTTCGTATGCGAAGTAGATGCAAAGTATAGTTGATTCGCGTGCGAAGTAAACCGGCGCGAGCATCACCCTTTCCTCCAGGGCCGCGGCAGGCGCGTGACCTGTATGCCATCAGCAATCACCCCATGAGGGTTTGTGCCGACTTTTCCGCTTGGCGGCGTTGCAGTCTACTGAACCCAGGTTGTGCAGTGTGGCCGGGGGGCGCGCGGCGTCTCCCCGGGGTTTGGAAACCCTTCTGGAGACAACACCATGGTGACCAAGCAGGACGATGCCTTCATTCTGAGAAACCTGATCGCGCTGGCTGCCGTGGAGACACTGGGCGGCGCCATTGCACTCGGGCTGGTGTTCAACCTACTGACATGACCTGACGCTCGTGGCGTTGCGCGGGGCTGACCCGTGCGCAACGCCACGAGTCCCGGCTTCCGCGCCATCCGGCGACCGGCATTTCGCTTCCAGCAGACTTTCCAGGCCGTCACTACAATGGCGCATTGCCCGGCTCGTTGCCGGGCCAGATCTGGGAGTCGAGGATGCGAATTCTGGTTGTCGGAGTGGGAGCCACGGGTGGCTACTTTGGCGCGCGGCTGTTGCAGGCCGGGCGTGATGTGACGTTCCTGGTGCGCCCCCGCCGCGCCGCGCAACTGGCCGAACACGGTCTGCGGGTAAAGAGCCCGCACGGCGACCTGCATTTCCCGAATCCCCCGGTGGTGTTGTCCGAGCAGATCACGCAGCCTTATGACGTGGTGTTGCTGAGCTGCAAGGCGTACGACCTCGAAAGCGCCATGGATGGCTTCGCGCCCGCCATGGGGCCGAACACGGTCATCATCCCGTTGCTCAACGGCATGCAGCATCTGGATCGCCTCGATGCGCGCTTCGGCGCCGGGCGTGTCATGGGTGGCCGCTGCCTGATCTCCAGCACGCTCGATGACCAGGGCACCATTCTTCATCTGTCGAGCTTCCACGTTCTGTCGTTTGGCGAGCGCCCTTCGGGCAGCAGTGAGCGCGCGCTGACCTTGGCCGCCGCCTTCAGCGATGCCGGCTTCGACGTCCAACGCAGCGACGCCATGCTGCAGGACATGTGGGAGAAATGGCTGTTCCTTGCCACGCTGGCATCGGCTACCTGCCTGATGCGAGCGACCATCGGCGATATTCTTGCCGCGCCACGCGGGCGCGAGACCATCGCGGCGTTGCTTGGCGAATGCGCCGGCGTTGCGGCCGCCAATGGCTATCCGGCCCGGGGCCCCGCACTGGAGCAGGCGAAGACCACGCTGTTTGCCGAAGGATTGCCGCTGACGGCCTCGATGTTGCGCGACCTTGAGCGCGGCGGGGCGATCGAATCGGACCAGATCGTGGGTGACATGCTGGCCCGCCGTGGCCAGACCGCAGCGCCCACGCTGGAGATGGCGCTGACCAGCCTGAAAGCCTACGAAGCGCGCCGCGCGCGCGGAGGCTGAAGCCGCCGGCGTCCGATTCGCCCGCATCGCAGAATTTGTCAGGACAGAATCAAGCCTGATACACGCGATTTCGATTGGGCGAACGACGCCGTTTACCTACACTCCGCACATTACAAGCAGCGCCCGGCACGAGCCATGCCGGGTAAAACAAGAGCGGAGGAGGTCGTAAATGCGGGAAATCCTGTTCAAGGTGGGCCTTGCCTCGCTGGCGGCCTGCACCACGCTGGGCGCCAGCGCCCAAAGCACCGCGGCATGCAATGGGGCCGGTTGCGGCTTTGGCGGAGGTGGCCTGCTGAACCAGCAGACCACCTTGCGCCTGAGCGCGGCCCAACTGGCGGCACTGCTCGGATCCACTGACGATGGACGCCAGCTGATGCAGGTTGCGGGCGTGCCAAGGTGCGACATCGAGATCGTGACGCTGCGCTACCGCACGGTGGGCGGCGCCGGGGAACCGGCGAACGCCAGCGCCGCGCTGATGATTCCCGGTGGCGCGGCCTGCAGTGGTCCGCGCCCGACGCTGCTGTACGCGCACGGCACCACGACATACAAGAAATACAACCTCGCCGATATCACGCAGACCGACCCGCGTAACGGCGACGGCGCGTCGGAGGGCATCAGCGTAGCTGCGATGTACGCTGCGCAGGGCTATATCGTCGTGGCCAGCAACTATGCCGGCTATGCGGGCTCGGATCTCGACTATCACCCGTACCTGAATGGGGCGCAGCAATCGGCCGACATGGTGGGCGCGCTTGCCGCCGCGCGTGTCGTCATGCGGGCGCCGGGTAGCGGGCGCAACGTGCAGGAGAGCGGCAAGCTCTTCGTCACCGGATATTCGCAGGGTGGCTACGTGGCGATGGCCACGCACCGGCTGCTGCAGGCTGCCGGGATTCCGGTGACCGCGTCGGCGCCGGGGTCGGGTCCGTATGCACTGGCGGCAATGGGCGACGCACTGGTGGCCGGGCAGGTGGGTATCGGTTCCACGGTGTTCGCCGTGCTCGTCACCACGAGCTACCAGCGGTCCTACCAGAATCTCTACCGCAAGCCGTCCGAGTTCTACGAGTCGGCCTATGCGCCAGGCATCGCCAGCCTGCTGCCGAGCATGAATTCGCTCGACAAGATCTTCACGCAGGGCAAGTTGCCGCCGACTCAGCTCTTCAACAGTACGCCGCCGGCCTCGCAGTTCGCATCGCTGACGCCGCCGCTGGCACCGCCGCTGGCTTCGCCAGACCTGACGCCGGTGTTCGCGCTCGGTTTCGGCAATGCCGACCTCGTGCGCAACGACTACCGGCTGGCCATGCTTGAAGATGCGCTGGTCAATCCGGACGGCGCGTTCCCGAGTTCGACCGTGGCGATGGCGCCGGCAACGCGGCCCGTGCAACCGCTGCGCGTGGACTTCAAGCTCAACGACCTGCGCAACTGGCAGCCACGCGCCCCGGTCCAGCTATGCGGCGGGCATGACGACCCCACTGTGTTCTTCTTCAACGCCACGGTGCAGCAGGCGTACTGGAGCAGCGCGAAGGTGCCGGCGGGCCTGACCAGCGTGCTGGATGTGGATGCGCCCATCGCCGGCCCAAGCGACCCCTATGCGGCGCTCAAGCAAGGCTTTTCGATGGCGAAGATGAACGTTGCCGCGCAGGCGGTGGCGGCGGGGGCGCAGGATGGCGGCGCGTCGGCGGTCATCCAGGCGTATCACGGCACGCTGGTGGCGCCGTTCTGCATGGTCGCCGCGCGAGCGTTCTTCGGGCAGTTCTGAGCGGGAACGTCGATAAAAAAACGCGCGGCGGGGCGACCCGTCGCGCGTTTTTCCATTGAGCGATCAAACGATCAGATGATCAGACGTCGATGGCAGCGTTTGACTGCATCTTCTTGCGCAGTTCGAACTTCTGGATCTTGCCGGTAGAGGTCTTGGGCAGCGGCCCGAAGTAGACCGCCTTCGGCACCTTGAAGCCGGCCAGCAGCGTGCGGCAATGCGCGATCAGTTCTTCGGCCGTGACGCTCGCGCCATCCTTCAGCTCGACGAACGCGCACGGCGTCTCGCCCCACTTGGCATCCGGCTGCGCCACCACGGCGGCGGCCAGCACCGCGGGGTGGCGGTAGAGCGCGTCTTCCACCTCGACGCTGGAAATGTTCTCCCCGCCGGAGATGATGATGTCCTTGCTGCGGTCCTTGATCTTGATGTAGCCGTCAGGCATGCACACGCCGAGGTCGCCCGTATGGAACCAGCCGCCCGCGAACGCCTCGCGCGTGGCCTTGTCGTTCTTGAGGTAACCCTTCATGCAGATGTTGCCACGGAACATGATTTCGCCGATGGTCTCGCCGTCGCGCGGCACGGGCTGCATCGTATCCGGGTCCAGCACCGTAACGCCGGACTGCAGGTGATAGCGCACGCCCTGGCGCGCCTTCAGCACCGCGCGTTCTTCCTGCGACACCGTGTGCCAGGAGTCCTGCTCCGCGCAGACCGCGGCCGGGCCGTAGACCTCGGTCAGGCCGTAGACATGCGACAGGTCGAAACCCATTGCTTCCATCTGCGCCAGCACCGCCGCCGGGGGCGGGGCGCCCGCCACCATGCCGCGCACCGGCCCGCGCAGCCCTTCGCGCCACGACGGCGGCGCGTTGACTAGTGCGGTGTGGACGATCGGCGCGGCGCAGTAGTGCGTCACGCCTTCATCGCGCATCAGGTCGAAGACCAGCTTCGGCTCGAACTTGCGCAGGCAGACGTTCACGCCGGCGCGGGCCGCCACTGTCCACGGAAAGCACCAGCCGTTGCAGTGGAACATCGGCAGCGTCCACAGGTAGACCGGATGCTTGGCCATGTCCCACTCCAGGATGTTGGAGATGGCGTTCATGGCCGCGCCGCGATGGTGATAGACCACGCCCTTCGGGTCGCCGGTAGTGCCCGACGTGTAGTTCAGGGCGATGGCGTCCCACTCGTCGCCGGGCATCTTCCAGTCGAATTCCGGATCGCCGCTGGCCAGGAAGGACTCGTAATCGGTGTCACCGAACCGCTCGGCGTCGGGCCCGAGCACGTCTTCCACCGCGATCACCTTGAGTCCAAGCACCTCGCGCGCCATCTGGCGGGCGGCATCGGCGAACTCGGTGTCCGCCAGCAGCACCTTGGCTTCGCCGTGGCGCAGCATGAAGACCAGGTTGGCAGCGTCCAGGCGGATGTTGAGTGCGTTCAGCACCGCACCGGCCATCGGCACGCCGAAGTGCGCCTCGACCATCGCCGGGGTGTTGGGCAGCAGCGCCGCCACGGTATCGCCCTTGCCCACGCCAGCGCGGGTCAGCGCGCTGGCCAGGCGCCGGCAGCGCGTGTAGGTGTCACGCCAGTTCTGGTGCACCGTGCCATGCACGATGGCCAGGCGATCGCCGTAGACCTCGGCCGCGCGGGCGATGAAGTCGAGCGGGGTGATCGGAACGTAGTTGGCGGGGTTGCGGGCCAGTCCGGTGTCGTAGTCGGTCGGCATGGCGTGTCTCCTATTGTGATCCTTGGGGATTCGTCGAATGAAATCCGGCGCAAGCTATCATCTCGCCTCCGGCGGACTCTGTCGTCCGGATGACAGATCTGGCGTTTTCGATGCGTTGCAGCATTGTGAGTGCCCAGAAAATTGATTCTTATCAAATGTCTTCGTCCCTTGATCAGGTTAACGCTCTGCTGGCCCAGCATGACTGGTTTCGTGCGCTGTCCCCGGCGCATCAGGCGCTGGCGGCGTCCGAGACCGTTGTCCGCGAATACCCCGCAGGCGGCTATATCGCCCGGCGCGGCGAGTTCTCCCGCTACTGGATCGGGGTGGATACGGGGCTGATCAAGCTCGCGGTCTATACGCCGGACGGGCGTGGTTGCACGTTTTCCGGCGTGCCCGCCGGAGGCTGGTGCGGTGAGGGCAGCGTGATCAAACGCGAGGATCGCCGCTACGACGTGATTGCGATCCGCGACTCGCGCGTGCTGTTGGTGCCGGAGACGGTTTTCAACACGCTGCTGTCGGACAGCCTGCCGTTCGCGGGTTTCGTGGTGCGGCAGCTCAACGAGCGCATGGGCCAGTTTATTGCCACGGTGCAGAACGATCGGCTGCTTGGCGCCGATGCGCGTGTCGCACAGGCCGTCGCGCAATTGTTCCATCCGGCGCTGTACCCGAAGACCACGGAAGTGCTGGAACTCTCACAGGAAGAGATTGGCCTGCTGACCGGTCTGTCGCGTCAGCGTGTGAATCAGGCGTTGCGCCGGCTGGAGGCTGGCGGCATGGTCAGCCTCGCTTACCAGACCATCAGGGTGACCGATCTCGAGGGATTGCGACGCTTCGGCTTGTCGGAGTTGTGAGGGCGAGAGGCTGAGGGCGTCGAAATTGCGGCGCCGGGTGCGCAATCTGGTGCCGCGAGTCACGTGTCGGGCACTTGCGGCTAGCGCTTTCCCTTAGTGCCTTTCCCTTAATGCCTTTCCCCAAGTGCTACTGGTTGCGGATGTTCCCATACTGAGGGCTCGCCACGTTCACGCGGCGATCACTTTGACTCATGGGATCTGCCACCATGCTCGCGATTTCTGTCTGGTTTCTCGCTTCCCTCGGTGTCGGCATGTTTGCCACTGCATTGGGACGCTCCAGCCCTGCCTGGATTCTCTTCTCGCTGATCCTGAGCCCGTCGCTTGGTCTGATCGTTGTTGCCGTGCTCGACAAGAAGCGCGTGCGGTCCGCTCGCGTGCTGGCCACTTCCTCCTCGCCCGCAGCGGCGATCTCCGTGCCCGCATAACGCTGCGGGTAGCGCAGGTGGGCCAGGGCCCACCTGATTGCTGTCGTGGATTAGCTGTGCGCGCCGTCGGTGTACGGGTCGCGCCGGTCCGTGACATTCGCGGTGTCTGCATAGACATCGAACCTGCTTGCCTTGCCACCATCGGTGTACGGATCACGTGGTCCGATGGCATGTGCGTGACCTTCCGGCATCGCCGTCGTAGTGGGGGTGAGTCCGGCGGCGGACGTCACCGTGGCGAAAGATGCAAGCGAGGCAATGGCGGCAACGGCTGCCGCCGCGATACGGGCTTTCATGATCATCTCCTGAGGCAATACGAAAGGGTGCCCAGCGCCTGTGGCCACAACGGGCCGCAACGGGCCGCAGTGGGTCGCAATGGATCGCATGGCCACCAACGGCCGCGCATGGGCTTGCATGCCGACCACGCGCCCGAGAATCGTTCGATCCTGTCGTTCCGGCTCTACGCGCCGCGGTGCCATGCACCTGTAGAACTGCCCGGCCCGGCGCCTTATTCCCGAAAGAAGACGAAAATATTCCTGGGAATAAATGCCGGATTCCGGCGGTAAATGCCGCTTTGAAGTGACCAGGACGCTGCTACGCTGTGTCGATATGGCTGTCAGGCAGCCATGCTCGAGCCGGTTGCAGCGGTGCAGTTCGCCCCTGGTGGTCACCGGCATTCCCATATCAAGACGGAACGCTCATGTTCACAGGGTCGATTCATTGGTTGAGAGGCGTCGCGATCGTTGTGCTGCTTGGCGCAGCGTCTGACATGGCATTCGCCGCATCGCAGACGAAGTCGCTCGATACGCAACGCGGTATCCGTGATGGCAGCAGCGGCGGCACCGAGCTGAGCACCGCGCCGCTTTCGCAGCGGGGCGTGACCGGCACGCAGCCGATGGGGCCAACCGACGGATCGGGGCAGTACCCGTACATCGTCGCCCCGTATATCCAGGTGGGGCCCGGTGGCGGGCCGATTCCCTATCCGCCGAATCCACCGCACCCTCCGCAGCCGCCTCGCCCCAGGCCCACGCCGCACGCGCCGTAAGCCAGGAGCGTCAAGGGGTAGTGGCAGGTGGTTATTGCAGGTTGCCCCAGCGTGCAACCGCTGGCTCGGCATTGGCCCATTTCCACTGGCCCTGCTGCTGGCAGGCCGTGACGAAGAACCATTGGGAAGTCTTGGCGGGCTGCCCGCTCGTTTCCGACTCGACGGTGGAGAACAAGGCTTCCTTGCAGAGAGCAAGTGGGCTGTCGATGACGCGGATTACCTGTAGCACGCCGCGTTGATTGCCATAGGCGACGGCATGCCGGACCTCCCACGGCTGCTCGAAGCCGATGGGCGTATCACCAATGACCGCTGCGATGCTGTCCTGCTCCTCGCGTTGCCAGTACCGGTAGACGTACTTGCCAGCCGCATCGGCCGCCGCGCTGACGCCGACCGCGACACCGTATCCCACAACAGGATTTGCCGTGACGGCACCGGTGGTAATTCCGGCTACGGCACCCGAGATTTCGCCGACGGAACTGCACGCGCAGAGACTCGCGACCGCCGCCGACAAGACCAACCTCGCGCAGAGCGTCCTCACTGAAGCGAACCCCACCGCTCGGTAGCGGGCTCGGCGGATGCCCACTTCCATACCGACCCGTCGCGGCAAACCGCGGCGATATAAAAGCCGTTGCCCTTGTTCGCATCGTCTACGGAAAAAATGATCTCCTTGCAGGCAAGGTACGCATTGCCTAGCAAGCGCGTCACGGTCACCCGTCCCTTCTCATCGGGCTCGAGGGGCACGGCGTGAGCCACTTCCCAGGTCGCCACCGCGCCGACATCGAGGTTGCCAGCCACCTGCGCGATCTGATGCTGCGTTTCGGCGTGTACCTTGCGCTGACTGGCTTGCAGGGCGGCCTTGGCGCCAGCCTGCACACCGAGACCAATGCCCGTGGCAATCGCCGCGTTTTCCGTGACCGCGCCGGCAATGGCAGCGCCGCCCATGCCAGCGACAGCCGTCGTGCCCTCATTCATCAGTGAACTGCAGCCGGTCAGCATCCCCGCCGACATCGCCGTCAGCAGGAGGGTGGTGACACAGACAAGCTTATGCATGGGGACTTCCAGACAGGCATTGAAACAACCTGCGGAAACTATCACAGCGCCGCAACGCCCGCAGCCATGGCCCTTTGCCATGGGTCATGAATCAGACCATTCTGGGCATCGTCGCGGAAGTCGTCCTGAAGCCCGCCCACTGATCGAACTGCCCATATGCGGATCGAGTGGGATCACCGATCCGCCGCAAGTCCTTTGATGGTGGCAATCTCGCTTGCCGCCATGGCGAACCGCTGGCGGATGATCTCGAAGGCCATCATGGTTGCGGGCGCCATGGTGCGGTTGCCATGCCGGACGATGCCGAGCGTCAAGTCCAGTTCCAGTGCGGGCCGTACGGCAAGTTCAACAATGAGCTGTGATTTGAGCGCGGAGATCGCGGCAAGGTCCGTCAGCGGGACAACTGCATCGGTGGATGCCACGATCTCCAGTACGGTGCCGATGTCATCCGAGATCAGCGCGAACTGGTCCTGCACTGGCGCGGGCAGTTCATAGAGCTGCGCAAGCCGCTGTCCCAGCGAAGGCTCGAAGTAGCCGGGCGCGATCAGAGGGTACTCGCGGATCTGCGCGGCGCTGACATTTTCGTTGTTTGCGAGCGGGTGACCGCGCCGCGCATACCAGCCAAATGTGCAAGGAAAGATGGATTCGATCGCCAGCCCATCGTGCAGCTTTGCCACGCGGGTGTCGCCGACGAAGAAGTCGATGCGTTCGGCATGCAGGGCATCAAGGAGTCGCTCGGACGTGTCGATCAGGCTGCGCAGCCGCAGTCCAGGCGATGTGCGCAGCAGTTCAGCCAGCATCGGGCGCAGGATTGGCGTGGCAAGCGACGAGCCCATCCCTACCGAGAACGTGCCGAGATCGCCGGACTGCATCAGGCCGAGTGTCCGCAGGCCTTCTTTTTCGTCGGAAAGCATGCTGCGCGCGCGGGGCGCATAGGCGATGGCATAGGTGGTCGGGCGCAGCCGCCGGTCATTCCTGTCGAACAGCGGCACGCCAAGCATGTCTTCAAGCGCGCGGATGCTGCGAGATAGCGCTGGCTGGCTCAGATGAACCGATTCGGCCGCCGCGGCCAATGAGCCGGTATCGAGAAGGGCCAGAAAGTGGCGTAGTTGACGCGTATTCATGACGATGACAGTCCACTTGCATGAATTGCATTCTAACCAGAATTTAGTTGCAATTTACACAAGTAGTGGATGTCTCCAAACTGCGGCCAGATCCATTCCGACTGCCGCATCGTTCCATGTCATCCGCCCCAATTCAAAAGTCACTTCTTCCGGTCGTGGCGATCATCACGGATCGTATCGACCTCCACAGGCATCCGGCCTACTCGGTTCTCGGTGGCTATGTGCGGGCTGTTAGCGAGATTGCCGGTGCGCAGCCGCTGCTGCTCCCGGCGTGCGCCGACGCCATCGATGCCGACACGTTGATCGACACCCTGGATGGCATCGTCCTGACCGGCAGTCCGTCCAACATCGCGGCGGAAAGGTATGGAGCCACGCCCCTGCCGGCAACGACATGCCAGGACCCCCACCGTGACGCCGCGGTGTTTGGTCTGCTGCCAGCCCTGATCGATGCCGGGGTCCCAATACTGGGGATTTGCCGTGGCTTTCAGGAGTTGAACGTCTTGCATGGCGGCACGCTCGAGCGCGCGGTGCACGCCCAGCCTGGCCGACTGGATCATCGGGAGGGCGACCACGACCGACCGATCCAGCAGTGGTACGACGATAGCCACGATATTCACATCGTGCCTGGCGGTTGGCTGGCAGGGATCGCCGGGCGTTCGGCCATGGTCAATTCGCTGCATCACCAGGGCGTCGAGCGGCTCGGTGCCGGACTGCGTATCGAAGCGACGGCGCCCGATGGGCTCGTGGAGGCGTTCTCGCTTGCCAACGCAGCGCAATTCACGCTTGCCGTCCAGTGGCATCCGGAGATGCGTATCGACGATTGCGGCCTGGCCAAAGCGATCTTTTCCGAGTTTGGACGCGCATGTGGCGAACGTCGCGCCACTCGGACGCGCGCATCCAGACCGACATTCCCCGCCTGAGGTCATCGGCATATGGAATCAGCGCTGCATCATCGAGGAGTCAAGGTGCAACCAGAAGTTCGTAACCTGTTCAGTCGAAACTACGCGGAGGCCCGGCAGAAGTTCCTGCAGGCCGCCGCATCGCGCGGGCTCGACGTCGAGTCCCATGAACTGCCGCTCGATGGCGCACATGGCGAGACGCTGGCCACGGACGTCGTGCGCGACGGGCCGCTGCATGCTTCGAAGCTGGTCGTCATCATCAGTGGCGTGCACGGCGTGGAAGGCTATTGTGGCTCCGCCATTCAGACCGGGTTGCTTGGCCTTGGCCCGGTAGCCGCGCCGGACACGGCGGTGCTGTATATCCATGCGGTCAATCCCCACGGGTTTTCGTACTCGCGCCGGGAGACGCAGGAGAACGTCGACCTGAACCGCAATTTCGTCGACTTCTCGGCTCCGCTGCCGGACAACAAGCCCTATGCGGAGATCCACGAACTTTTGCTCCCCAGGGAGTGGCCGCCCGGCGATGACAACGAGCTGGCGCTGTTCATGTTGCGCAAGGAGTGGGGTGTGAAGGGGTTTCAGCGTGCTGTCTCGCTGGGTCAATACCGCTTCGAGGATGGCATGCATTTCGGCGGACGCGAGCCAGCCTGGAGCAACACCACATTTCGTCGGATCCTCCAACGCCATGCGCGCAACTGCCAGCACCTGGGCTCCATTGATGTTCACACCGGGCTTGGACCTTATGGCGTGGGGGAGCGCATCTTCGCTTGCCTCGACGAAGGGCGTTCGCTGGAGCGAGCGCGTCGTTGGTGGGGAGATGTGACGTCCGTTCATGCCGGGACTTCGAACAGCATCCCGATGACCGGGCCGATCCAGTTCGCGCTCTTCGACGAGTGCGCGCAGGCCGAGCAGACCAACCTCTGCCTGGAGTTCGGCACGTATCCGATGCCACAAGTCATTGGCGCCAGCCGTGCCGAACACTGGCTGCACCGCCACGGTTCGTCTGACCCGCTGCAGACGGCGGCCATCCGCCAGACCCTCAAGGATGCGTTCTATCCCCAGGCGGACGACTGGCAACAGGCTGTCTGGCAACAGGGCCGCGACGTGTTCCTGCAGACCCTGAATGGACTGCGGGAAGACTGATCGTCTGAGCAGGCCCTCAGCCCATTCATAACGATTCCAAGGAGACAAAATGCGCGCCACCAGTCCGGCGTCTGCCCAGACGCTTGCGGTTCACACGGCGAGGGATGTCGGCGAGCCCGACGTTCGGCCAGTCATTGGTCGGGCCGCGGTTGCCGCCGCCGTTGCCGGCAACGCCCTCGAGTTCTACGACTTCGTCATCTACGCTTACTTTGCCGTCTACATCGGTCGCGCATTTTTTCCGGTCGGTGGCGAGTTCGGCAGCCTGCTGCTCGCGGCCGCCACCTTCGGAGTGGGATTCTTCACCCGCCCGCTCGGCGCCGTACTGATCGGCGCGCTGGCTGACAGGGCCGGTCGCAAGCCTGCAATGATCCTGACCGTGGCGTTGATCACCTTTGGCACGCTTGGCATGGCCGCCACGCCAAGCTATGCGTCCATCGGTATCGCTGCCCCCATCATCGTGGTGGCTTGCCGTCTGCTACAGGGCCTTGCGCTCGGCGGAGAGGTGGGGCCAGCAACCGCGCTACTCGTCGAGGCCGCGCCGCCGCATCGCCGCGCACTTTACGCGAGTTGGCAATTGGCCAGCCAGGGTATTGCCGTGGCGGTTGGTGGACTGCTGGGCGTTGCAGTGTCGATGTTGCTGCCGGCGGAAGACCTGGCCGCCTGGGGGTGGCGTATCCCCTTCGTGATTAGCATCGCGCTCGTGCCGGTCGCCCTGAAGATTCGCCGCAGCCTGCCCGAAACCTTCGAAGCCCGGACCGAGCGGAGCACGACCGAGGTGGTCGGTGGCCTGATGAAGTCGCACCGGCGCTATGTTGTTCTGGGTGTGCTGATGGTGCTGTCTGCCTCCGTCGCGTCTCAGATTGGCAACTACATGACCACTTACGCAATCCAGACGTTGCACCTGCCCGCAACACTTGCGCAGACCAGTGCGCTGGTTGGTGGCGTGATGACGTTCGCGTTCGGCCTGGTGGGAGGCTGGCTATGCGATTGGCGCGGCCGGAAGATTGTCCTGATTGCGCCGCGCGTCGCGCTGATGCTGTTGATCGTGCCAATGTTCTGGTGGCTGGGTGCAATGCCCGGTGCCATCAGCTTCCTGACCGTGACAGCGGTACTCGCAGCGCTCACCGCCATGAGTGCCGCGGCATCGATCGTCGTGATTCCTGAGTTGTTGCCGGCTGGCTTTCGCAGTATCGGCGTCTCTCTGGTCTACGCGATCGGTACCACGCTATTCGGAGGGACCACGCAGTTCGTGGTGACAGGCTTGCTGGCCTGGACGCACAACCCTAACGCGCCGGCCTGGTACCTCGCCGCCACCAGCATCGTCAGCCTTGTGGCGATCTGGCTCCTGCCGGAAACGCGCGGCACCGACATCTCCGAATAGCACACGCCTGTTCGCCAGTGGGACGCAGTGCCGTCCCAGTGTTCCCAATCTGCAGTGCGAGCCAAAGCCGGGGTAATTCGCTGGCGGGGGGCAATTGCGCCCATTTTCCTGACCAGCAACCTGTCTCGGGCACGGCGGCTTGAAGTTTTGTGGGAGCGGTGGTGTTTTCGCGCCGCTCCGGCAGGAGTGGAAGGTCTTTCAGACCGATGAGAGGAGAAACATAACGATGAAGAAGATCTTTTTTGCGACGGCGGTGCTTGGCGCCATGGGTACTGCACACGCTCAGTCGAGCGTGACGCTCTATGGTGTCGCGGATGCCAACATCGAGTACGTGAGTCATCTTGGCTCTCAGCCGCCAACACCTGCTAATGGCTTCAATGCCGGGCAGGGTGGGAACACATGGCGACTGACTTCGGGTGGCCTGTCCAGTTCACGCTGGGGTTTGCGCGGCGTGGAGGACCTCGGCAGCGGCACCAAGGCCGTGTACGTGCTGGAAAGCGGGTTCAGCATCGACAATGGTGTGCAGTCGCAAGGCCGGTTGTTCGGTCGCCAGGCATACGTTGGACTCGACAGCCGCTATGGCCAGTTCCTGTTCGGGCGCCAGTACACGTCGCTATTCCACATCATGGCGAACTACTCGCCCACGGCCTATGCGGTGCAGTACGAACCCGTCGTGGCATTCGCAGGTGCGAACCTTCGCGAAGACAACACGGCCAAATACATCGGCACATTCGGCCCGGTGACGGCCATCGCGCACTGGTCGTTCGGCACGGGTGTCGCGCTGCCGGGCACGAGCCTGGGTGCGCCAAGCGTGGGCGGCAATGGCGAAGTGCCGGGCCAGTTCCGTCGCGACTCCGCCTATGGCCTCGGTGCGGAATATGCAGCCGGCCCCTTCGGTGTGGCCGTGGCCTATGACCAGTACAACCCGAGCCTTAGCTCAGCCGCGGGCGCTTTCGTTGGTACCGGCTCATTCAAGAAAGCGACGATCGGTGCCAGCTATACGCTGGGTGCCACCGCCAAGATCATGGGCGGCTATCGCTGGGGTCAGAACAAGGCGCAAGACGGCTCCACGCTGATTCTGCGGGACGACTTCTTCTGGATTGGCGGCAACTACCAGGTCACCCCGGCGCTCGGTCTGACGCTGGAGTACAACTACGACAACGTGAAGAACCTGCTGGGCCAGACGCATCTGGCCAACCCATGGCAGGTGTCCTTCATCGCTGACTACACGCTGTCCAAACGCACCGACCTGTACCTGACGACGGCGTTCTCGAAGAACGCGGGCCTCAACTTCGATACGTCGGCCATCAGCTTCGCGAACGGATACTTCCTCGCCAGCGGCCAGAGCACGATGCTCGGCGTTGCGCTCGGCGTACGTCACAAGTTCTGATCGTCTGGGCCCCGGCCTGCCGGTGGCTAAAAAGGCCAGGCAAGTGAATCCCTTCACTTGCCTGGCCTTGTCGTTTCAACCAGATCAATAGCGCGCTCGCCTTTCTGATCGCCTCTCAGACTTCCTTCGTCATTGCCTTGAAGTCGATCCACTGATCGAACTGTTCGTTGGTGACGTGGCCCGATGCGATGGCGGCCTCGCGCAACGAGAGGTTCTTCTTCACCGCAAGCTTCGCGATCTCGGCAGCTTTGTCGTAGCCGATATGCGGGTTGAGCGCGGTCACCGACATCAACGAGCGCTCAAGCAGTTCCTGAATGCGCGCGCGATCGGGTTCCACGCCTTCAACCATGTGTTCGGCGAAGCTCGATGCGGCGTCGGCCAGCAGTGTGACGGACTGCATCAGGCTGTAGATGATCACTGGCTTGTACGCATTGAGTTCCAGCGTGCCGAGGCTGTTTGCCAGTGTCACCGTCGTGTGATTGCCGATGACGCGGCAACAGACCATCGCCAAGGCCTCGGCCTGCGTCGGATTGACCTTGCCGGGCATGATCGACGAGCCGGGCTCGTTGGCGGGCAATTGCAGTTCGGCAAAGCCGGCACGGGGCCCCGAGCCCAGCAGCATGAAATCGCGGGCGATCTTCAGGAATGACGAAGCCGTGGTGTTCAGCGCGCCGGACAGGTCGGCCAGCGCGTCGTGGGCGGCTTGCAGTGCGTAGCGGTTTGGCGCGGGCTCGAACGGCAGGCTGGTGTAGGTGGCCAGCGCGCGGGCAAAGGCGGCGGCGAATCCCGGCGGCGCGTTGAGTCCGGTGCCGACTGCCGTGCCACCCTGCGGCACCGGCATCGCGCGCAGCATGGCCTGTTGCAGGCGCGACTGGGCATCGGCCACCTGTGTCATGTAGCCGGAGAATTCCTGGCCCAGCGTCAGCGGCACGGCGTCCTGCAGATGGGTGCGGCCGACCTTGACGATATCGTCGAATGCCTCGACCTTCTTCGCGAAAGTCTGCTGGAGTTTTTCCAGCGAAGGCAGCAGCGTCTGCTGGATCGCGCGCGTGGCCGCGATGTGCATCGCCGTCGGAAAGCTGTCGTTGGAAGACTGGCTGCAGTTGACGTGGTCGTTCGGATGCACCGGCTTCTTGCTGCCGACCTCGCCGCCCAGGAGCTGGATGGCCCGGTTGGAGATGACCTCGTTCAGGTTCATGTTGGTCTGCGTGCCGGAGCCCGTCTGCCAGACGGAGAGCGGAAACTCGCCTGGCCATTTGCCGGCGATCACTTCCTCGGCTGCGCGTTCGATGGCATCGGCCAGATCGGGCTTGAGCACACCGAGTTCCCGGTTGGCGCGGGCCGCGCACAGTTTCAGTATCGCGAACGCCTCGATCAACGCAGGCGGCATTTTTTCGCTGCCGATTCGGAAATTCTGACGCGATCGCTCGGTCTGGGCACCCCAGAGATGATCTGCTGGGACGGCGACGTCTCCAAGGCTGTCTTTCTCGATGCGGGTGGCGGACGACTTCTCGGACATGGACGGACTCCTTCAGGAAAGGGATCGCAGCAAGTGCTGAGTACGATCTGCAAGGATAGCCGCCTGGTGTGATATCCGCCGGGTACTGGAACAAAGTCCCTGCCGCCGGTGCGTGCATGGATGCACGCCGGCGGCGGTTGCCTGGTCAGGTTGGGACGGGGCGCTTCAGGCAGTCATCTTCAGGCACATCTCCATGCAGGCGGCGCAGGCCTTGGCGCATTCCTGGCAATGCCAATGGTCATAGCGCTCGCATTCCTCCTTGCACCACTTGCACACTTCGGCACAGTCTTCGCAGACCAGCGGCGCGAACTCGCTGTTGCGCAGCATGTAGGACGCGGCCAGGTTGGCGATGCCTGCGCAATCCATATCGAGCGCAATGCAGCGCGTCATCTTCCTCGTGTCGGGCTCCTCCAGGCAAGCGGCCGCGCACTTGAGGCATGCGGCGGCGGCGGCATTGCAGGCTGCGATACAGTCGGCGTAACGGGAGAAATTCTCCTGCACGGTGGGTCGAATCATCGGTGTCCTCCTTGGGGGGTAGGTGGTAGGCAACCGTTATCCACAATAGCAGGCGTATCGTGGTCGTGCCGGACACGCGTACTGGTCTACAATGGCACGCCCGTGCCATGCGCCGGCGGAGTCTGGATGAATCCTTTGAATGGGGTTTGGGCGACGAAGCGCGCAGAAGGCGGTGGTAGACGAAAACAGGCAGTCAGAAAGGACAGCATCATGGGTGAGGCAAAACGGCGGGGAACGCCCGAGGAACGGGCACAACAGGCGCGTGCGCGCGTCGATGCACTGCGGCCGGCACAACTGGTCTGTGGAGCCTGCAAGACGGCGTTCACCAATTTCGATGCCATCCCGGCGCCGGGATTGCACGGCATCGACGCGGTATTCGGCGGTCAATGCCCGAACTGCGGCAACGACGTGGTCGTGTTCAAGGGCGAGTCCAAGGCCGTGGCCGAGGCCATGCTGGCCTACGAGAGGATGATGGGCGAGAGCGCGAAGCTCGGTTACCAGTCGGCGGACGGCCGCCATGTGCCGTTCGACGCGGATGCGCCCCAGGCGTCGGACGCTTCCGACGAGTCCACGAAGCACTGAGCAGCAGCTCCAGCTCCATCTCTAGCGCCACCGGCCAGCCGATTCTGACACTGTCAGGCGGCTTTCAGCGCCGAAAGTGGGTCAGGCCCCAACGTCTGCCAGCAGTTCCGCAGGGCCGATTTCATAGCGGCCCCGGCCCAGGGCCTTGGCGCGATACAGCAATACATCGGCCTGCCGCATCAGCGTTTCCTCGCTGATCGGCGTGCCCTTGTAGAGCGCCACGCCGATGCTCACATCGACGTCGGCCAGTATTCCATCGAAATAGAAGTGCCGACCGACCGATTCCAGGATCGCGCTGGCAATTCGCTGCGCCGTGGCTGGCGTGCCGATGTCCTCGAGAATCACCGCGAATTCGTCCCCGCCGATGCGCGCGACATGATCGCTCTCGCGCACACAGCGCCGCAGACGCAGCGCGAATGCCTGCAGCAGCAGATCGCCGGTGGCATGGCCGTGGATGTCGTTGACGGCCTTGAAGCGATCCATGTCCAGATAGAGCAGGGCCATCAGTTGCTGCTCGGCGCGGCTCAGCGTCATCGCGTCCCGCAACTGGCTTTCGAAGGCGTTGCGGTTCTGGAGTTGGGTCAGGTGGTCCGTTCGCGAGATGTGCGACAGCCGCAGATTCTCCACCTTGCGCCGCGTGATGTCCTCCACGTGGATGTGTACGCCCACCACCTGCCGGCCATCCTCGCCCCATTCCGGGCGATAGCTCATTTCCATCCAGTGATGATGCGGGAAGTGATACTCGGCCTCGAAGCTGACCTCCTCGCCCCGCAGCGCGCGTTGCAGGAAGGGCTGGGCGCGCGCGTAGCGTTCCTCGCCCAGCACTTCGCGCACGGTCTTGCCCTGGATTTCATCCAGCGACATACCGAACACACGCTCGTAGGCGATGTTGTTGAAGACGTAGCGTTCGTCGCTGTCGATGAAGGCCAGCAGTGCCGGGAGCGTGTCGGTGACCGCGCGCAGCCGTCGCTCGCTGCGTGCCAGTTGCAGTCCGCGCTGGCGCATGTCACGCATCAGGCGGATGAAGGCGCCGGTGACATCGCCGATCTCGTCGCGGTGCGGACGCTTTGGCAAGCGCTGAAATGCATCCAGGTCGTTCGCGCTCGCCTGCACCACCTGATGCAGGCGGGAAAGCGGCGTCAGCAACTGACGTACCGCCAGCCAGATCAGCAGCGCCACCACCGACAGGGCGATGGCCGACATCATCAGGAATCGCCGCTGCATCTGGCGCAGTGGCGCATAGGCTTCCTGCGCCGGCATCACGGCCACGAGTTCCCAGCCCGTGCTTGCCATCAGCCGGCGGGCGATCACGGGCCGGGTCGGGGTGAGAAATTCCAGCGGCGCGCTGTGATCGTCCACGCCGCAGGTCTCGCCAACGGCGTGGGCGGGTTTGCGCGCCATGGTGGGGTCCGGATGCTGGACATAGACGGGTTCGCTGCCGGCCGACACCAGACAGTAGAAGCCCGTGGTGCCCAGCCGGTTGTTGGCGATTTCCACCAGGAAGTTCGAGTTGGCAAGGTTGAGCCAGCCCCCCGCGACGCCCAGGAACTCACCGGACGACGAGAGCACCGGTACCGCCACCAGGACGCCCACATAGCCGCCGACGCGGGAGCGGATCGGCGCGGCAACCACGACATTGCGCGTGCGAATGGCCTCGAGGAAGTAGGCGCGGTCACCCACCTCGACGGGCTTGCCGTCCATGGTCAGGACTGTGCCAGCCGCGTCGACGACCATCACGGCATTGAACGCCTCGGGCATCGGTATCGTGCGGTCGATTGCCTGCTGTAGCGCCGCCCGTACGGCATCGTGTGGCTGCTCATGCGCGGAAGCGAGCGTGTCGCGCAGTTGCGGTGCCAGGTGGGAGAGCAGCTCGATACGGTCGTCCATCGCCGTGTCGAGCTGGTCCACCGATAGCTTGACGATGGAGTCCTGCTGGTTCTGCAGCGCGTCTTCGAGATCGAGATGGGCGAAGTAGAGCGAGCCGATGACGATGCCTCCGCCGAGAATGGCGGCAAGCACTGTGGTGATCAGCGCAATGCGTACCTTGAGCGACGGCAGTAACCGGGGCATGTGAGTGTCACGGAGTCGATGTGGCATCGAAAGCCTGTGAATTCGCTGGAGCCAGCGCTTTGCGCATATCTGGTTGCTGGCGAACGTAAGTTATCACGTTCGCCTGATGATGAAAGTCCGGAGAAACCGGGTTTGACAGCCTGCGTTCCATGCGTCTCTTGTCATCGGAAGCGAACCGACCGCTACTGTGCGGGCGCAAGCACACAAGGTATAGTGCGCCAGACACGGTGTTCTTCGGGTGTCCTTCGCCAGAGAAAGGGCCCACAACGCCTCCACTGCTGTTTCATTCTTTCGTTCATGCAACCGCTCTTGTCACCGCTCGTCTGGCTTCCGCTGCTACTCGCGACGGCTGCGGTCATGCTGGCGGGATGGCTCGCAGGCCGTCTTCGGCGTGAGCGCCAGGAAGCGCGCAAGCAAGCGACGCTTGCGGATGCCTATATCAGCCACATGGCAAAGCACGATGCGCTGACGGGGCTGCCAAACCGGTCGGAACTGCATGAGCGATGCGAAGTACTGCTCGCGGAAGCGCGCCGTCGTGGCAGTGGTGTGGCGTTGCTGTTGCTCGATCTCGACCATTTCAAACACATCAATGAAACGCTCGGCCATCCCGTGGGGGATGACCTGCTGCGGACCATCGCCGACCGCATTCGCGGGGCGGTGCGGCCCCGCGATGTGGTGGCACGCATGGGCGGCGACGAATTTGCCGTGGCGCTTGGAGACTTGCGCTTCGATGGCGAGGCCGAACTGGTGGCTGCCAAGATTCTTGCGCGCGTGTCCGAGGACCTGCCACTGGCGGGCGAACATGTTCGCGTCACGCCCTCGCTCGGCATGGCGATCTTTCCCCAGGATGGCAATTCGCTGACGGACCTGATGAAATCGGCCGACGCGGCGATGTATGCCGCCAAGCATGGCGGGCGCGCCCAACTGCGGCGTTTTGCCAGCGAGATGGCGGAGGCATCGCGGACGCGCTTCACGATCGAGGGGTTGCTCCGTCGCGCGCTGGCCAAGGGGGAGTTCCGGTTGCGCTACCAGCCAATCGTCGACGTTTCCAGGCTGGCGCTGCTCGGGGTCGAGGCCCTGATCGCGTGGGAGACCCCCGAGCGCGGCGTGATGCAGCCGTCTGAGTTCATCCCGATCGCCGAGCAGTGCGGGCTCGTCAGCGAGCTTGGCGAGTGGGCGTTGGGCAAGGCTTGCCAGGATATTCAGTCGGTGCGTCAGGAGCTGGGGTGCGATATCGATGTCGCGGTCAATATTTCGCCGCTGCAATTGCGTCAGGCAAGTTTCCCGGCGGCCGTCGCGCAGGCGTTGCGCGCTTCCGGGCTGCCGGCCGCCAGTCTGACCATCGAGGTGACCGAGGGCATTCTCGTCGACGGCAGCGAGACCACCGTCGAGACGCTCCGGCAGGTGCGCCAGCTGGGCGTGGGGATTTCGATCGACGACTTCGGTACGGGCTACTCGGGGCTCGGGTATCTGACCCGCCTGCCAATCAGCAAGCTCAAGATCGACAAGTCGTTCGTCGATGATCTCGCCGTGCCGGGACACGACCGGGCGGTGGCCGCGGCCATCGTCGCGCTCGGGCGCCAGTTGCATCTGCAGGTGGTGGCCGAGGGTGTGGAGACAAAAGCACAGTTCGATTTCCTGCGCGCCGAGGGATGCGATGCCGTGCAGGGTTACCTGTTCAGCCAGCCGGTTGGACTGGATACGCTGCGTCAGATCCTGCGTGGCGATAGCAGTCTGGCCAATGCGGACGTGCTTGCGGCCTGACATGGCGGCATGACGTCTGGCACGCCGCGGGCGTCCGCAGAAACGGGTACGCAACGTCACGCACGCATCGGGTGGATACGCCGTGGCTGAGACGTTCGATCCCACCCAAACAAACAAACCGGCAGGCCGCTGGCGCGGCGTGCCGGTTTCGTCATTCAAGCGTGGCTTGGGAATCAGGAATCAGGTGTGGGAAACGGTCGCCGGTGCCATGGCGACGGTCTCGGCGACGGGATTGTGGAGTCGCCGATACAACTCGTCGATCCGTGTGCGGCTGGTGGCCAACTCTTCACGCCCCAGTTCGGTGAGCAGGTAAACCCGCCCGATACCGTCGCGCAGGACGCTTTCGAGATAACCCTCCATCTGCAGCGCACGCAGCAGAGGTCGTACGGAGCCGATGTCTACCTGGAATCCGTAATCCATGAGCATTTCCGCAAGCATCGCAACGGTGGCGGGCACCTCCATGGCGAATTGCATGACGTAGACGCGGGCGAGCAAGCCGAGGAACTGTCGTTTCATGTCGCTGGCAACGCTGTAAGGGGGAGGATGGTTGACGCGGGAACACAACGTGCACCATACGCCAGTTGCTGTATGTGGCCCTGCTGTGACATACGATACAACTTTTCGTCGCGACAAAAAAAGAAGCCGCCAGGATTGCCTGGCGGCTTGTCGGGAATGCGTCGGAGGGGTCAATTAACTCTGGCGCAGTACAGATTTTAAAGGAATCGAATACGCGATGTCACGCCCTGTGGTAGTGCCCCCTACATTTGAGGGGTGATTACGAAAGGCAATCGAAAGCAACATGCGGCGGAAGCGCAACAATCGCTGTACTTCTACGCTTTAAGATGCGATTTCGATGATTTTGCGGCGCAGCAAAGGCGTCTCCTCGTCGAGCAGGGGAATGTCCGAATCCAGCGTGCTGCTTGCCAGTTTCAGCGCTTTAATACCTTCCCGTGGCGCCGTTGCTGCGCACGGCATCGACCAATGTGCCGATTCTGTCGCATATCGGCAACGGTCTGATGTTTTTCGGTTTGATCATTGCATTTCATAACCCAATGAAACCCGCTGACCTGTTCCGTCTTCTACTGCTGTCGGCCATCTGGGGCGCCAGCTTCTTATTCATCCGTATCGGTGCCCCGGTGCTCGGGCCGCTGCCGACGGCATTCTTCCGGGTGCTGATCGGTGCCGTGACGCTTGCCGCCTGCCTTCCGATGCTCGGGCTCAAATGGGACATGCAGGGCAAGTGGCGTGCCGTGATCATCCTCGGCATCATCAACTCGGGCATTCCTTTCGTGATGTATGCCATCGCCGCGCTGTGGCTGCCAGCCGGGTACTCGGCGATCTTTAACGCGATGACACCGCTGATGGGAGTGCTGATCGGCTCGCTGTTCTTTGCCGAAAAGCTGACGCGTGCCAAGGCTGCCGGTGTCCTGATGGGGCTGGCGGGTGTCGGCGTGCTGACGCGGACGGGGCCTGTGGTGTTCTCGCACGAGGTGTTGCTCGGCGCGCTGGCTTGCCTGGTGGCAACGTCATGCTACGGACTGGCGGGCTTCCTGACGCGCCGGTGGATCACTGCTCGTGGCGGTCTGGACAGTCGCCTGGTCGCTGCCGGCAGCCTGGTGGGCGCAACGTTGTTCCTGCTGCCTTTCAGCGCGGTCGCGCTGTGGCGAGAGAACACGCTGCCGGCTGCGGGGCCCGGCGTCTGGGCGGCGATGCTCGCGGTCGGGATGTTCTGTACCGCGATCGCCTACGTGCTGTACTTCCGGCTGATTGCCGACCTGGGTCCGGTCAGATCGCTGACCGTGACCTTCCTGATCCCGCCGTTCGGCATCGTTTGGGGCTGGATGTTCCTTGGGGAATCGCTGTCGTGGGCTCACGCCGCAGGGATGGCGCTGATTGGCGTGGCGGTCTGGCTGGTGTTGCGACCGGCCGCGCCGGCAGTGGCGCCGGCGCCGGCCCGGTCGTGATCGTCACGCTGGATCAGCGGCGGTAGTAGTCGTCGTGATGGTGCCACGCGTGGTACTCGCGGCGGTCATACCAGCGGCGGCCGTCCCAATAACGATCCCCGTGCCAGCCGACGACGACTGCCGGCGCCACATAGACCGGTGGGCCCGGGCGGTAGACCACCGGAGGGGGCGGCGCTATGTAGGCGGGCGGTGGGGGCGCCACCACCACGGGCGCGGGAGCCACAATGACGGGTGCGGGAGCGACTACCACCGGCGCAGGCACGCCGAGACTGACGCCGATATCGACGCGAGCCATTGCGGAGGCGGAGGCAGCGAGCGCGGCTGCGCCAGCGAGGAAAATCGAAAAGTAGAGAGGGCGCTTGTTGTTCATGGTCTTCAGCCTTCACCAGAAGGGGTGAGTTGCTACGCCTCCACTCTACCCATGTGGCGTATTACCATTCGCGCGTGTTTGTAACGGAAGCTGGCTATTCTGTAAGCAACATCCGGGGCGTCAGCGCGCCGCGTCGACGCCTGCTTCCACCGCCCCAATGCGTGACCGCTGGCAATCGGGGCAGAGCCCATACAGCACCAGCATGTGCTCGCGCAGCACGAAATCATTGCGCGCCGCCACCTGCTTCTGGCGCTGCTCGATTGCCTCGTCACGAAACTCCTCGACGCGGCCGCATTCCAGGCAGATCAGATGGTCGTGATGACCGCCCTCGTTGAGTTCGAAGACAGAATGATCGGATTCAAAGCTGTGGCGTAACAGGATGTCCGCCTGCACGAGCTGGTTGAGCACCCGATAGACCGTCGACAGCCCGGCATCGATGCCCAGTTCAAGCATGGTCCGATAGACGTCTTCCGCGCTCAGGTGGCGGCGTTCGCTTGCGCGAAATACCTCAAGCACGTGCATGCGCGGAGACGTGGCCCTCAGGCCAGCGCGCTTGAGTGGGACTACATCGGCATTCACGTTGGAGGTCATCATGCGGATCTCACCCGCGGGCGGGCGGTGCAATGGAACCAGGCGAGGGCCTGGAATGGAACGGGAAAGAAGAGGTCAGGCGGAAGACGCCCGGTCCGGCGCGTGTCGCATCGTCCCGGGCGGCGCGCCGTGCCTGGACGGCGCGCGGAATAAAAAGGTGGCCTGGCTTGTTGCTGGATGACGCGATCGGGAAAACGGGGTCTGGTTGTTTTCCCGATCTTCCTGCAACTGGCTACTACCAAACGCTCCGTGTTTCGGAGCGGTCCCCACAAAAGTCGGTGTCGGGCGTCGCGAGCCTGGTTTCGGCCGGAGACGACGCTCTGAAAACTTGTACCGTCCGGTTCCGGCGACTTGCCGCGCGTCAGACAGTGATCGAATAGTAAATGGGAATCGATCTCATTACAAGATATTTTTTCGATCGGGGCTTGCGGTCCGATATGTAGGGCAGGTATCGAGCAGCGGGTGTCGTCGACACTCGCGCCACTGCGGCATTTCCGCTGGCCGTGCCGTTCCTGATTGCCCGAAGAAGTTCGGACCGAACATGATCCAGTCTTCTGGCTGCTAGCGCACAGATCTTGCCCTTCGAACGAGCGTAGTAATGGCAATACTTGCCGGGCCTCTGGGCAAGCGCCAGCTCTGCATGCTTGCCATGCCGCCATCGAATCCGCGTTGACGGTGGGGCGGCAAAGTGCAGTGCGCCGTCGTCCCGACATTCGTAGGATGCGCTGTGGGTGACAATCTCAAATCGGCTTGCGCCGCTCTCATATCCGCCAGTGTCATTATCTTTGCCTATGCAAAGGTCTCGAACACCGAGGTAACTTCCGTGCTCGCGCAGTTGTTCCACGTGGTCGTCGAGCCGTTGCGCTGGCTCCTCTAGAGCCGCCGACGTCCCGTTGCCGACCCACAGCACTGCACGGAACGTATCCCTGGGCCGCATCCCGGGCCAAGTTCATCGACGCGACCGCAGTCGGAGGCCGAAGCCAGCCAGCACTGGCTAGTTCATTCCTGCCTGACACGCTGGTATTCCCCGGCTGCCAGCGCCAACCCCCGAACCTATACTTCAACGTTGTTGCAGCGCGACTTCCTGCCAGCCGCTCACGCCTGACGGCGGAGTACAGTTGGGTGTTGGCTCGAATGCCGCGCACCGTTCAAGGTATTGGTAATTCGTTGTCCATTCGAGAGCGCTCTATCGCGCCAACCAGGAGACAAGGATGAAAGACGGGGCTTCAGGAGCCGCGGCATTCGTCGCCGCACGGGATTTTCTGCTGCGACATCGCGCGGACTACGATCGCGCATACGGGGAATTTGCCTGGCCGCAACTCGGCGATTTCAACTGGGCGCTCGACTACTTCGACGTCATGGCTCGGGGAAACGACAACCCCGCACTCTGGATTGTGGACAGCCCCGATGATGCAGGCGCGCCATTGTCTTTCAGGGAGATGTCGGAGCGCTCCTCTCGCATGGCCAACTACCTGCGCGGCTTGGGTGTCTCGCGCGGCGACCGACTCCTCCTGATGCTGCCCAATCGGGTCGAGTTGTGGGACGTCATGCTGGCGGCGATGAAGCTCGGTGCCGTTGTGTTGCCTGCCACGACCCAGCTATCTCCCGACGATGTTCGCGATCGCGTGCAACTCGGCGAGGCGCGGTTCGTCGTGGTCGACGGTGCGGAGCTGGGAAAATTCGAAGGCGTTGACGCGAGTGTCACCCGTATCGCGGTGGGCGAGCGCGTCGCAGGGTGGCATCACATTGGTGACGCGTATCAGGCGTCGCCAACCTTCGTCCCGGACGGGGTGACTCGCGCGACGGATCTGCTGCTCCTGTATTTCACGTCGGGCACGACATCGAAACCAAAGCTGGTCGAACACACGCATCAGAGCTATCCCGTTGGCCACTTGTCGACGATGTACTGGATTGGGCTGCAGCCCGGGGACATTCACTGGAACATCAGTTCCCCGGGATGGGCCAAGCACGCATGGAGCTGCTTCTTCGCGCCGTGGAATGCCCAGGCGTGCGTATTCATCTACAACTTCGCCCGCTTCGTTCCGAGGGATGCGCTGGACGTGCTCGTGCAACGCAACATCACTACGCTCTGCGCCCCGCCCACGGTATGGCGAATGCTTGTGCAGGAGCCGTTGGCTTCGTATGCGGTAAAGCTGCGCGAGATCGTCGGGGCAGGAGAACCGCTCAACCCGGAAATCATCGAGCGGGTGCAGAGCGCGTGGGGCATCACCATTCGCGACGGATTCGGGCAGACCGAGACAACCTGCCAAATCGGCAATCCGCCGGGTCAGCCCGTCGTGCCCGGCTCGATGGGCAGGCCGCTTCCCGGATACCGTGTCGATCTGGTGGATCCGGATGATCATCCCGCAAACGAGGGCGAGATTGTCCTCTCGCTAGCCAGCCGCCCGCTTGGATTGATGGCGGGCTACTCGAACAACGAGAAGGCGACTGCGGAAGCCATGCGCAATGGCTTCTATCACACGTCCGATATCGCGATGCGCCGGGACGACGGGTACCTTGTCTACGTGGGTCGCGCGGACGATGTCTTCAAAGCATCGGACTACCGGCTGAGTCCATTCGAGCTGGAGAGCGTCCTGATCGAACACGAGGCCATTGGCGAGGCCGCCGTTGTGCCGAGCCCGGACCCGGTAAAGCTGTATGTGCCGAAGGCCTATGTCACGGTTCGCCAGGGCTACGAGGCTGGCCCCGAACTGGCCAGGGCGGTATTCCGCTTTTCGAGAGAGAAGCTTGCCCCGTACAAGCGGATTCGCAGGCTGCAGTTCAGCGAGCTACCCAAGACGATCTCCGGAAAGATCCGGCGCGTTGACCTCCGCCGCCGCGAGATGGAGCGCGAGGATCAGTCGTCGAGGATGCCCGGTGAATACTGGGAGGAAGATTTCCCCGACCTACGTTGACGGATGTTGCCTGATGCTGACTGATGGCGTGGCAAGACCTGCGGAGGGCGGATCAGGAACCGCGCTCCGCTAGCCGCGCTCCCGATTCCGCACTGGCAGCAGACAGCTGACGCGGTCTGGTTTTCCCGGTTCCGTCACCCCTGATCCAGGCTTAAACTTGACTCCTCGCTGATATCAGGGGCGCTCATATGGATAACAGGACGGTCAAATCCGCGGATCGTGTGTTCGACCTGCTGGAGTTGTTCGAACGCGTGCGCCGGCCGCTGCGTGTTGGCGAGATTGCCGAGCGCCTTGGCGTCCCCCAGTCCAGTGTTTCCATGCTGCTGCGAACGATGGTGGCGCGCGGCTATATGGAGTTCGACGCGCAGATGCGCAGCTACTGCCCCTCCGTCCGGGTGGCATTCATGTGCGGCTGGACCACGCGAAAGCAGGGCGCCGGCGCCTCCGTCCACGAAGCGATGCGGCGTCTATCGAGCGAGACCGGCGAGACGGTGCTGCTGGGGCGACAGAGCGGCAACATGCTGCAGTACCTGTCCGTCATCGAATCCAGCCAGGGGCTGCGCCTGTCGGTGTCGTCCGGCACCATCCGGCCGATGCATCGCACCGCCATCGGCATCATGCTGATGAGCCGGATGGAAGACGATCAGATCGGACGGATGCTGCGCCGATTCAATGCCGAGGTTCCTGCTGGCGAGTCAGCCGTGCGGCCCGCCGAGATCATGCGTGCCATCGAGCAGGCACGTCGGCAGGGGTACTACGAATCGGCCAGTCTTGCCTCGCCGGGGGCCGGCGTAATCGCCACGCTTGTGGCGACGCCGATACGTGGACAGTGGCTCGGTATCGGCACCGGCGGCCCGGTGGCGCGGCTGCACGCACGGCGCAAGAAGCTGCTGGCCGCCGTGCTCGCGGTGGCGCAGGACTGCTGAGCGCCGCTGTCGGGGAAGAATCAACCAGTTAGCCGGGCAACTGCTGACTGCGTGTCTGAATCGCATCCAGCTTTGTCAGTAGTCGCGTCGCTTGCTCCAGATGCAGGCGCTCGACCATGCGTCCATCCAGATTGATGACACCCGCCGCTTCGTGTTCGGGACGCGCGAAGGCGGCCACGATCGCGCGCGCATCGGCAATCGCGGTGTCTGACGGCGTGAACGCCCGGTTGGCGGGCTCGACTTGCGAAGGGTGGATCAGCGTCTTGCCGTCGAAACCCATCCGCACTGACTGCAGCACCTCGTTGTCGAAGCCCGCGCGGTCGCCGAAGTCGTTCCACACACCATCCAGCACCTCGATGCCATATCGCTTGGCGGCGAGCACGATGGACATCAGCCAGGGCACCAGATACATGCGGTCGTCGCCGGGATAGACGCCGGTTTCCTTTGCGATGTCGTTGGTACCGACGACCAGGCACGCGAGCGAGACCCGGCTGTCCTTGCCGGCACGCAGAATGTCGTCGACATGATGGATGGCGCAGGCGGTCTCCATCATGGCCCACAGCCGGGGCGCGGGGCCGTCCACAAGCTTGCCGACCGCGGCGGCGAATGCCGCCAGATCGGCACCGGTATCCACCTTTGGCAACAAGACGGCATCCGCGCGGCACGTGGCGGCCGCGCGAAGATCCGCGTCGAACTCGGCCGTTCCCAAGGCATTCACCCGTATCACGGTTTCGTGCGCTGCAAATGGCTGCGCCGCGAACGCGGCGATCAGATTCTTGCGGGCCTGGGCCTTCATGGCGGGCGCCACGGCGTCCTCCAGGTCGAACACGATGACATCGCAGGGCAGGTTGCGGACTTTTTCGATGGCGCGTGGATTGCTCGCGGGCACGTAGAGCACGGAGCGGCGAGGCGTAGTGGTGTTCATGGTCATGGGGTAGTGGGTGATGAGGGATGACGCAGGCATCAAGGATGACACGGATGCCGTACCGAGGCTTGCGATCGCAATCGAACGCTGATGCAAGTTTCCGCTGCGAAATCGTCGTGGCTCATCACGTATGTGATGGATCGGCGCAATCCAGAACCATCACATATGTGATGCAACGCCTGCGGCCATTTGCCAATACTCAAGCCCATCGACAACAACCCAGCGCCCGCCACCACGGGTCGCCTTCGAGTGGAAACTGACAACACCATCGATAAAGCCGCCGCTGGCACTGGCACTGGCTTTACCCAGGCAATGGCCACCTGGATCAGCACGGTCGACGATACGGAGATCGGCGAGCCAGCTTTCGAGTGGGCACGACATGCCATGCTCGACTGGGTCGCGGTCACCATCGCCGCTGCCAGTGAGCCGCTCGTGGAAATGCTCACGGCCGAGTACGCCAGCCCGGCCGCACTGCCTTGCGCGCTGCTGGGCAGTTCGCGCCGCGCGGAGGTGGCGCAGGCCGCGCTGATCAATGGCTCCGCCGGCCACGCCCTCGACTTCGATGACGTTGCTTCGGCGATGCATGGCCACCCGACCGTACCCGTGGCGCCCGCGGCGCTGGCACTGGCGCAGGCCACCCGCGCCAGTGGCAAGGACCTGCTGCGCGCGCTGGTGGTGGGGCACGAAGTGGAAAGCAGGATTGGTGAGATCGTGGGCACGGAACAGTATCAGCTCGGCCTGCATCCCACCGGCACCACCGGCACGCTAGGCGCGGCTGCAGCGTGTGCCAGGCTGGGTGGACTGGACCCGACCACCACGGCGCACGCGCTGGGATTGGCCGCGACGCAGGCCGCCGGGCTCAAGTGCATGTTCGGCACGATGGCCAAGCCGCTGCACGCGGGCAAGGCGGCCATGAACGGCGTGATGGCCGCCCGGCTGGCAGCACGTGGTTTTACCGCCAATCCGAACGGCATTGAATGTTCGCAGGGCTTCGGTAGCACGCAGTCACATGCCGCACCGGTGTTTCCGGATGCGTTCGAACGGCGGACGAGCATGGCCATCGAACGCACGCTGTTCAAGTTCCATGCCTCCTGCTACCTCACGCACTCGACCATCGAGGCCGTGCGTGCCGCGTGCCGTGAGCATCAGATCGATCTGGACGCACTGGAGGCAATGACGATCTTCGTGGCCGGCCCACATCGCGGCGTGTGCGACATCGCCAATCCGCAGTCCGGCCTGGAGATCAAGTTTGCGATCCAGCATCTCGCGGCGCTGGCCATGGATGGTGCGCCCACCGCTTCGCTCGCGTTGTATTCACCCGAAACCGCGTGCGCGCCGCGTTACGTCAAGGCGCGGAAGCGGATCGCGCTGGAGGTGGTTCAGGGCCCCGATCGTAATACCGCCACCGTGCAGATCATGACGCGCGACGGCCGCACGATTCGCGCGCAAGCCAACGTCGCGGTGCCGGCCACCGATCTCGCATTGCAGTGGCAACTCCTGGTCGACAAGGCGCGCGCCATCGTCGTGCCGCGCGTGGGCGCGGCGAAATTCGCAAAGCTGGTGTCCGCGATCGAGTCGCTGGACCGGCTCCCTTCCGTTGAACCCTTGTTCGAGGCGATCCAATGACCTCCACCCAATCAAAATCCGGCCCCGCGACTGAAAATCCCGTCGACCCGGTTGTCGCACGCCTGAAGCAGGACGCCCAGCTACGCGTCCGCGGTAACCGCTACGAGGACTTCGAGCCAGGCCTGCGCTTTACGCACCACTGGGGCCGCACCGTCACGGCAGCGGACAACACCATGTTTTCGGTGCTGACGTTGCACTACAACCCGCAGTACACCAATGACGCAGTGGCGCAGGCCAACGGCTACGCGGGCGTGCCGCTCAATCCGCTGTTGGTGTTCAACACGGTCTTCGGCCTCTCGGTGGAAGACTTGTCCGAAGGCGGTGGCCCATTTCTGGGTGTGGATGAGTTGGCGTACCTCAAGCCGGTCTATCCCGGCGAGACGCTCTACGCCAGTTCGGAGGTCGTGTCACGCCGGCCCGCCAGCAACCGGCCCGGCTACGGCATCGTGACATGGCACACGCACGGCACCAATCAGCAAGGCGAAACAGTCGTCGAGTTCAAACGATCCAATCTGGTCAGGATGAGGGGATAAGCATGTCGGGAGATGGTCTGGGGTATATGACGGAAGAGCGTCGCATGATCCGCGATGCGGCGCGTGAGTTCACGATGAAGGAAGTGTTGCCGGTGGCCAATGCGCTGGACGGCCCGGATGCGGAGATTCCAATGTCCCTGCGCGACAAGCTCGCGGAGATGGGGTACTTCGGCATCACCATTCCGGAGGCCTACGGTGGCCTGGGGCTCGGCATCTTCGAGTACTGCCTGATCTGCGAGCAGTTGTCGCGCGGCTGGATGTCGGTGGCATCGATCGTCGCACGGGCGCAGGGCGGGTGGATCATGAAATCGATGCCGGAAGACATGCGGAAAGCGTACCTGCCCCGTGTGGTGCGCGGCGAGTTCCTCAATGCCAGCGCGCTGTCCGAGCCGGACACGGGCTCCGATCTGGCCTCGATCTCGTGCCGTGCGGTACTGGAAGGCGATGAGTGGGTTCTGACGGGCAACAAGTACTGGTGCACGTTCGCCGACGGCGCTGACTACCTGATCCTCTTCGCGCGCACCTCCGCGCCGCCGGCGTCCGACAAGCGCTGGGAAGGGATCTCGTGCTTCATGATCGAGAAGCCGCGTGGAAGCTTTCCGCCGGGGATGACCGGCTCTCCGATCCCGAAGATCGGGTACTTCGGCTGGAAGACCTTCGAGCTCGCGCTCGATGGCGTGCGCGTGCCAAAACGCAACCTGATGGGGCCGGAAGGCAAGGCTTTCCTCATCATGGCGAAAGGCCTTGAAGGGGCACGCGCTCACACCGCCGCGCGAGCCATCGGGCTGGCGCAAGGGGCGTTGGAAGACGCGATCGCCTATTCCCTGGAGCGTCGCCAGTTCGGCATGCCCATCGCCGAATACCAGGCTATCCGCTTCAAGATCGCCACCATGGCCACCGAGATCGAAGCCGCGCGGCAGTTGCTCTACTTCGTCTGCAACGAGATCGACAGTGGGCGGCGCTGCGACAAGGAGGCGTCGATGGTGAAGTACTTTGCCTCCGAGATGGCCGAGCGCGTGACGTCCACCGCGCTACAGATCTTCGGTGGCGCGGGTTACACGAAGCTGTTCCCTGTGGAGCGTTACTGGCGCGACGCGCGGCTGACCAAGATATTCGAGGGAACTTCGGAGATCCAGCAGCGAATCATTGCCAACAGCCTGCTCGGCAAATCAGAGGTGGAAGCCATGATCGCCAGCCGCGCCTATAGCGGTCAGGTCCGACACGGAAAGGAGGCAGCATGAAACTCGCGGCGCTCACCAGTCCAGATGGTTACTTCGAACACTTCGAGCCCGGCATGTTGATCCGTCATGCCCGTGGCAAGACGGTGACGGAGATGGACAACGTCATGCTGACCAACATGGTCATGAACACGGCAGAGGGACATTTCAACGAGGACGCCATGCGGCGTGCCGGGGGGATCTTCACGCAGCGCGTGGTATTCGGCGGGATCAACCTGTCAATGGTGCTGGGCCTGGCCGCGCAGGACACTGCCGAGCAGTGCCTGAGGGAGCTGACGCTGGACAAGATCCGCCTGTCCCACCCAGTGTTCCACGGCGACACGCTGTACGCCTACACCGAGGTGGTCGGACGGGAGGCTGCCGATCGCGATGACGCTGGCATCGTTCACTTTCGTCACTACGGCATCAATCAGGACGACAAGCTGTGCGTGCAGGCCGAGCGAAAGGCGCTGATCAAACGCAAGAGTCACTGGGGCGAGAAATGAGTGGCGAGTCCGGCGCGACTGGAGCACTCAACGGCCTGCTTGTGCTGGACCTGACGCAGATGCTGGCTGGTCCATATTGCTCGATGATGCTGGCCGACCAGGGCGCGCGCGTCATCAAGATCGAGCCGCCGGGCGGCGACAACACCCGGCGCAATGGTCCACACCTCGACGGTGCGGTGAAAATGGAATCGGGTGGGTTCGGCGCCTACTTCGGTTCCATCAACCGCAACAAGGAATCGCTGGTGCTCGATCTGAAGCAGCCGGCGGGGCGCGAGACATTGCTGCGCCTGGTGCGCAGCGCGGACGTGCTGGTCGAGAACTACCGCGCCGGCGTGATGGAGCGCTTCGGTTTGGGCTACGAGCGCCTGGCCCGGGAGAATCCCAGGCTGGTCTACGCGGCACTCCGTGGCTTCGGCGATCCGCGCAGCGGCGAGAGCGCGTATTCCGGATGGCCGGCCTATGACCCTGTGGCGCAGGCGATGGGCGGCATCATGGGCATCACGGGTCCGCAGCGTGGTGGGCCACCCACCAAGGTTGGCCCGGGGGTTGGCGACATCGTGCCCGCGATGTTCCTGGCCTACGGCATCACCGCCGCATGCTGGCACGCCCAGCGCACCGGGCGTGGCCAGTTCGTCGATGTGGCGATGACCGACGCGGTGCTGGCCGTGTGCGAACGCATGGTGTTCCAGTTCAGCGTCACAGGAGAGGCACCCGGCCCGGAGGGCAATGGTCACCCATTGCTCTGTCCGTTCGGGATCTTTCCCGCCAGCGACGGCTATGTGAGCCTGGGCGTCCCGAATGATCGTTTCTGGAAGCTCCTGGTGGAGCGGATGGGTAATCCCGCATGGGCCGACGATCCCCGGTTCTCCAGCAACGAACTGCGCGTGTCGCACCGGCAGGAGGTGGAGCAGGCTGTCGGCGACTGGACCCGACTTCATACCAAGCATGCACTCGCGGAATTGCTCGGAGGGGATGTGCCGTTCGGCCCGGTCTTCGATGCCGCGGACATCTTCGACGACTCGCACTTCCGCACCCGAGAGATGTTGGTCGAGGTCGAACAGCCAGGCGCGGCACGTGGGCTGACCATCGCCGGCAGTCCGGTTCGCATGAGCAAGACGCCGGGCGGCGTGCGGCGTCGCGCGCCCATGATCGGAGAGCACACCGACTTCACGCTCGCCGACCTCGGCTTCGATACCGGAGAGATCGCCACGCTGCGCGCGGGCGGCGTGGTGCAGTAGGTACGCAAGACAAAACTATTACCACTAGCAGGAGACACTCATCATGCAGGAACGAACCAAGCGACTCCGCCGCTGCCAGCTATCCGTGCCAGGCTCGAGCGAGAAGATGATGACGAAGGCCGCCGCAATGGGCGTGGACTTTGTTTTTCTCGACCTGGAGGACGCGGTGGCGCCGAGCGAAAAGCGTCCGGCCCGGCGCAAGATCATCGATGCGCTCAATGGTCTCGACTGGGGCCGTACCACGCGTTGTGTGCGGGTCAACGACCTGACCACCGAGTACGCCTACGAGGACATCATCGAAGTTGTGGAAGGCGCCGGCCGCAATCTCGATGTGATCATGCTGCCCAAGGCGATGTCCGCCGCCGATGTGCAGTTCGTCGACAAGCTGCTGTCGATGATGGAAAAGAAACTTGGGCTGCCGCACCGTATCGGCATCGATGTGCTGATCGAAGAGGTGGAAGCGATGATGAACGTGGAGGCCATCGCGGCTTCCACGCCCCGGCTGGAGTGCCTGATCTTCGGCATGGGCGACTACTCTGCCAGCCAGGGTGTGTCCATGCGCGATATCGGTGGCAGCGGCGGCTATCCCGGCGATATCTGGCACTACCAGCGCCAGCGGCTGACCATCGCCGCGCGGGCGAACAAGCTGGACGCCGTCGACGGCCCGTTTGCGGATTTCCGCAGCCCCGAAACGTATCGGGAGGAAGCGCGCCGGGCCATGACCCTTGGCATGGTGGGCAAGTGGGCGATCCATCCTTCGCAGGTGGCGCTTGCGCAAGAGGTGTTCTCCCCGATCGCCGACGACGTCGCGCGTGCTCGCGACATGATGCGTGCCTACGACGAGGCCCTGGCGCAGGGACTGGGCGCGGTTCAGTACGAAGGCAAGATGATCGACATCGCTTCGGTTCGCATTGTCAGGAACCTCGTGCAACGCGCGGACCTGATCGGCATGTAGCCGCCCGCATCCCCGCCTGGCCGTGGCAGATCGCCGTGGCCGACAGGAGCGCCGGCGTGTCGTCAATCGATCGCTACCGGCGCCCACCTGAAGTTGCTGAAGTTTCAGGGAGACTATTCATGCACACTCCATCTCGTGCAGGCAGTGACCTGCACACGGACGTCGTCGATGAGCGGCGACGCCGGTTGCTGGGCGCCGCCGCTGCCTCCGCGGCACTGCCATGGCTATCGCCGAATCGCGCGTTCGCGGACAACTGGCCCTCGCGCCCAATTCGCATCATCGCCGCGCAAGCGCCGGGTTCCTCCAACGACAGTACGTCGCGTGCGTTCGCGGAGTTTTTTTCATCCAGGCTGAATGTGCCGGTTGTCGTGGAGAACAAGCCTGGCGGCATCGGCATGATCGCTGCCGAAGCCGTGGCGCGATCCAAGCCAGACGGCTACACGCTGCTGTGCACCCTGCACAGCCAACTGGCGCAGGCACCTGTGCTGCTGAAGAAGCCGCCGATCGACCCATCGCGCGACCTCACACCCGTGGCATCCATCAGCACTGGCGTGGGGGTGATGGTCGCCACGAAAGGATTGCCGGCGAACTCGTTCAAGGAGTTGATCGCACTGGCGAAGAAGCGGCCTGTCAGCGTGGGCAACTATGGCATCGGCTCGGGATGGCAGTTGATGGTGACCCAGCTGAAGAAGCTGACCGGCGCGCAACTCGACATCATCAACTACAAGGGCACAGGCGCCATGATCGGTGACCTGCTGGCTGGCCACATCGATATCGGCGCGGGATCATTGCTGGGCATGTCGGGCGGCCTGGCCGCAGGTGGCCTCAAGCCGCTGCTGATCATCTCGGGCCCGCGCTCCTCGAAGCTGCCGGGCGTGCCGACCTGGGTGGACGAAGGTATTAACGATCCGATCTTCGCGAACCTGGCGGAGTGCAACATGCTGCTAGGCCCTACCGGATTGCCCAAGGACGTGGTCGACCGGCTCGCGATGCTCGTGCGGCAATCGACGACGGAATCGGAGGCGGTCAAGAACGTGCGGGAACAACTCGGCAGCCAGGACACGCCCCTGACCGGTGATGCGCTGCGGCAGTTTATCGCCGCTTCCTGGCCGACCTATCAGTCCGTCACGAAGGCGGTGGGATTGAAGATGGAGTGATGTTTGGTGAGTCCGCGGCAAGCGTTCCCCTTACGATTGACGAAAATGTAATCTCGTTGAAATCGGCCAGACATTTCCGGTCTGATATGTTCACGACGCGGTCTCGCCAGTTCCCCAATTGGCGCCGCAACTCCCCTTCTCCGCCCAGTGTTCGCTGGGCGGTCTTCTTTCTACGGCAACATCGCCGGAAATGTCCACGCCCTGATTCCGAAAGGTCCGGTAGGAGGCGCCGGGGCGGCTATGTAAGCTGGCGCGATACCGTCGCCTGCCGTGAGCCGCGCCATGTCCGCGTAGCGCATTGACGTGGCGCCCCCTCAGGAATCACGAATCACGATGCCGCTCATCTTGCCGAAGGTCCGCTCCCGGTCGGTCTTGCCAATACTTGTGACCGCCTTGGGCGTCTTGCTGTCGAATGTCGCAGCCCCAGTGGCCGCAGCCGGCGCAAGCACTCCCGTCTACACCGGCAGCTACATCGTGCGATGGCGTGATGGCGTCGCAGTCGATGCAGAGGCTGACACCGCGCGCATTCGTCGCGTCGAGTCGAACATCGGGCTGAGTCTGTCCGTCAAGCGGCCGATGAGCGGCACGCTGCAACTCTTGAGTGTCAAGGACGCTCACGGTGAAGCACCCGAGGCAATTGCGATGCGTCTACGCAACGACCCGCGTGTGGCCGATGCCGTGCCGGATCGATGGCTGCGCTTGCATGACACGACGCCGAACGACCCCGATCTCAGCTATCAATCCCCCTATATGGGCCCGCCGACCAACTCGCTGGGCGGCGCCAACCTGCTTCGTGCCTGGGACCGCTCACGCGGCAGTGCCAGCATCGTCGTCGCGGTAGTGGACTCGGGATACCTGCCTCATCCAGATCTGGTCGGTCGCATCGTCGCCGGATATGACTTCATTACTTCGACCAGTGTGTCTCAGGACGGCGACGGCCGCGATGCGGACCCGACAGATCCGGGTGACTATGTCCCGAGCGGGACAAGTTGCGGTGACGATAGCGGCCCCTCCAACAGTACATGGCACGGTACGCGCGTCGCCAGTGTGCTGGGCGCGATGACGAACAATGGGCAGGACATTGCTGGCGTCGACTGGAATGCGCGTATCCAGCCGGTGCGGGTATCCGGTCGCTGCGGTGCACTGCTATCGGACACCATAGACGGCATGCGCTGGGCCGGCGGCCTGAGCGTGCCGAACGTGCCGCCGAATCCCACACCGGCGCGCGTGATCAACATCAGCCTCGGCGGTGGTACCTGCTCAAGCATCGAGCAGCAGACGGTGAACGACCTGAATGCCGCTGGCGTGGTCGTGGTGGCGGCAACGGGCAATTCGGCAGGAGCGGTCGCGGCGCCGGCGGATTGCGCTGGCGTGATCGCGGTGACGGCACATGCCAATGATGGGGAGAACGCAAGCTATGCCAATGTGGGCCCGGAAGTGGCGATCAGTGCGCCGGGAGGAGGCTGCGGGAACTCAAGGGTCAGTGTGTCTGGCGGAGTGACTACTTGCATGGCGGCGAGTGGCCAGTCGTACATTTTCACGCTGAGCAATAGCGGTGCGGCCGGACCCACCACCTACGTGACTTTGGGATCTCAAGGCACGAGCTTCGCTGCGCCCATGGTTTCGGGTGTGGTGTCGATGATGCTCGCCGTCAATCCATCGCTAACGCCCGCCCAGATTACTACCATGCTGAAGTCAACGGCCCGCCCACATCCAACCAATACGTATTGCACCACCGGCAACAATGCCGGTACTTGTGGCGCAGGCTTGCTTGATGCTGATGGAGCCCTGGCGGCAGCCAGCGCGCCAGTAACGCCGGTACCACCGTCGACGCCGACTCCGCCGCCGTCATCCGGAAGTGGTAACGGTGACAACAGCGGAAGCGGTGGAGGTGGAGGTGGCGGTGCATTCGCCCCGTGGAGCGCGGTGGCACTGCTTGTGATCGGAGTGGCGGGATTTGCTGGGCGTCGCCGGACTGTTCGCCAGGCAAAGGGCTCGTGCAAGGCGCGGTAGTGGACCGGCGCGGGCCCCGGCCTTGGCCTACAGGATCGATCATGAATCCTGTGAAGAAGGCCATTTTCACGCTTACGCTACTGGGCGCTCCAGTGCCCGCCTTCTCGGCCTCCATGATCATCGACTCGATTGTGGAGCGATCCGCCATCGAAACGGGTGCCATTCTCCGTGCTCAGGCCAATGTGCGATCCAGGCTCAGCTACCCTGGCTCCGCGAGCTTCTCCGGAGTCGTGACGGCGTTCGCGCCAAGCGGTGTGGGCGCTCACGACGAGGCACTGGCAGTCTGTGGGTGGGTACTAGCGGTGGCCAACTCTGGCAAGAAAACTCGAACACGTTTTATCAGTTTGCAGGCTGCGGATACGGAAAGACCTTGGCAGCAAGCGGACAGCATCGCGGATATCAAACATGCTTTGAGTTATGTCGATGATGGCATCGCAGAGTCTGCCAACTTCGACCGGTACTGGAGCGCATGCATGCAGCTTTCGGCGGAACAGCGGCGGACCGCGTCAAGAGTTCGCTGAGCTATGCCAACAACCGCGCGGAGAATTCGGAGTATTCAATATCGTCAATCGGACGAGTCTGATTGAGAGCCTACCTGCAAACGGCGATACTCCGAATCACCATCTGATTACCCGATCCGATGGAAGATCTGTTGAATTGACCCCAACGATCTCTTTCCCGCAACGCCCACCTTGAAGGTGGGCGTCTTTTTTTGGGGGGCCATGCCGCGTTCAGCAACACCGTGAGGTTCGATCCTCACGGTGTTGTCCGTCGTCTCCCAGCGGACACCGCCGCATATCTACTTCTCCAATCGCGCGGGTTGTCCCTCGCTTAGTCCCTTGTACTCAAGTGCCGGGCCTTGGCTGCCTTGCACAGGTACGGCGAAGTATCCAAGATGTTGGGGGGACAGCGGTTCGGCAACCACTCGCCCTTGCTCGGAAAGGATATCCATGGCGTCCAGAATCATGATGATTCGTACATTGAGCGCCCTCGCCAACTGATAGGCGGCGAAACGCTGACCTGGGCGACGGCTCAGGTACAGGAAAACCCTTTCGTACAAGCTGCGTTGATCGGTTCTCGCAGTCATTCCATGCTCCTGATCCAGCGCATATGACGGGATGCATTCAGTGGAAAAGTCTTTGCATTGTAAAAATGCGTATCGGGAAAGGATGCCGGAGTATTCACAATGTGCTGACGTATATGTCCCAATGATCTCCGTGGCAGGCTGGCGAGGGGGCTTCCGGCTACCAGACCTTGAATTTCAACTGCAGGGAGAGCGATCCAACATTCTTGTCTCCCAGCGGCGGAACAAGAACGAGATTGGCGCCCAATCTACCGTGTGCGACGCTGAGCGTTGGCAGGATCATGGGCACCCAGTTGCCCCCGTTGAGTTTTGGATAGCCGCGTATCAACCCCACCGCTGCGCCGAGCTGTGTGACACCAAGCGTAAGCGGCTGCCAGCTGACACCCCCATAGGTGGATTGCTTTCGAACGCTATTAACGTACGTTCCCGCGATAAGCGCCGTTTCCTCAGTGAGACGCCACTCCGCCCCTAATCCCAGATTCAGCGGATTGCGTTCCTCGATCTTTGTGAAATGGAGCGAGATGAATCCGGGGTTGAGCCATAGCTGTTTCTGGAAGTTGCAGACAGCTTCCGCAGAGCCGTCCGTAGTTTGATCCTGGCATGTGTCCGCAGCGGACGCGGATCGTGTGCCGCACATGGCAGTGAGCGTTGCGAAAATGGCGAGTACATAGGCAAGGAAGGGCAGACGGGCGCACGATACCCGCTCGACCTGGACGGACCGGTTAAGCATGATAGGTTTCCGAATTTTGGGTAGCGGTGGCCTGGCTTATGGCAACAAATACAGCCGGCGATGAACCAAGGAATCTACGGTGATTCGCGCATGAAATGACACGAATTGCCGATTGTTGTTCTAGCCATGAGTCGGTCCGGAAAATGACTACGACTCGGAATATTCCGAATTGTATGTCCGGCATTTCCGAATGCCGTCCGGACTATCACAATTTGTCACAAGGCAGCCAACGTGCGCGGTAATTCGCAGCGGGCGCGTGAATTTTTGAATGAAGGATGAGAGATCGTGACCGCGTGGCGCGGCGAGAGATGGCCACGGTGCCTGGAGTGCGAAGCTGGAGTAAAGCGGGACGCGACGATCGCTCTTGTCGAGGACGTGGACGGCGGGTGCTCCGGTGAGCGCCTGCTCCGGAGAGCAGGCGCCGCCAGATAGGTCCGTGAAGGTGAATGGGACCGGTCCAATCAGAGGCGAGAGGAAAGCTCGACTCTGCCGCTAGGATCATCTATGGGCGCGATTTCAGGCTTGCGTTGCTTCTGATTGGTTTCATCGAAATTTCCCGATATTTCCCCCAAACATTACCGTGGGTAAAGTGACGCGATCGGAGATCAAAATCGGGCAAAGAAAAGCCGCTCCGGGAGGAAGCGGCCATACGGGGAAGTGTAAATACTGGGGTCAAAGCAGTATGAACACGAGAGACACCCAGCGGAAGGCGTCCCTTAACCACCATTCTTTACGCGATAACGAGTTTCTGGATGCAGGCTTTCCTGATATTGCCCGAGAAACTTCCGGCCGCATGCGGGCGAGTTTGTACTCGAGCGCCAAAGGCGGTTCAGAAGTTTGTATAGAGACGCTCGGTGAGTCTGCCTTGCGCGTTGAACACCAGCACCAGCGATCTGGTGCTCGGCGGTACGACAGTCCGGCTGAAGGGTAGTGCCAGACCCAGTGAATGGCCGGTGTACTCCCAGCGCACAACATCGTTCTCCTGGGACTCGGTCGAAGCTTTTCCGAGTCGGGCAAAGACGGTGCTCTTCGTCGTACCGTCGGGAAACTGCGCTTCGATGCCAGGCCGGCTCCAGTCGTAGACGCGCGCATCGCCATAGCGATACCCCTCCGCGAAGTTCCACGCCACGATGGCGATAGCGACAAAAGCAACTGACTGAAGAATTCTGAACATGGTCGACCAAAACATTAATTAATCGCTGTAATTTGCCTGTCGATGCGAACTGACGCTACGCGAAGTTTCACTTTCTCTCTCCGATTCTTCGGCTTGTACGGGCTGAGCGCCAATTCGGAAAATTGAAGAATGACGTTGGGAAACTTCATGCGCCCAGCAGCTCGCCAGACTCCTACTCTCACCCTTCATTCAGGGTCCGCTCCTCGGTGACATGCGGCGCGAAGGAGTCTGTCGGATGCTCGAAATGGAACTGTCAGTGCCGTACGTCACCATCGTGTACTGGTATCAGAACTGGGCAGGCACGTGCCGACCAGATCGCAAGGATTACGAACTTGGAAACCCAAACGCAACGTGACGCTGCCGTCGAGCCGGAACGTGCCCAGGACGGCGGTCACGAGGCGGTTATCCAGTCCTTCTACCGTGAAATTCTGGGCAGGGAGCCGGATGCGGGTGGAATGGCAACTTACCAAAAGCTGATAGCGGAACGCGGACTGCCGATGGCGATCCGGTCCATGTTGCGGAGCTTCACCGCTTCGAATGAGTACCGAAACCGCGTTCTCGCCAGAGGAGTGCAGTCCGTCGGACTGGCGCAAGGTGAAAAGACCGTCAACGGTCAAAAGATTGAACACGTCATATCTCTGGGCACACATTGCCAGGCCAGTTCCATCCTCAAATCGGCTGGGCTGAAGCCAAGCTCCTTTCCTTTCGATTGGTTGTTCTCAAGCCCGCGCTCGGTAGTGCATTGCCTGAAGACCGACTTCGGGACGCTTCTCGATCGGAAGTACTATCGCTCGCTATCAGGCATCCGAAAATCCGGCGAGCCTGGAGCCAATCACCAGTGGTACCTGGATACCTACGGTGTGCGGGATATGTTCGCTCATCGAGATCCAACTCGGGATGAAGATTACAACTACACTGTCAGGACCGTAGAGCGCTTTCGTTCGGTTATGGCCGGCAATGGAGGCAAACTTTTCGTGATGATTGCACGGCCGCAGCACGATTTGCAGGCAGATTTCTACAGTGTGGCACAGGCAATTGACCAAGCGACCAGCAACGCAGCGGGCATCTACATTCAACTTCGCGAGCCTTCCAACACGGCTGAACATCGTTGCATTCGGCGGCTGTCCAGCAATGGTTATCATCAACTCTACGAGTTCATGCCAGCTTCTGAGGAACTAGGCATCGGCTTCCACGACCCGGTGGACAATGCGATCGTCATGAGATTGATTTCCCAGTATGCGATCGACACCCGGTCGGCATTCTGAGGTGATTTTGTCAATGCAATGCACAACGCTGGATAGCGGCTGCGGCTCACGCAGTCATCACCATTTGTGACGGGACACGTACTCCGGTTTTCTTCCAGAGCTTCGGCTTGATCCTCCAGCACCTCGCCGCTCGCTTCTGATCTAGTGGGAGGTCAATCATTGAACTCCCACGGAGTCCATTCACAATGTTATGCGCGCCCTTGTCGGAGTCAATTCGGCAGTGCCGGCTCGCGCAACTGCGCCCGAATTGCGGTAGTCGAGATATCCGGGGTGCGTGGCAGATATACAACCGTACAAATATCCCGCAGGTCATCGAATCGTCCGGCCCAGTCGTCGCCCATACCGAAGACATCGGCACCAAAGCGCACGATGTCCGCACGCTTCTGGTCCCATGAACTCTCGGGGAATACGGCATCGACCACGGACAGCGCGTCAACGATTGCGGCTCTCTCATCGTACGCAATGGTAGTCTTCTTTCCCTTGAGCGCATTGAACTCATCGGTGGACACGCCGACGACGAGACGCTCGCCGAGCGCGCGAAGACGCTTGAGCAAGTTCAGATGCCCAATATGAAAAAGGTCAAACGTGCCGTAAGTAATCACAGTCTTTTTGCACATCTTTTACAGTTTCGCAATGGAGAATTAGCCTGGTGCTGAAGAGGACGTAGACGTGACACATCTTTCGTCACTACGAAGAAAGGCGCGGATCGCGCCCACCGCGCGTTGTGTCGCCTGATCTCCGTGGCAACACAACAGCGCGTTGAGGGCATCGGAAGGGGTGCTGGCCTCGCCGGGTTGAACCTTGGCTGCGACGGCGTCGACAGTCGTTTGCAGCAGATCGGGTTCCACGACGCTGCAGAAATCCCAGTACTGCCCCGTATGTGGAATGCGGATTCGACGTGGGCTCTCGTGGTAGCGAGTCTCGAAGTTGGGTATGCGAGTCATCGCGAGGCATACAACCGGCTTGCCAAGCGATGCGAATTCCACCGCGGTGGAGGAGACGTCGGATACTAGTATGTCGGCCACGGCGTAGTAGTAGCTAATTGACTCACCGGCGTTCAGCACGTGAATGCGGGAACCATCGTTGGCGAGCTCATTGGCGAACCGCACGTCACCGTCATGCGGTATGGCGAACATGTTGCCGTCGGGGTTCAGGTGCCGAATATTGAAGAGACCGCTTTCGCGATCGCCACCACTCCAGGTCGGTGCGAACAGAACGACGGGTCGTTCTGGATCGACCCCCAGCCTTGCGCACGCATTGGCGCGTTCGCTTGCCGACAACCTGGGTACCGTGAGCTTTGGATAGCCGATCGCCTCATAGCTAGTCTTCGCTTGGGGATAGAGGCTCCTTAGTCGTTCCGTCCACAACAGGCCAGGCAAGAGCGCGAGGTCGTAGTGTGTGTAGTGGCCACTGTATGTGTATCCCTTGAGCGGTGAAGCGCCATGTTCCGCGTAGATGAATCGGCCGTTCAGCCCCGCATTCCGAATCGTCGCGTAGGTCTCTGCCGATGCAATCAGGAAGACGCCATCGTCTACCAACCGGCCATGGAATCGCTTGCCAAGCTGAGAGGTTGTAATGGATTCGCAGTCGAACTCTTGCCGCACCAGCTCAAGTTGAATCGGTCGAAGACTGTCCTCTTCCTTCTTCGAGCTGAAAACGCAATAGATCTTGCGCCCGGTTCCGCTACCCGAAAGCTTGCAGTTCTCGATAACTTTCGGCAGTGGCGGCGTGCGCAACCACAGCTGGAACGCGAGAGGCCGAGAATCGTTTGATATCCCGCGCTCCTTCGGGGAGACCGCACCGTTTGCACGGAACCTCACGAAGACAGGTTCATCACCACCAACAGTGATTACATGAGCCGCGTACGCATCCGCGAGCTTGACGACATGGGTCGTTCCTTCGCTCTCGATAGCTACCTCGCGAACCTCACCGGGGAACAAGTAGTTGCAGCTCAGGTAAAGCGTCACCCTTCCGGTCACAAGAAGCGAAGAGGTGCGTTTGCTCCAGGCGAAGCTTGATTCGGTGTCAAAGAAACCGTCGACCATCTGCACTACCTGCGCATCCGCCAACTTGTCCGTGCGTACAAGGCGGATGTCGCCATCGAGTTTCGTGTTTGGTATTTCCGCTGGTTTGGCCACCTGTCGCAGACGGACGTCGCCACAATGCGCGGCAAGTTGGCGAACGTCAGCGGGAGTCCGGAGCGAAGCGAGCGCGCTTTGCATTTCCTCTGGTGTCGGGGATTTGGCGAGCAGTCCGGTGTAGATGCTCTCGACGATTTCGACACGAGACGACTCAAAACTCACGTCACGCGCACGTGCCAGCGCCACGACGTGAGCGACAAGGTTGTCAAGACCGTGCTCGGCGGCAGACATAACGGATGCGCGATCTGGATCAGAGAAGCCGTCCAACGATTTTCCTGTCACGCCCCAGCACACGGACGCCACCGTGTGCGCGATGTTCTGTTCGTAGATACGCGACCGATGTTCGTCGGATTGTGCGATGCCACTGAGCACCTGTTCGAATGCGTGGGAGCCAGTCAGCCGTTCCGTGTACTGGGCAACTGCCGCAGTTTCAGGCTCGCGGCCGAGCAGCGCGCGATACATTGACTCGACGAGTTGCGGCGCGGCTTTGCCATAGGCGTGCTGGCGAAACTCGTCAGACTCCAGGAGCACCTTGAGAAAGCTAGTTTCGCCGCCGGCATCGGTGCAGATCAAGTCCGCATACCGGCGTGAAGCCTGCGCGTCCACAGGGCGGTCAAGCAACGCGGTATAGGCGCTATTCACAAGCTCGCGTGCGTAGATGCGCCTGAGAAGGCGACGCGAAAGCTGGCTGAACTTCACTGGTGATCCTTGTATCTATAGGGTGCCTGACAAATCGTCGACGCTTGGCTATTGCGTCAACGTTTGCGGATGTGTGGACCAGACAGGTGCCCGCATGGCAACCCTATCTAGACTCTTGCCGTCAATCGCAGCGATACCCGCCACGCTCGCGATGAGGTGCTTTGATCGATTGCACCTGTGCGTCACTTGATGCGCATCTCGGGCAAGTAAGCCAAGACGTCGGAAGCACAGTTGAAGTACGGCATGCCAGCGCACACGGAAGCATCGCATTGAACTGAGAAGGTCGACGTTGGAGCATGTGTTTCCCTGGCGAGAACTCAGATCGTCCCAACTCCGCTGCAGTACTGACAGAAACGGTGACCGCGATAGCGCTGGAGAGCATTGCAATCAGCCAACCGTATCAAACTGGAGACCTGAGCGTTACCTACGGATACAGTCTGCCGGGGTACCGAAACGGCTTCAATGCGACATTTCCGAATCCTATGAGGGGAACTTCGGGCCGATGGCGCTGACCGCCGGTATGGCGCCATCCAATCGCGGTCTGCTTCTGGCCCATCAGTGGTCGGACAGTGTCCACGCCGACGGCCAGCAAAAGGGAGAGGCTTCTGTCCCTTGAATCAGAGAAATCGCATTGAATGAAATGGGCATCTAGTCCATACGTGAAGCCTCGCCTAGCGCATGAGCCATTCGCGCAGGAAACGGTCTGAATATATGGAGCCACCATGTCAACACCGCGCTATCGGTCTTTTACTCGGCGCACGCTGAGAGTACTCGCGCTTGTCGGCCCCCTGGGGCTAGCGCTCTCTGCCGCGGCGGCGCGTGCTCAAATTACATCTACAGATCTGGCGTCGCCTGGTGGTTCAAGTTCCGTGGGCTTTACGCAGATCGGTAGAGGAGCAACGGCAACAACGGTTCAAGCGAAGCTCCGCCAGTACGTCAATGTTGAGGACTTTGGCGGAAACGGCGATGGCGTCACTGATGATTCGCCGGCGCTTGCCGCTGCGTTGTCCGCCGCTTGCCCTGGAAAAGGCGTCGCTTTTTCGAACAAGCTCTATCTCGCATCGTCGATAACGATCCCGCCAAACTGCAGCCTGCGGGGACCTCTTGACAACGTGGGCGAACAGGCGTCCGGTAACTACAACGTTCCTGGAGCGATCCTGTTGCCGGGCACCGCCACTATCAGCATTTCACAAGGTAGCTCACTGTCTGGCGCTTACGTTCTCAACAGCGCCATCGCAAACAGTCTGCCATTCCGTGACATAACGACAGCGATGAAGGCCGTTGACGCCTTCTCGGGTACGGCGATTACCGCGATCGGTAGCGATGTCCATGTGCACGATGTCTGGATTGGGGGCTTCTCCCAGGCCTTCTATTCGTCTCGGAAAGAGCGGACCAAGATGGAGCGTGTGCAGATCGACTCAACAAACGGCGTATGGGTCGACTACTCCACGGATATCGCCCGCATAGTCGACGTTCACGCCTGGCCGTTCCTGACAACCCATCGCACATGGAGTACCGGCCAAAGCGCGCGTCGCAAGGGCTCAGCGTTCAAGGTGACCGGGCACTTCGATACAGGAATGCTGATCAATGATTTCGCCTTTGGCTACGACGTCGGCTTCGATATTCAGGCAAAAGAGACAGTAAATCTACTGAACTGCTTTGCTGACGGTCCTTCATTGGGTGTCGGTCAAGTGGGATTCAAACTCACGCAAACTGCGGACCTCGTTAGCATGATTGGAGGCGGCGCATCGGGTCAGGACATTGGTGTGTATATCAATATTCCTGCAATGCCAACCGCTGGATCCATCTCGATATCAGGCGCCCAGTTTTGGGGAAACTATGCCCATGTCATTTCGGACCAGCACAAAGCGCTGAACATTACTGCCTCCTACTTTCGCGATAACAACGGCGGTATGAGGAAAGGGGTGTCGATCAATGACGGCGTTACCGGGATAACCAACGTCTCAAGCTCCATCTTCGACGGCCCGGGCAACCCGATAAGCATCGCCACCGGAGCCCCGCTTCGGTCGGCAACGGTATTGGGAAACAGTTATGTCAATGCTGCTGCGTACCCTGAAACCGTACGCGGGCTTTCGAATAGTGGCACCACGGATGATGCCTCCCACCTGCTCGGGGCAACATGGGGCTCACCAGCGGCGATTGGAAGAGATGTCCCTAATGCCGCAGCGTTTTCATCGCTCTCAATCGGCTCCAAGCACGTGCAAGCATCTGCTGTCTCCCGTACGCCGGATATGTCGATCGTGGGAAGCAATCTCACGTTGCAGACGTGGAAAGATGTCACGGCATCCTCGTGGCTATCGCTGTCCCATTCGAGGTCGTCCAGTGTTGGTACCCACGGTGCCGTGCAGGCGAATGACATGCTTGGTGGCCTGAGCTTTGAGGGCTCGGACGGCACGGCATTTCGATCCTCTGCACAGATTGCTGCGTACGCGACGGGAACGCCGTCTGGCACGCATATTCCAACGGAGGTTCGCTTTGCCTCGGACAATGGGATCTCTTTCGCCGCTCGCATGAGGATAGATGGCAACGGGAACTTGGTCCCAGCCGGCGACAACCTCTATTCCCTAGGTGCATCAACGCAGCGCTGGTCCAATCTCTATGCGGCGAAAGCCCATGCCACGAGTGTTGCCGCTACCGGCCCGATACTGTCTTCGGGGGCAACTGGCGGGGTTGGCTACATGGAGGGTGCCGGAGGCGTTGCGACGCAAGCTATCAGCAAAACCACTGGCGTTACGCTGAATACGGTTGCAGGTCAGATCACGATGAACAGCGCGCAGCTTGCGGCGTCTGCGAGTGCCTGCTTTATGTTGAACAACAGTGTGATCAGCGCGTACGACACCATTAGTCGAAGCATCGCCAGCGGCGCAACAGCTGGCGCGTATTCGCTGGACGTAGACGCGGTGGGCTCGGGGACCGCTCGTTTCTGCCTGCACAACCATAGTGGCGCCAGCCTGAGTGAAACGCCCGTCATCAACTTCGCAGTGATCAAGGGCGCAGCAAACTGACATTGGGTAGGTAACGGCGTCCATCTCCGCAGTGTCATTCTCTTGCCCGCCACGAGCGGGAAATTTCCCAGACTCCTGGAAGAACGTCGTAGGTCGGAGCTGATGAAGCAAATCAGCTATACGGGAAACTTCACCTTCTTTGACTAATTCTTCGACACGCGAAGGGCGCCGCCCAATTCGGACTATTGGCGAATGAAATTGGGAAATTTCGGGCGCTCACAGATTCGCTCGACTCCTACTATCGCTTCGCGCTCCACAAGCTTAGTGGGAGCGCCGCATGTTAGGCCCGTCGTCCCCCGATAGCGAATCGAGTACCCAAGTCCATGAAGTCTGCATTGATCCCTGTCTTGCTATGCGGTGGCGCTGGCTCCCGCCTTTGGCCTGTCTCTCGCGAGGCTTCGCCCAAGCCGTTCATTCGCCTGCCTGACGGCGAGAGTCTGCTGCAGAAGGCCTTCTTGCGCGGCGCCCACCTTCCTGAAGTGACGGAAGTGTTGATTGCCACTAATCGAGAGTTCTTTGCGCGCACGGACGAGGAGATCTCGCGCGTCAATCAACATGGCACTCGCGTTTCGTATCTGCTGGAGCCAGTTGGGCGCAATACGGCCGCGGCCATTGCCGCGGCAGCGGAGCATGTTCGTATTGTTCACGGCGAGGACAGCGTGATGCTGGTGTTGCCGGCGGATCATCTGGTCGATGATTTGCCTGCGTTACACGATGCCGTCGAAGAAGCCGTTGTCCTTGCGGAAGCTGGCAACCTGGTGACGTTTGGCATTCGTCCGGATACTCCGGAGACCGGGTTCGGGTACATCGAACACGATGGAAATATCGTGCGTCGATTCGTCGAGAAGCCTGCCAAGGCGCAGGCGGTTACGTATCTCGAGTCCGGCCGCTTCCTGTGGAACTCTGGCATGTTCTGTTTCCGCGCGGGCTCGATCCTTGCGGAGATGGATCGTCATTGCCCGGGCTTGATCAGCGCGGTACGTGCGTGTCTGAACAGCGCGGACACCCAGTTGATCAAGACCGGCACCAAAGTTTCCTTGACCGAGACCTGCTTCTTGCAAGTGCCGGAAGACTCCATCGACTACGCAGTGATGGAAAAGTCCGAGCATGTGGCAGTCGTGCCATGCGACATCGGATGGAGCGACATCGGTTCGTGGGTTGCGCTCGGCAATCTGGTCGAACCGGACGATCGTGGCAATCGTATCGACGGCAACGCCATGCTGCATGGGTCCCACAACTGCTATGTGCAGAGCACAGATCGCCTGGTCGGCATGCTTGGCGTCGACAACCTGATCGTGGTGGATACGCCGGATGCGGTACTGGTGGCCAGCCGCGACGAGGCGCAGTCCGTCAAGCATCTGTACAACAGCCTGCGCAAGCAAGGCAGCGATCTGTACAAGCAGCATCGCACTGTGCATCGCCCATGGGGAACCTACACAGTACTGGAGGGGGGGTCTGGCTTTCAGATCAAGCGTATCGAGGTCAAGCCCGGCGCGAGCCTGAGCCTGCAGATGCACCATCATCGCAGCGAACACTGGATCGTTGTTAGCGGGACCGCGAACGTCACCAACGGTGAGCGGACTATGCTGGTCCAGAAGAACGAATCTACGTACATACCGGCGGGGCATCAACATCGGCTGGAGAACCCCGGCATCCTCAACCTGGTGATGATCGAAGTGCAGGTGGGCGAGTATCTCGGAGAGGATGACATCGTGCGCTTCGAGGATGTCTACGGGCGCTGCTGATGAATGTCATGACTCGCGCCGTCGCATCGGCACAGAACGCGCGACTTCTCGGCGGCGCCGGGTGGATGCGCAAGCATCGCCTGTTTCTGGCTGTGGTCGTTCTGCCAACGGTTATTTCGCTTCTGTACTTCGGGATTCTTGCTTCCGACGTATATGTGTCGGAGGCCAGCTTCATCGTGCGGAGTCCGCAGCGTCAGAGCTCGAGCGGTATCGGCGCGCTGCTCCAGACGACTGGGATCTCGGCATTTGCAAAGGCGGCGGATGACGCCTACGCCGTCAATGACTTCATGCTGTCGCGAGATGCGCTGCATCAGATCGACAATCGACTGGGTCTGCGCGCTGCAATGCGGAAGTCGGACATCGACATCCTGAGCCGGTTTGACCCGTTTGGTATGGACGGAAGCTTCGAGGCGTTCTACCGCTACTACGAAAAGGTGGTCAGCATTGAGTTCGACTCGGTGTCATCCATCTCGACCGTGACAACGAAGGGGTTTACTGCCAAGGATGCGCAAGCCATTGCCGAGCAGTTGCTCGAAGCCGCCGAGAAGCGTGTCAACGAACTGAATGAGCGCGGCCGCGCGGACCTGATCCGGTCGGCACAGAGCGAAGTCGATGATGCCGAGGGCAAGGCGAAGCAGGCGACGCTCAATCTCGCCGCCTATCGCAACAGGCATGCGGTGCTGGACCCAGTGAATCAGGCGACACTGCAGATGGAGCAGATTGGCAAGCTTCAGGAAGCACTGATCGCGGAGAAGACGCAACTGTCCCAGCTTCGCGCATTTGCTCCGCAGAATCCGCAGATACCGACGACGGAAGCGAGAATTCGCAGCCTGCAGTCGGATATAGACGCGATTACCTCCGGGTTGACCGGCAATAGCGCGTCGCTGGCATCGAAGAGTGTTGAGTACGAGCGTCTTGCCCTCGAGCGAGACTACGCGGACAAGCACCTGGTCGCGGCGATGGCCACGCTCGCGCAGGCGCGCGAAGAGGCGCAACGCAAGCAGCTCTATCTGGAGCGCGTGGTGCAGCCAAACTTGCCGGATAGCGCCATCGAGCCAAAGCGGCTGCGTGCGGTGCTGACAACGTTGGTCTTCAGCCTGATCGGTTGGGCATTGCTGAGTTTGTTGATCGCGGGTGTGCGCGAGCACAGGGACTGAGGCCATGACGACATACCAGACCTCATCTCTGGCGGCGTCATTGCGTATCCAGGCACGCGTCATCTGGGCTTTGGTACTGCGCGAGATCATCACGCGCTATGGGCGACACAACATCGGATTCCTGTGGCTCTTTGTTGAGCCGATGTTGTTCACGACTGGCATCGCGGCGCTCTGGACTGCGATACATGCCACGCACGGATCGGGAGTGCCCATCGTGCCGTTCGCCATTACCGGCTATGCCGGTGTGTTGTTGTGGCGGAACGGCGTGGGCCGCTGTGCCGACGCCGTGGAGCCGAACAAGGCTCTGTTGTTCCATCGCAATGTCCGGGTGCTGGACTTCTTCTTCGCGCGCTTGCTGCTGGAGATCGTCGGCGCCACCGCTTCCTTTCTGCTGATCGCGTCGGGAGCGATCTTCCTCGGCTTGATGAAGTTCCCTGCCGATCTTGGCCAGATGCTGGCGGGGTGGATGCTCCTTGCCTGGTATGCGCTGGGGCTCGGTCTGGTGGTCGGTGCGCTTTCGGAGCGTTCGGAGCTGATGGATCGAATCTGGCATCCGATCACGTATCTCTACTTTCCGTTCTCTGGTGCGGGCTACATGGTCAGTTGGCTGCCCCTCAAATGGCAGAAGTACGCGGAATACCTGCCCACCGTCAACCTGAACGAGATGATCCGTGGCGGGTACTTCGGAGGGGCGGTTGAAGTGCACTTCGATGTCTTCTATCTGATCAAGGCGAATCTGATTCTGACCCTTCTGGGTCTGGCCATGGTCGCCGATGTCAGCAGAAGGGTGGAAGGCGAATGATTTCCCTACGCGATGTGACGAAGTCCTATACCACCCGTCATGGTCGACACCAGGTACTCCGTGGGGTGAATCTGCATATTCGTCCCGGAGAGAAGGTCGGCATTCTCGGGCGGAATGGCGCGGGGAAATCCACGCTGATCCGCATCATCAGCGGCGCTGAACTTCCGGACGCTGGCTCGATTCATCGAGGGATGGCCGTGTCATGGCCTCTGGCGTTCGCCGGGGCATTTCAGGGCAGCCTGACAGGTTTGGACAACTTGCGCTTCGTGTGTCGCGTTTATGGCGCCGATCACCGCAAGGCGACGCCATTTGTGGAGGAGTTCTCGGAATTGGGGAAGTTCCTGCGCGAGCCAGTAAAGACCTACTCGTCTGGAATGCGGGCGCGGCTGGCCTTCGCCATGTCGATGGCGATCGAGTTCGACTGCTTCCTGATCGACGAGATCATTGCGGTGGGTGACTCCCGCTTCCACGCCAAGTGCGAGCACGAACTCTTCGAGCGTCGGAAGGATCGGGCAATGATCATCGTGTCGCATGAGGCAAGCCGCATCAGACAGCACTGTGACCGGGCGTGTGTGCTCAGTGACGGTGTCATCCACGAATTCGACGACGTCGAGCAGGCATATCAGCTGCACGACGCCTCAATGCAATAGATTGGAAATATCGTGAAGCAAGTCAAGAAAACCAAAGTCCTGCTCGAAATGCGTCCGGCGCTCGAAGGCTTCGCCGGCATTCCGCAGGAAACCCGTCTGCTGTTCCGCGGCCTGCGCATGCTGGATAACTTCGAAGTCGAGGGCATGATCCAGACGTCCCACCGCGTTCTCGCCAAGGGCACGTCGGACCGTGGGCTGCTGTTCTCCGAGAAAGCACTGCGGGAGGAGCGCAAGATCAATCGTTACTCCCGTGTTGTCATCTCGGTGGCGGAGCGACCATACAACACCATCCTCGACAGAGCGATGGACTATATGCAGCGACGGATGATGTCGACCCAGCTGACGTTGTCGACGGTGTTTGGCTTCGGGAAGGTCCGGCTGTCGAATTTCCGGTCGAAGTACTTCGAGGATTTCATCTGGCGGACGTTGTTCTCGAAGACGCTTCCGGCCAGCGACTACGCACTGGTGTCGAACGCCAATCAACGAATTTGCCATACGCCATGGCACGTCATGCACATGACCGGCCTGGCGACGTTGAACTTCCTGGCTCGGCCCCGCTATCCGGTGTTGAGCACCCCGGGTGTTGACGTCTTCATCGGACAAACGCCGTACCCGGCACGCATTCAGCGCGACACCGCGTTTGTCGTGCGTTACCACGATGCGATTCCGGTGTTCATGCCGCATACGATACCGGACAAATCGATTCATCAGGCTACGCACTTCTATGCGCTCATGAGCAATGTCAGGTCCGGCGCCTACTTTGCCTGTGTATCTGAAGCGACGCGGCAGGACCTGCTTCGCTTGTTTCCTGAAGCCGCCGAGCGCGCCGTCACCATTCACAACATGGTTTCGCACCACTACTTCAAGGAAGACGCGAATCCGGAGCGCGTGCCGGGCATCGTTCGTGCCCGCCTGCATGAAGGGGACAAGGGCAAGGGCGTCAGCGTCCAGCCAGACTTCCTGAGCCTTCGAGAGATGGAGGGGTTCTATCGGCGTGTCCTCGGCAAGCGTCCTTTCCGGTATTTGCTGGTGGTCTCCACGGTCGAGCCACGCAAGAACCACGGCCGACTTCTGGCGGCCTGGGAGGTGATCAAGGCGGATATCGACCCCGACCTCAAGCTGATCGTGGTAGGCGGCCTCGGATGGGATTACGCAACGATGCTCAAGGGCTTCCGGCCGTGGATCGAGCAGGGCGATCTATTCATGTTGAACGCCGTGCCAGCTCCTGATCTGCGGGTGCTGTACAGGAACGCCATCGCAACGGTATGTCCGAGCCTCGGCGAAGGCTTCGATTTCTCAGGCGTGGAATCGATGTCAAGTGACGGTGTGGTGCTTGCGTCCGATATCCCCGTGCATCGTGAGGTCTACGACGATGCCGCGGAGTACTTCGACCCGTACTCGACAGCCAGCCTCGTCAAGGCGCTCAAGAAGGTCGTCTACTCGGACGATGCGGAGGCGGTACAGCGACAACTGCGAGAGCGCGGACAGCAGGTCGGCTCCCGCTATCAACCCGAAAAGATCCTGCCTCGCTGGAACCAGTTCCTAGAATGGGTTGCGCAGCACAAGGGCGCCAAGGTGTTTGGCGGATCAGCGGAAGCCAGTGCGAAGCCGCTGGTTCTGCGTGATCTCGACAACCCTGCATAGGGCAGTGACACCCCCGTAGTTCTAACGTCGCCTCGCGGTGGGAGTCGGTACCGGGGAGTCTTGACGGCATCGTCTTCTACCTCCGACTCGAAGCGCGATCGTAGTGAAAGAGATTCAGATGGTAGTCAGAGAGAAGAAGTGGCACGGAGCGCGAATGCTGGTGTGCGTGGCATCGCTGCTTGCGGCGGGGTGTACGTGGAACTTGCCGACGTCGGGGCCGAGCACCTCCAGCGTGGCGGAGGGCACGTATGGCGGCAATGGAGAACCTGTGCAGGTGGCAGTGGTTGACATCAACGCCACGGTCGCACAGCGGTTGCGGCGCAAGGATGACGACAGTCAGTTTGCCAGGGCGCTGGCATCTGACGCATCCATGACCAACAGGATTGGTCGTGGCGACATGATCGATGTGGCCATCTGGGAAGCGCCGCCTGCGATGTTGTTCATCAATGCGAGTACCGCGCTTGGCGGGACCAGCAGTGTCATGGCGCCCACGCGGGCCAACGAACTGCCGACGCAGATGGTGGACGCCAGCGGCAACATCGTCGTTCCATATGCCGGCAATGTAGCGGCCGCCGGCAGGACGACCGAGGAAGTCCAGCGCGACATCGTGAGCCGTCTGCGCGGCAAGGCCAATCAACCGCAGGTGATGGTGCGGCTTTCCGGAAACGCTTCAGCGCAGGTGACGGTCGTCGGTGAAGTCAAGGGCAGCACGCGCATGCCGCTGACGCCGAAGGGCGAGCGGTTGCTCGATGCGTTGGCTGCGGCCGGTGGCCCGGCGCAACCCGTCAACAAGACCACGCTGCAGCTTTCACGCGGTGGCAGGAGCTATGCCATGCCCCTCAACGCCGTGATCCAGGACCCGAAGCAGAACGTGTCGCTGCGGGCCGGAGACGTGCTGACCGTGTTGTTCCAGCCGTTGAGCTTCATGGCGTTGGGGGCTTCCGGCAAAAGCGACGAGATCAACTTCGAGGCCGGTGGCATCACCTTGGCGCAGGCGCTGGGCCGTGCCAATGGGCTGCTGGACAACCGGGCGGACGCAACGGGCGTCTTCATCTTCCGATTCGAGGATCCGGCGTTGTGGGGCGCCCATGCTGATGCGGCGACGTCCGCGGAGGAACGCAAGGTGCCTGTGGTTTACCGCGCGAACCTGAAGGATCCTGCGACATTCTTCGCGGCGCAACGCTTCCCCATGCAGGACAAGGATGTGCTCTACGTCTCGAATGCACCAACGGCGGAACTGCAGAAGTTCCTGAACATCGTGTTGTCTGGTGCCTATCCGATTCTGAATATCGTCAACATGACGCGATAGCGGGCAAAGTCCATGGCAAGCAGGATGGTCATGCAGCGAGAAGGCTCGGCAGAGATTGCGATCGACGTCACACGCCTGGTGGTGCGCGCATTGCGCGGCCGTTTGCCTACTGGTGTGGACCGAGTGTGCCTGCGCTATATCCGTCATTTTCCGGACGCCAGGGCAGTGTTCTACAAATGGGGGATCGGTCGAGTGGTGTCGCGTGCCGGCTCCAGGGTGTTGTTTGGCTTGCTGTTGGCCCGCCCGGATCACGTCGTTGCCCGTCTATCGCGATGTCTCGTTCGCGAGTTGGCGGGCCGTCTGCCACGGAGGTTACAGCCGGGCAGTCTGTTCCTGAATGTTGGCCACAGTGGCTTGGAACTGCCAGGCTATGGGAACTGGCTGCGCAGTCAGGGGTTGAAGCCCATCTTCATGGTGCACGACCTTATTCCGATTACCCATCCAGAGTACTGCCGGCTTGGCGAGTATGGCCGGCATGGCAAGCGGATCACCACGATGTTGAAGCATGGCGCGGCACTGATCGCCAATTCGAACGCAACGCTTGCGGCGTTGGAATCGTTCGCTTGCACACGCGGCACGCCGACACCCCTGTCTGTTGTCGCACCGCTGGCTGGCGCGGCGCTTCCGACCGGCGCCGCGCAGCCTCCGCTTGACGAGCCGTATTTTGTGATGCTCGGCACCATCGAACCACGCAAGAACCATGCGTTGATTCTCCAGGTATGGCGCCGTCTAGCAGAGCGATGGTCTTCCGTGCGTGGCCCATTGCCACGACTGGTCATCGTTGGCCAGCGCGGATGGGACGTCGCGCACGTGGAAAGTCTGATCGAGCGTAACCCTGTGCTGCGTCCGTTGATTATCGAGATCCCGGATTGCGACGATGCGGGGATGGCGACGTGGCTGCGTCATGCGCGCGCGTTGTTGTTTCCGTCGTTCACCGAGGGCTTCGGCCTTCCTCTCGTCGAAGCCCTGGCGATCGGCACCCCGGTAATCGCGAGCGATATCGCGGTGTTCCGGGAGATTGCCGGTGATGTACCGCTTTATGTTGATCCGCTTGATGCTCTCGGGTGGCTTGAGGCAGTTTCCGATTTCGCAACGGACGAGAGCGGGCGCAGGGCAGCGCAGCTGGTGCGAGCCGGCGAGTTTTCACCCCCCAGTTGGGATCAGCATTTTTCCAAGATCGATCGTCTTCTGGAACAGCTCACCGGAGTCACGCATGGCTAGTGCGACTGTGAACGCGGCTGGTGGCGGCGCTAACGTCGTCTATGCAGTCGGGCTTTCCCGCAGAAAGTGCAGCATCGTCAAGCGGTTCCTTGGAGATGCCGTGCTGCACTCGATCCGGGATGTATGCATGGCACCTGCTACTGCAACCGTTGCGGTCTGGGGCAACGGCGTGGCGGACCCGGGTGTTTTCGGGGGGCGACGCGTGCTCCGCATCGAAGACGGATTCCTGCGTTCGGTAGGGCTCGGCGCGGATTTGACCCAGCCGCTGTCGCTGGCCGTTGATACGCAAGGGCTCTATTACGACGCAAGCCGTCCGTCCGACCTGGAATGCATACTCCAGGAGACAGTCTTCGACGAGGCGCTGCAGGCACGCGCGGCGCGTTTGACGGCGAGAATCGTCGATGCCGGCATTACGAAGTACAACGTCGGCAGTAGCCATTGGGCACGCCCAATCGGCTATATGCGGGTAGTCCTGGTGGTGGGGCAGGTGGAGAGCGACGCAGCCCTTCGATATGGGGCACCAGGGATATGCAGCAATCTTGCGTTGTTGCAGACGGTCCGGCGGCGCTGCCCTGAAGCCTACATCATCTACAAGCCTCATCCGGATGTCGTGGCAGGGCTGCGCGCAAAGGGAAGCGATGCGTCATCGTGTACACGACGCTGGTGTGACGAGGTCGTGACTGGTGTCTCCATGGACCGACTGCTGGAGCAGGTTGACGAAGTGCACGTGCTGACTTCGCTGTCGGGCTTCGAAGCCTTGCTGCGCGGGCGTCGGGTGTTCACCTATGGTCAGCCTTTCTACGCAGGTTGGGGCCTGACGCAGGATGCGCTGCCGCACCCCAGGCGAACGCGAATGCTGAGCCTTGATCAACTGGTGGCGGGTGCCCTGATTCTGTATCCGCGCTACGTCGATCCGGGTACGGGGAGGGCGATGCAGGCCGAGGACGCGCTGGACATGCTGATAGCGCGGCGCGACCAGCGTCATGCTGAAAGCTCGCCCAAGCGTCTGCTGCGGATAGCGCAGCGTGCGATGCTGAGGCTCTCGCTGCGTGCGTTGTTGGGGCGGCGATGATTCCGGGTGGCTGGCAAAAATTCGCAGGCGCACGTGTGCTCCTGCTGCAAGGACCGATGGGTCCGTTCTTCCGACGCCTGGCGCGCGCGTTACTTCAGGCGGGCGCTGCCAGCGTGCACAAGGTGAACTTCAATGGTGGCGATCAGTTCTTCTATGCGAGAGGTGCCATTCGCTATCGGGGCACGATGGAGGCGTGGCCATCGGCGCTGTCACGGCTGATGTCCGAACTGCAGATCGACACAGTTTTCCTGTTTGGAGACTGCCGCGAGATTCACAGACCCGTGCAGGCCATAGCGCGTGAGCGCGGCGCCGAGGTATGGGTGTTCGAGGAAGGCTATGTCAGGCCGGACTTCGTAACCCTGGAGCGCTCCGGCGTCAACAATCATTCGCCCGCGCCTCGCGATCCCGCCTTCTACAATGCGCTGCCGGATATGGAGCTTCCGGTCGAGAAGCCTGTCGGCAATACGTTCTGGTATGCCGCGTGTTGGGCTACGTTCTACTACACGGCATCCATTCTGATGCGGCCGTTCTATCGACACTATCGCCATCATCGTCCTTTGGGTGTGAGCGAGCTGCTGCCGTGGCTTCGAAGCCCGGTGCGCAAGCTGCGTTACCGGATGCGCGAACGTCGCTATGGGGACTTCCTTTGTGGAGTGGAAGCGGGTCGGTTCTATCTTGTACCGTTGCAGGTCGGTACCGACTTCCAGGTGCGTGTGCATTCTGATTTTGATTCGGTGTCGCACTTTGTTGAGCGTGTCGTGGCGTCATTTGCCCGCCATGCGCCTACGGACCATTACCTGGTACTCAAGCATCACCCGATGGATCGCGGGTATAGCGATTACTCCGTCCTGATTCGCGCGCTAGCTGAGCGCTATGGTGTGCAGGGTCGTCTGCACTACATTCATGACCAGCATTTGCCTACGCTGCTGGACCACGCCAGCGGCGTGGTGTTGATCAACAGTACGGTTGGACTTTCGGCGATGAACCATGGATTGCCTGTTGCCGTACTTGGTGATGCCTCGTACGCGCTGCCCGGCATGAGCTATCAGGGCGGTCTGGACTCGTTCTGGAGTGATGCCCTTGATTTCCGCATGGACAAGGATCTGTACCGCCGCTATCGAAACTATCTGATCCGACACACGCAGCTCAATGGCGACTTCTTCCGAAATGGCGTCTTCGAGTGGAAGCGTATGCGGACCATGGATGTGATGCGACGGCGCGCGGCCGTCGCGCCGTCGCAGTCAACCGGGACGGTGGGCGCGAAGAAGCAGGAAGCAACGAAGCGGGAATCAGCGAAGCACCCACCGCTGGATGCACGCGCGTAGCTCCGGGAGTTTGAGAGGCTTGAGCAGAAAGTCGTCCATGCCCGTGGCACGGCCGCGGAGTCTTTGCTCATCCGAAGCATCCGCGCTCAGCGCGATAATCGGGAGCCGTTGACCTTGAGCCTCGGATGCCCGAATCGCGCTGGTGAGTTCGTAGCCGTCCATATATGGCATGTGGCAGTCGGTCAGGATCATGCCATATTGTTTGTTGCGAATCGCAGCCAGCGCTTCCTTTCCGTCGGATACGACGTCACATGCCAGACCAAGCTTCTCAATCTGCCTGCGAATAACGATCTGAAATGGTGTGTGATCTTCCGCGACGAGAATCGGTAGAGATGTCAGACCCGCCAGCGAATCCGAGATCGGTGGTGTTGCCGTGGCATCTTGACCATTTGCGGGAAACCGATGCAGGTCGCGGAGAACCGCATCAAAACATGCCGTTCGAAACTCGCTCCACCAGATGGGTGGGCCAGACAGATTGCCGTGCTTTCTCCCGTAAGGGATGGTCAGCACGCCCGCAGGCACTTTGTCTGAACTGGCGTCTTCATCGATCACCGCAATATCGGAAGGATTCAGGCAATCAAGGGGTGCAAGCTGCATACCGAGGGCAACAGCGTGCTCACGAAACACTGCTGCGTCATCCGCACGCGACACATCAATCGCGATGTGTTTTTCCGCAAACTCCACCATTCGCGTGCTGCGCTCGACGACGGGCAGCGTCAATTCCACGCGGAACGTGCTGCCGACACCTGGCGTACTAGTCAAGACGATGGTCCCACCCATGGCCTGAACGAGCCTGGAGCAAATCGACAGCCCCAGACCACTGCCGCCAAATCGGCGCGTTGTGGAGACATCAGCCTGAGAAAATGCCTTGAAGAGAGCGGCTTGTTTCTCCGCAGGGATTCCGATACCAGTGTCGCTGACTTCCAGTTGAATCGTCTGTGTTTCGGGATCGTCCGCTATTAACAATGCTCGAACGACGATGCTGCCTTGAAGCGTGAATTTTGTAGCATTGCCTACGAGATTGAGCACGATCTGCCTGAGCCGCACTGCATCGCCAAGCAACGTCGCGGCCAGCCCCGCTTCCGCGTAGAAGTCGAGTATCACGCCCTTCTTTTCGATCTGGCGCGCCTGGATGCGCAGAACATCCTCGATGATCAGTCGCAGGTCAATCGGCGCCTGTTCAAGCTTCATCTCCCCTGCTTCGATCCTGGAAAAGTCGAGGATATCGCCGAGAATCTCCAGGAGAAGCTTGGCCGAATGATCGGCCAGATCCAGTTCTTCCCGCTGGTGGGTGGACAGTTCGCTCTCGCGCAGCAGGTCCAGCGAGGCAATGACCGTGGCCAGCGGCGTGCGAATTTCATGACTCATAGCGGCCAGAAAACGGGACTTGGCTTCCGTCGCCGCTTCGGCTTCACGACTGGCCGTAGCCAGCAGCGTGTTGTAGCGCTGCATCTCGGTTACGTCCATCGCATAGGCATACCAGAGTGTTGCGCCATTGGGGCCAACTCTTGGATTGCCACTGGCGATGTGTACCCACCGGTTATCCGGGGTGAGGTGCACGGTAACATCCATCGGCTGCTGAGTCGCGATGGATTGGTCTACTACCCCAATGAATAGTGTCTTTTCAGAGGCGTCGAGATTCGGAAGGATGCCACCGCCGTCGCGCATCATTCTCTCGGCCGACCAGCTCAGCGTGGTGTTCTGCATCCCCTTCACCCAGGGAAGCCAGATATGGCCGTTCGATTCGCGGCAGAGCTGGAAGAATGTCACCGATAGCGCCTCAGTGATGTCATCCATGGCTGCGGAAGTCTGATCGACGCGATGCTGCGCTGCCACCTGTTCGCTGATATCCGTCAGCACTATCGCGATACCGGAGAACACGCCATCTTCCGATCTGCATTGTTTGGCGTTCACCCTGAATGTGCGTACGGTTTCCTCCGGAATACCGAGAGTGATGAGATCGGAGCGTTCATTGCCGTCCATTCTGAGCAGGGTGAGTTCCAGTAGACCACCCAGATCGCGAAAGCGGCTTGTCGTGTGACTGTGGACCAATGGCTTCCCGACGAGATCTTCGGTACTGACGTCGCACAGCTTGGCGTAAGGTTCGCTGACCTTGAGGATGCGGTGCTCGTGGCTCACCACTAGTACCGGATTGGGCGAGGAGTCCAGCAACGACTGGAAAATGGCTTGCTCTGACTTGAGTTCTGCCACCTCGGCGCTTGCCTGTCTGGCGTTGCGCCAGCAACGTGCCACTACGAGCATCATTGCAGCGAGTAGGGCAAGCGGAGTAACGAAATAGGCCGCCGAAAGATGGAGCATGGTGCGTCACGAAGTCCCAGGCAGTGTCAATAGGACAACCACCGTCCCCGACGATTGGAGGCGGCACTTCATGATGCTAGTTGAAAATCAAGAATTACAGAAGTGATAGATATGCAACATGGTCGCGAGTTGATCGGCATGCCATGTGCCTCTGTCTTCTGACACGGTCAGAGCGGACCGCAACTCAGTGATGTGATTGACCAGGCGCAGGCATGCTCCGTAGGAACGCGCCGGAATCCGATCTCGAATCTGTCAGGCTATGGGCCATCAGGCGCAATGTCATCGCAATGCTGTCGCGATGCGGAACATGGGGGTGCAATCGCTCGGACTCATACAGGAGTACTGCAGCGAATTCGTTGATCACATTCTGGTCATACTCCGCCTGCACGCGGACATGGGTTTCAAGCATCCAGCTTAGGCCCTGGACAAAGCCGATGACGAGCTCCAGATCGTCTGAGTTAGGTCCGGTTTTCTGAGTCCGACTCAACCGATCAATCTCGGATTCAAGGGCGGCAATTCGATGTTCGAGCTTTTCTAATCGCGAAGTCATGGAAATTCCGGTTGAGGCGCGGTGATGCGGCGAGGTTGAGAAGGAATGCGTCGTGAGCGGGTCATGCGCCAAGGCGATCCAGACTGGCAATCTGATCAGGCGCGATGCCAAGCGCTGTCGCCAGCTTCTCGATCGACGATCTGCGCAACGCTTCGTTGTTCTCGAGTTGGGCGTAGCCCTGCTGGCTTATTCCTAGGCGTGCCGCAACCACCTTCTGTGTGTGGCCAAAATACTCGCGCCACGCGCGAACCGGTGTGATGCCATCCACGAGCACCTTTCGAGATACCACGTCGGGCACAAGATTCCGGTCGACTCCCAACTGGACCGCATAGCTGGCGTAGGGGATGACGACGAAGACTGGATGACCACGATGATCATCAATGATCTGGAGGAAATTCGACGTATCCATTGCTATCGACGACGAGGGCGGTGGATGCGGCGAAGACTTCGAATCATCGCAGGCGTCGCGTTCCATGGAGCAGCCCATTTTTTACGAAGCACCTATCAGCTTGATCAGCTCGTGCGGAGTTTCGGATTGGATGGTTATCCCAAAAGCGAACTGATCGTTAAGCGCAGATTAAGTCTAACGACCAAAGCGAACGCTGATCTAGGAAGAAGGCCGATTCGTCGTCGGAAAATTCTGATTTCAACGCAACAAGCATCGAAGGCGTGGATAAGCGCACGCGTGCGTACAGAAATCATGCGACGGGTGGCGAAACCGTTCAAGCGGGGTGAACTGCAGTCGCTGGGAATTTCATTTCTGAGCAGAAACCGTACTCAGTTCACAACACTATCGGTTTGCCATGGTCTCGCGCACATAACGCTAATTTCCCAAATATGCCGGGAAGCTTCTTATAAAGCTACAGGAAATCTCGCAGCCTGTCTTTTTTATGATCGTAGATGATTGTTTTAGAAGGAGAAAATTGAAGTCAATGGAAAGACGAGCAAGTGTCGAACCGGTCTTTTAGCTATTTCTTGTCGATGGTGATCCAAAGATAATTCGCATCGTTGCATGTTCACCTTGTGACGTTAATCCACGGAAGAGGAATTCAGTATGAAAATCAAGATGCTCACCGCTGCGGTCGTTGCCTTGGCGTCGACAGGTGCCTTTGCACAATCGAGCGTGACGATGTACGGCGTAGCGGATGTCGGTATCGAATACCTGACCCATGCTGGTGGCGACAACAGCACGGTTCGCATGTCGTCAGGCAACCTCTCAGGATCGCGTTGGGGCCTGCGTGGCACCGAAGATCTGGGTGGCGGCCTGAAAGGCATCTTCACGCTGGAAAGTGGTATCAACATCGACACCGGCAGTGGCGCCGACTCGAGCCGCATGTTCAATCGTCAGGCATTCGTCGGCTTGCAGAAGGATGGCATCGGCACCCTGACGCTGGGTCGCCAACAGACGCTGCTGTATGACTTCGGTCTGAACTATGATCCGATGGCCATTGCGACGCGTTACTCGATCATCGGACAGGACGGTGCGTTTGCAAGCCGTGCCGACAATGCGATCAAGTATGTCGGTACGTTTGGAGGCGTCACGGCTTCCGCACTGTATAGCTTCCGCTACAACGGCCAAGAAGTCCCTGGCCAAACCAGCCGCGGCGCTGAGTACTCGGCCGGCCTGAACTACGCTACTGGCCCGCTGTCGGTTGGCGCTGTGTATGATCAGGTACGCTTGGGTTGGATGCCTGGTATTGCCGACACGGGTGCGAAGATCCAGCGTGCAACGATTGCTGGCACCTATATGTTTGGTCCGGCCAAGGTGTTCGGTGGCTGGCGTTGGGCAAACCAGACGATGGCCGACAACCACGTACGTTCGAATCTGTGGTGGACGGGCCTGGGCTATCAGGTGACACCGGCTCTGTCGTTGACCGGCGCGGTTTACTATCAGGCCTTCCACCAGACTTCGGCTGATCCTTGGACGCTGGTGGCTTCGGCTGATTACGCGTTGTCCAAGCGTACCGATCTCTATCTGAACATGGCCTATGCCATTAACAAGAAGGATAGCGACCGGGGCATCGTGTCGGTAGTTGGCGTGAGCAATGCCGATCAGCCGATCAATGGCCAGAACCAGTTCGGCGCCGTTGTCGGCATCCGTCACAAGTTCTGATGACGTGATTGTGTCCTGAAGATCGTGGAGTGCCTGGATAGGTACTCCGCATCTACCAGATCGGAAAGGCCACGGCATATGCCGTGGCCTTTTTGCATGGATGCCCGTGAATAGGCTCCATAGTAATAAATTGTGATATTGCGGCACGCATTCGGACATGTCTGCATTAGGATTCGGAAAAATCCTAATTCGGAAATTTCCCTATGCCAACCGCAGCCCCTGAATCCGAGTTCGGACCGCCGCGAGCGTGGGTCGCGCGGACGCGGTGGTCGTTGGCGACGACGCTTCCTTTGGTTGCCGTCATGTTCGGCGCCGTCTCACATGCCCATGCGCAGAAACGGAACCCGTCCGAGGTGCCATCGGCGCCAGTTGTGCAGTTGATCGTCAAGGAGTCCGGCGCGATCAGATCAGCCGCGGCCATTAACGGCGGCGGGGATGAGATGCGACGCGTCCAGCAGTGGTCGGCAGCGGCGCTGCAACCGTTGACATCCAAACGGGTCATGAGCGGAGGCGCGCGCATACTTCGGTTGAGCACGCCGCTGACGGCAAGTGACGCCGCCGCAGTGGCACAGCGGCTCAGGGCCACGGGTGCGTTCGATTATGTCGACGTCGACTACCGCATTCACTTGGCTGGCGTGCCAGCCAACGATACCTACCTGTCGCAGCAATGGAACCTGTCACCAGCTACCTCGTCGCGCGGCGGGGCGGATGTCTTCGCTGCGTGGCAGCGCATGCCAACCGGTGGCAGTGTGACGGTGGCTGTCGTCGACACCGGTATTACTGCTCACGAGGATCTGGATACCTCTCGTCTTGCCGCGGGCTACGACTTCCTGACTGCTGAGACATTGACGACGACAGCCGATGCAAAAACCGGAAAATTCCTGCCGGCCGGCTTCGTGAAGAACGATGGCATTGCTGACCGGGATGCCGACCCCTCCGATCCGGGAGACTGGGTCACGGTGGACGATGCGACAAACTACCCCGATCTTTGTGGTCCTGCGGTTCCAAGCAGTTGGCATGGCACCTATGTGAGCGGCATCATCGCCGCCACGCGCGGCAATGGCTTGGGCATCGCAGGTATTACGCCGTTTGCCAGGATTTCGAATGCGCGGGTGCTGGGCCGATGCGGTGGCGTGACTTCGGATCTCATTGACGCAATGCGCTGGGCAGCGGGTATCGCAGTCCCCGGCGTGCCACTGAATGCTGAGCCAGCGAAGGTCATCAACCTGAGCCTGGGTGGTTACAGCCCATGCGGTCCGGCGTTGCAGCAGGCAGTCAACGATGTTCGCGCGCGCGGCGTGGTGATCGTGGCGGCAACGGGAAATGATGCGGCCATGGGCGCGGGTGCTCCCGCGAATTGCTCTGGGGTCATTGGGGTAACCGCGCACACGCCAGAGGGCGACAGCGCGGACTATGCCAACGTCGGTACCGGAACAATGCTGAGCGCGCCGGGCGGGGGGAGGGGCGTGCTGATGACGGGCAGTCAGTTGAGCGTATTGTCGACAGTGAATCTGGGCACGACCACACCAACCGGATCGGGATATGGGCTCAAAACCGGGACCAGCATTGCGGCACCTCATGTGACCGGCGTTGCCGCAATGCTGCTGTCGGAGAATGCTTCGTTGACGCCGGACGACATCGCATCATTGCTTACGCAATCGGCACGCCCGTTTCCTGCTGGATCCTGGTGCCAGAGCCGTCCAGGCACGTGCGGAGCAGGCATGCTCGATGCGGATTCTGCGCTGGCGCTGTTGTCTGGGCAGCCAGTCGTGCATGTCGCGGCAAGTGCCGACACTGTGCAACCCGGAGCAACACTTACCCTTTACGCGAAGGGAGCACCAGGCTTCAAAGTGAGCGGGGCCACTATCCAGTGGTCGCAAACGGCGGGCCCGGCAGTGTCGATCACGCCAGTGACTTCGGACAGCAGCGGCGCGACAGCAGTATTGCCAACTGCCGGCACATACAGCTTTGTCGCGACGATCCGCAATGACGCAGGCAGTGTGGCGACCGATACGGTGACTGTTGCCGCGACCGCCCCTGCATCCGCGTCGCCGGGCAGCAGTGAAACCAGTAACGGCTCGCCAGGTGGGAGCGATTCTGGTGCCTCTCCGCCGCCGGCGGGTGGGGGCACGGGTGGCATGGCCTCCCAGGCCGGAGGTTCAGGCGGCGGCGGTGCGATCTCCCCAGTCTTGGCATTGCTGCTGTTGTTCGCTGGCGGCCTGGGCTATGGACTAAGGAACAGCCGAAGCGCATAGCGTGGCTCTGGAACCGGTCCGGATAATGTCAGGCAAGGAGTAAGTCGGGGGTGCGTTAGGCAGCGGTCGCCTGGAATGCGTCAAGATCCGCCTGAAATGCTTTCATGGCCTCGCTCTGGAGCAAGGCTTGGTCTTGTGGAAACGGGGCGTCGAAGTCAAAGGCTGCTGTGCTGTAGGTGACCTGCATGGAAGCCAGCGCTTCGGCTAGTGCCCGGGCTTCCGGCGACCGGTGCATCCGTAACTGCCAGATGGCAGTGTCCAATGGACTGTCCAATACATTGGGCGTTGGCGGGCAGATCGCGGTGATGAGTTTACGGGCAAGCCTGAACGCCACTACATAGGCACAAACCGCTGCCTGTCGCCAGCTCGCTTCGGTTGTGGAGTTGGCGAGCATTGACACGGAAGCGGTCAGATCGGCCAGCACTGTTGGTGACCCGGCAAGCGCAGCGTCGGGATGGGCAATTGGGCCCACATCGATCAGCAGCGACGGCGGCACCACCCGCTCGAAGCTGGCGCCTAGTGCGCGGTGTACGACGCGCGTCAATTGTGCGCACCGGAAAATATCCGCCGCAAGGTGGAAGCAAAGTGCGGCGCGTTCCTTGTCGAAGAAGATCACTCTTGCATAGGCGGTATGGGCATTTGATTGGTCCAGAACCTCGATTGCCACCTTCGCACGCCCAAGCCATTCGTCGTTATAGTGCAGCGCGGCGGAAAGCTCCTCGAGATCGTAGTTCACGTTGCTCGGGCGGATCATCCGCGCTGTGCCCTGGGTGCCTGTGCCTGTACCTAGGCTGGGCGTCGTTGGGTTGCCTGGAGTGGAATGAAGCTGCTTGATTCCAGTGGCCATGCGTCTTTCCCCCTTCGTTGCCCGTTGATTCAAATGCAAATGCCAGATCACGCACCTGTCGCCGGACATGTGAGTGCAGGGCAAGTATCGACGCTTGCCATGATCGACTGGGCAAGGAAACATCGGAAAATAAGAGTGGAATATTCCTAAATGAAAACTGCTCGGCACAAGCGGCGGGTGCGCCATTGTCGTGAGTAAGCTGCCGTTAATCTGGAGCGCGAGGGATATGATCGCTCCGGCACATGTGACGGCGTTGCGGCACGGGTTGTGGAGGGCGCCTATCTTGCGCAGGGACGAATTCTCGATGCAGAGAATTCAGGCAGGATTTCAAGAGTGATCGGCTCGTTCGGCGAGCCATATCGTCTCGACAGAGAATTGGTGCTTATTGAATCATGGCGCCATATCACTGCACGTCGCCATGGTTTTCATCGCTTCCTGTTTCATCGCCGCAATCAGTCTCGTCGTTCTTGTTGCCTGCATCTTTCTATTGGTGTCGTACGATTAAGTCCGGCGGCCCATCGCGCTGGGCATCATTCCGCCTTTCGAGGCGCGCGGATGCGATATGCTGCGCTGCAGCAATGCACATGAATCGAAAACTCGGAGTTATCCTAGTGCAATTGCGGAATCTTCTCGATGCGGCCATAGCGTATGGCAATGACAATAATCCATAGGGAAGCTACGAATTTTCCCGTGGTTCAATCAGTCATCGAACCACCTTACAGGTATGGAGAAGTCAAAGATGATTACCGTCCTCATTGTCGACGATCACCCAGCAGTCCGACTCGTTATCAAGACGCAGCTATCGCAAGTGCTCGGCGTTTCATCCGTGCTGGAAGCCGACAATGGCCAGGCGGCGATCGACGTTGTGCGGCAGTGCAAGCCCGATCTGGTTATCCTCGATCTCGATATTCCGAAGATCAATGGGCTTGAGGTGATCCCTCGCCTAAAGGCCATCCAGCCCGGTATCCGGGTGCTTGTGATTTCGGGGCAGGATCCGATGACCTTTGCTCCTCGCGCCATGCAGGTGGGCGCAAAGGGCTTCGTCAGCAAGATGCAGGACATGACGGACATCATGCGCTGTGTGGAATCTGTCCTGGCAGGCTATACGCTCTTTCCCGCCGAGGTGGTTGAATCCGGTGCCGTGCCCGGCAAGGCCCGCGAAGATAGCGAACTGCTGCAGCAACTGACTGACAAGGAGATTCAGATCATGCAGATGCTGAGCAAGGGAATGTCGAACAAGGCCATTGGAGACTCGCTCTTCATCAGTAACAAGACCGTGAGTAGCCACAAGACGCGCATCATGGAAAAGTTACACGTCACGACGTTGCTGGAGCTGATCGATTTTGCGCGGCGCTGCAATATTGCACCTTGAGATGAGGTGTCGTTATGTCACGGGTGATCATCTCAGGTGAGGAATGGAGTGGCGCGGAGCGCGATGAACTCGCTGCAAGGCTGACGTCACTGGGGCTATTCACAGAAGCGGCAAGCGCTGCGGCATCCACGGATGCCGCGGACGTCGTCGTCGTTCGGTGGCCGCTATCAGCGGCATCGCAGGCTTGCCTGTCCGTTCATTCACCTCCCTGTTTGCGACTGCTGATGTGTGATACCGGCAATATTCCGGCGCAGTTGCCCCCGTCTATCGATGCGGTGCTTCCCCTCCACGCAGGCACGGTGGTGATTGCGGAAACGTTTGCTGGTCTTGGCTTCGTGCCATTCTCGGCGGCCGATGGAGAACGCCTGTGGCCAGCACTCGATGCCCTGACCGGGGGCGACGCCGATATTCGTATGGAGTTGGTGCAAAGCCTTGTCCTCACCAATACCGAGGACCTCGCGGCACTTTCGGCCGCTTGCCATGCTCTCGATTGGGATCAGGCGCGGGCCATGGCGCACCGGATCAAGGGAACCGCCCGGATGCTGGATTGCCAAGCTACGGTGGCGGTCTGCCAGGCCATTGAAACCGCTTCGATCCGGCAAGACGGTGATACGGTCACTGCCTTGGTGCCATTGCTGACACAGGCGATTCAACGCCTTCTTGCGGCGCTGGCCGCTGTACCGGACTAGCCGTACCACGCGGCCAAGCTGGCGGGGCAGCGACTCAGTTGGCGTCCGCCGCCGGAATGCCGCCAGCCAGACCTAGCAGATCGGCACGCACCTGTTCCAGGACAGGTTGCCAGTCGCGATACGTCACCTGCCGATAGAGTCTGGTGGTTGGATACCACGGGCTGTCCGATCGACCCAGCAGCCATTGCCAGGAAGCGTTCACGTCGAGCATCACCCAGGTCGGTTTGCCGAGGGCGCCCGCAAGGTGCGCGACGGACGTGCACACTGTTATCACGAGATCAAGACTGGAAATCAGTGCGGCGGTGTCGTCGTAGCTACGCAGTTCCGCGGTGTGATCACGGATATCGAAATCGGGGACGCTTGCCAGTTCCGCCACCCCATCGATCTGCATGCTGTGGAACTCGATGCCGGGAAGGTCGCGGAGCGCACCGGCCAGCTCAGCGACAGGCACCGCGCGAAGCGGATTGCGCTGGTGGCCACGGCTGCCGCTCCAGACCACGCCGACGTTGAGCTTGCCAGACGCCGACAGGCGTTGCGCCCACGCGCTTGCGGCGGCAGCGTCCGCACGCAGATATGGCACATCGGCGGGCAACGTATCCAGCTCGGTGCCAAGTCTTAGAGGCGCGCTACAAAGCGGCAGGTGATAGTCGAAGCGGGGCAGACTGGGAGTGTCATGCGGGATGACCTCCGGGATCACGTCCGCAAGACTGCGCGAGAACAAGGTATGAAGCTTCGAGAAGCAGCAGTAGTGCAACTGTCCACCTTGCTGTCTGACCAGCTCCGCAATCCCGGGAACGAAGCGGACAAACTGCATCGCGTCACCGAAGCCCTGTTCGCCCCACAGAAACAGCGTCTTGCCAGCGAGGGATTCGCCACGCCAGATCGGTGCCTTCAGATCCGGGAATGTTCCCTCCAGTTCTGGCGAAGCCCAGCGGTGTTCGAAATTGATCAGGCCATTGCGATAGTCGCCGTGCAGCATTTGCAGCATGGCGAGATTCCAGATGATGCCGCCCGAAACTGGCGCCTGCATCGCTGCCTTCTCCATCAGGGCCAGCGCATCTGCCCATTGGCCAAGCTCCTTGAGCGCATTTGACTGCGCTTGCAAGGCGAGCGGCATCGTTGGGGCCAGGGCGCAGGCGCGCCGGGCCGCCAACGCGGCGTCATCCGGGCGACGCAGTTTCAGCAAGGCATCCGACAGGTTGATCCACGCCAGGGGATTGGAAGGCTTCAGTTCGATGGCCCGACCGATCGGTGCCATGGCTTCTTCGGTCCGGCCTGATTGCAAATATGCGGCGCCGATGTTGTTGCAGAGATTGTCGAGGTCAGGGTCTAGCGCATGTGCTTTGGCATAGGCATCCAGTGCCTGCTCGTGGAAGCCGCTGTGATGCAGGGTGAGCCCGAGTTGAAACCAGGACGTCGCGGCTTTGGGTGCGCGTTCGCAAAGATGCCTGGCAATGTCCGCACCGCGCGTCAGGTCGCCCGTTGCCGCGAGTGCCTCGCACCAATCGGACAATTCAGCTTCATCAAGTGCTTCCGGGCCGGTTTGCTGAAACCAGTCCACGGCCGACTTCGCATCTCCGGCGCACAGGGCCAGATGAGCCATGCCAGCCAGCGCCCGCGAATGATCCGGGAGCGTGGCAAGTACCTGTTCAAGGGCGGTTCTTGCGCTTGCCGTGTCGCCGAGTTCCACGTGCAGCGCGGCCTGCGCAACGATCGCATCCATGGAATCCGGCGTTCTTTTTAGCCAGTCTCGTATCCAATGCGCGGCCTGTAGCAGCGCCCCTTCGCGAAGCCATGTGTGAACCTGACCCAGGGCGTCGTGCCCGGGACGGGGCGCTTCCTGTGCCGTGGATGCCATTGACTGAGAAGTGACTCGTTCGGTGATAGCCAGCAAGCTGGGTGTCATTTCCGATGACCGGGGCGCGCGAATGGTAGCTGGAATCATGCCGCGAGTACCGATTTGCCGCAAGGCGCAAGCGCAAGCGCGAGCCCTGGCAACCCAGGCAGCCCTGGGTGCCCACGGCGGTTGATGGTTGCCGCCAGCGTTGTCTCCAGTGTGGCCATGTCGACAGGCTTGATCATCACGGCATCCATGCCGCATTCGATTGCGTGCGCACGAATCTCCGGTTGAGCGCTGGCCGTATAGCCCAGGATTGGCAGCATGCGATATGGCAAATTACTCGAACGGATCGTTCGCGTCAGCGTGGGGCCATCCATGTTGGGCATGGAGTAGTCGCAGATGATCAAATCGAAGGTAGCGTCCGCCAGCTTTTCAAGCGCCTCGCATCCGTCACTTGCGCTGAACGGGCGATGGCCGAGTTTCTCCAGCTGCCGCTGCAGCAGGATGCGGTTTGGCGCATGATCATCGACGATGAGGACGCGCAGTGCCTTGCCGGGCTTGGAGGCGGGCTGATGTCTCTGATCCGATTGCAGGACCGGCGCGACTTCGGCGGCGATTGGCAACTCGATCGTCGCGGTGACCGTCGTGCCTTTGCCTACCTCGCTGGTGATGCCGATCGTGCCGTGCATCTTGGTCACCAGCCGTTGGCAAATGGACAGACCCAATCCCGTACCTCCGGCGGAACGCTTGGTGTCGCCGATCTGCGTGAATGGCTGGAATAGTTTCTTCAATCCATCTTCAGGAATCCCGGTGCCGGTATCGCTGACCGAGAACGTCAGGCTTTGACGATCCGCCGTGAGATTGGTGGCGCCGAGCCGGATCACCACCGAGCCGCGGTCGGTGAAGCGCACCGCGTTCGACACGAGGTTATTGAGGACTTGCTTGAAACGAAGCGGGTCAACCATGTGGCAAGGGGCCACGGCATCATCGACGATGGCTTCAAGCTGGACGCCCTTGCGCGACGCTGCCAGCCCGAAGAGGCTCGTGACGTCGCCGATGAGCTGGCGCAGTGGCGCTGGCTGAGGCGACAGCACGAACTTGCCGGCTTCCATCTTCGACGCGTCGAGGATGTCATCGATCAGCCCGACCAGCGATTTTGCGGACTCCTGCGCGGTTTCCACCTGAAGGCGGTCGTCGTCAGGCAGGCGCTTGTCCTGAAGCGTGAGTTCCAGCATACCCAGGATGGCGTTCATCGGTGTGCGGATCTCGTGACTGATGGATGCCAGAAATGCGCTCTTTGCACGATTGGCGGCCTCGGCGCGGTCCTTGGCGGAAGCCAGTTCGGTGACCATTTGCTGGCGTTCGGTCATGTCGATCCATCCGCCGATGATGCCCACCACGCCGCCCGTGGCATTGCGAAGTGGTTCCACCCAGTTCAGCACGATGCGTTCCTTGCCCTCGATCATGAGGGATCGGTCGAGCGTGGCCGCCTCGCCAGTCGCCAGGACCTTGCGATAGGTCTGCATGCTCAACGGGATGTCGCCAAGCTTCAGCGGCATCTGGTCAATCGTGCGCCCACGCATCTGCTTGCGGCCACAGCCGAGGGCACGCTCGAATGCCGCATTGCAGGTCATGAGCCTGAGGTCGGCATCGCGCAGATAGATCGGCTGCGGAATGGCGTCGAGGATGGAAGTCTGAAAGGCAAGCTGCTCTTGGAGGACGGTTTCCATGCGGCGGCGGCGCTGGATCTGCTGTCGCAGTGATTGCGACCACAGCAGCGATATCGCCAGCAACACCAGGCCCGCGCTCAGGCTGAACCACGCCCAGGAGGGCAAGGTCTCCGCACTACCTGCAATGCTGCGGGGCTCGGACCAGCGCAGACGCAAGGCGTTGATGTCCTCCCGCGACAGGCTGAGCAACGCCTTGTTCAGAATGGCCAGCAACATCGGCTCATCGGCGGGAACGCCAATGCCAACATTGAGTGGCGAGCCACTGATGGGCGCGACAATCCGAAGTGCTTCGGGATAGGACTCGCGTATCAGGTAGTTGGCGGTCATCATGTTGCCAAGCGTCGCATCGGCGATGCCCGTGGCAACCATGCGGTAGGCGTCACGATATGACCCGGCCTTGACAACCTGGAGCGGCACGGTTGCGCGAAGCCGGTCAATGATAGGGTTGGGCAACACGACGGCAACGCGCTTGCCGGCAAGATCCAGGATGTTGTTGATCCCGTGTTGCCGAACGTGCGCCACGATGGCCCAGTACCCCTGGAAGTAGGGCTCTGTGATGGTCAGGCCGTCGGTACGCACGGAGGGACCATCAACTGGCACGATTGGCTGAATCGTGGGTGTGGTTGCGTGGTCGGGGTCGCTATTGCCATCGGCGCGGACAGGCTCGAATCGCAGCCCCGTGCGCTCTTCGATCTTGTCGAGTACCTGCACGCTGAGTCCCACCGATTCGCCATGCTCGTCGGAAAACACGAACGGAACCCGGTCATTGGTAGCGCGGTATCGAACCACGGGATGCGTGGCGATCCATGCGCTTTCTTCCGCGGTGAGGTTCAGGGCCTTGTCGAAGTGCGGCATCAATGTCGTGGGCACCCAGTGGGTCGAGATCGCCAGACGCGTGGGCTTTGGAATTGCGTGGATTGCCGCGTCGAACCGCGCGCGCAGCGCTGAGTCCCGGACGAGGAACGACAGGTCGCCGACGGAGAGTCGCGAGACGTTCACCGCGACCAGGTTCGGGATGCCATACTGCGCGGTGATATAGCTGGCAGCCGTGGCGTTTGACAACAGCACGACGTCTGCGCCAAGCGACAGCTGCGTCAGTGCGTCCAGCAGGGTGGCATAGGACTGCAGTTTGCGCCCAGGGTAGGCTGCCAGGATGGCTTGAGGATCCAGCTGGCCATTCACATATCCAAGCGTCTGATTCCCAACCAGCTTGTGCGCCGTACTGCGGGTTGCGATCTCGATGATCTGGTTCGGCGTGAATCCGATGGCGCCTTGTGCCGGTCCCGTCTGGCCCGGATCGGTTGCGACCACGTCAATGGCATTGTGGGAAAGGTCGTAGAGCGCGGCATCTCGGGTGGTGTACGCGCGGACTTCGACCTTTGCATGCAGCGTGCTGGCGATCATCGCGAGATAGTCGGCGGAGATGCCCTCGTAGTTGCCATCAATACCAACGAGATCGAACGGTGGCAATCCGTTTGCCATCACGCCGATGCGCAGCAGCATCGGGTCTTTCGGCTTCTGGAGTGGCGATGACACGGGTGCGGGTGAAGACGCGCCATTGACCCGGATGCTTGTCTTCAATGTCAACGGGTGAGATGGCATGGCCAGATCACGGCGGAGTTCCGCCTGCGCGGGATGGGCGGTGCCAAGTGCCAGGAAGACGAGTGCGAGCATCGCGCCGATCACCCGCCACATCTTTTGCCAAAGGGGGTACGCCGTCTTCACAGAGACGGCCTGGCGTACAGCCGGTGAAGGGGAATTCGGGTTTGACATGGTGCTTCTCGATAACAACGCCGGGCGTGCTTGAGGCTTCTGGGATTGGCGACTGGGTACGCCTGGCGTCGATCGGCATGTGGCCCCAATGTATTGGGATGCTGACGACCGAAGTCTAGGAACGCCATTGCTACGCCGGTGACGGACATGTCCGCAAATCAATGCGGAAACTTCTGAATGCACAAAAAAGACGCACAGCGTCTCCCGCAACGCTGCCGCGTCATGGCTGTCGGAGAACAGCCTGTGCGAGAGTGGATGTGGCCGTCCGGCCCTGGGAGTGACTTGCAGCGCGCCGTGACGAGAGTCAGGCGCGCTCGCAGCGAAGTTCGAATCGTCGGTTCCCGGAGACCAGCATCGGATTGCGTCGCAATGCGCTCCGGGGCGATGCCTCTATGCCTCGATATATCTGGAGGACTGGTGTGAGGACTTTCGAGATCCGGTTACTGCGCTTTGGAAGCGGCTGGCGTGCCACAAGTGAACGTCAGCTTGCGAGGGTCGTTGGTCGGCGATCCAGACCGGTACCCGTCAACCGAGCCAACCGGCACTACCGGTGCGTCCTTGCAGATGTCGTTTGCTACCTTCATGCAGGTTTTCGAGCTTTCGAGCAGCCCGGTGCAACTCACCTCATAGGCCTGGCCGGTGATGTCCGACCGCTGCACGGCATTCAGGGTGTACGTCGGGCCGCTCTGCGTAGCGCAGGCGCCCAGCGTTGCGATCAGTGCGCCGAGGACTGCGGCCTTCAATGTGATGATGTGAAAGTGTTTCATGATTCAACTCCTTGAGTACTGGGTCCCGCTCCAGCCAGGCTTAGCGCCACTGGGCTGGAAGCGGGAGATCTCATTTCTTACGTGTAAAGGGCGGTGGTGATTACCACTGCATCGAGCCACCGACACCTACCGTGGTGCCACCAGCGCTCATGCCCACGCCAGCGCGCACCTTGACGTTCTCGGTGACGCGGGCCGTTGCGCCGATCGCCACGGCATGCTGCCCCTGGTACGATCCGCCACCAACGCCAAGCGCAAGCGTCTTGTCCTTGTCCACGTCCGGGATCATGGTCAGCGCGGTTGCCGCCGCGACACCTGCGTACGCCTTGCGGGACACGACATTCATCGAGTTCTCGACGTTGTTGATGCGCATGTCGGTGTACTGGTTGGCCTGGGAAACACCGGTGTTCAACTGGTTCACGTTGACCGCATCGGTGCCAGCGGTACCCGCCGCCACGTTTGTGATCTGACGCTCGTTGCCAGCGGAGCCCACGGACACCGAGTTTGCACGATCAGTGGTCGATCCCGCGCCCAGCGCCACGCTGTTGTCGTGGGTTGCCGTCGAGTTCGCACCGATGGCCGTCGAGTTGTTGCCCGATGCCGACGCCGTGTTACCCATCGCCACACCGTTATTGCCGGTGACGCTCGCGTTGGCGCCCGATGCCACACCCGTCGTGCCTGCCTTCACGTACGCCTTGTCAGCATCCGTGTTGGTGCCATCGGCCTGGAAGTAGCGCGTGTTGGCCTCCGTCTTGCTGATTGTGTCGCCCCAGTTGTTGACCGTGGTCTCGAGGTTATCGACACGGGTATTGGTCTGGTACAACTGCGCGCCGTTGACCGCATCCGTGCTGTTGGCCGACACATCGCCCTGGTGCACGTTGCTGATCGTGGTGCCACCGGTCTGGCCGCCGTCGGTCGACGTGGTGCCTTCCAGTGTCACGTGATCCTTCGGCGAGCCGGACGCGCCGTCGTACTTCACGGCACGGTCATCGGTGGTCGGCGTTGTCGACGTATTGACCGAGCTGATGGCCGCCTGCAACTGCGCCACGTTGACCGCGTCGCTGGCCGTAGTACCGGCTGCTACACCCGTGATCTGGCGATAGACGCCGGCTGCCGGGTTACCGACCGCGAAGACACCCGTCGTACCCATCGTGTTCATCACCGCGTTAGCCAGCGTGGTATCCGCACCGACCGGCACCCAGCCCGCGATACCGCCTGCGGTGCTTGCCAGCGAGCCAGAGCCCAGCGCCACGCCACCGGCAACCGACGCGGATGCGCCTATGCCCGCGGCAAGCGAGTTCAGTCCCGTTGCGCCGTCGTTGGCGTAGTTGGCACCTTGCACACCACCGTCGTTCACGCTGTAGTAGTGCGTCTTCGATGCATCCACCGTCGTGTTCAACTGATCGACGTTCACCGCGTCGCCGCCGCTGGTGCCGGCTGCCACGTTGTGGATCACCGTGCCGCCCTGCCTCGTCGTCGTGTTGTACGTGTCACCACCCAGCGTCACGCTGTTGTGGGTGCTGTCGTCGTACTTCACGGCGTTGTTGTCCAGGTTGTCGACCTTCTGGTCCACGCCCTTGAGCTGTGCCACGTTCACCGCGTCGCTGTCGGCCGTACCGGCTGCCACACCCGTGATCTGGCGGAACTGGCCGTTGGCCGCATCGCCCACCGACACCGCGCCTAGCGTGCTGGTCGTCGCAGCGATCGCCGCGCCCTGCGCCGTGCTTGCGCTCTGCGGCACGAACCCGGCCACACCTGCTGCCGTGCTTGCCACCGAGCCGGAGCCCAGCGCCACGCCGCCATCGGCCGTCGCCTTGGCGCCCACACCAGCGGCCAGCGCGTTCACACCCGTTGCGCCGTCGTTGGCGTAGTTGCCACCCTGCACGCCGTTGTCGTTCACGCTGTAGTAGTGCGTCTTCGAGGCGTTGAGCTGATCGACGTTCACCGCGTCGCCGCCGCTGGTGCCGGCTGCCACGTTGTGGATCACCGTGCCACCCGTCTTCGTCGTCGAGTTATAGGTATCCCCACCCAGCGTCACGCTGTTGTAGTTCACCGTACCCGTCGTCGGATCCACGTCGTACTTCACTGACGAATCCGCAACCTGCGTCAGCTGGCTCACGTTCACCGCGTCGGTGGCATCCGTGCCAGCCGTCACGCCCGTGATCTTGCCCGAGCCACCTTCGTTGATCGTCACGGTGCCGAACTTCGGTGCATCCGCCATCTGCAGCTGAACCGCGCCCGTAGCCGGATCGGTCACCGTCTTCAGGTTGTTGCCCGAGTAGGTACCGGCAGTCGTGGCTGCGCCAGCGATCATCAGCGTGTCGCCCAGGTTCGTGTGAACCGCCGCGCCACTGTTGCCCGCGAAGTTCAGACCCTTCGCAGTCAGTTCGCTACCTTGCTGGTTCAGCTGGTCCACGTTCACCGCGTCGCCGCCGCTTGTGCCGGCTGCTACGTTGTGGATCACCGTGCCGCCCTGCTTGGTCGTCGTGTTGTACGTGTCACCGCCCAGCGTCGCGCTGTTGTAGTTCACCGCACCCGTCGTCGGATCCACGTCGTACTTCACGGCGCGGTCGTCAAGGTTGTTCACCTTGCCATCCACTGCCTTCAGTTGCGACACGTTGACCGCATCGGTATCACCCGAGCCAGCGGCCACGTTGGTCACGCGACGTTCGGCGCCTGCCGAACCGACCGACACTTCGCCCACCGGGGCCATACCAGCGACGGTGGCGGCGTTTGGATTGTATGCAGGCTTGGTCAGATCGGCCGTCGTGGTGCTGCTCGCACCGAGCGCGACGCTGTTGGTAGCCGTTGCGGAAGCACCGGCGCCGAACGCAGCGGATTTGAAAGCGCTGGCTTTGGCGTTGTAACCGGCGGCAATACCTTGCTCACCGGAAGTCGTCGCATAGGGACCAATGGCCGTTGCTTCCAAGTTCGAGGCCTTCGATTGCACACCGACGGCAACCGAATCGTTGCCGGTTGTCGTTGCATACGGGCCCAGCGCAGTGCTATAGCCCGCGGCGGCTGACGATCCGTATCCCAGTGCGGCGGC